>NZ_CP114264.1:3000000-3275859 GCF_027105055.1 Acinetobacter sp. TR3
ATTGATTAACCGACGTGATAAAGACGGTTTTTCATCTGATGATTCTATATCTGCAGGCATAATATCGAACATTGCCTTTTTATCATCTTGTCGATTCAAGATGTTCTCCCTCTTCCCTTTCTCAGCAACTCAATTTTGATATGAGCAACAATCTGTTTTATAAACTTATTGGCTGTTTTTATGTAGATTAGCATGCTATTTAGCGCAATTTGCGTCTTTTTGTTGCACACTTTTAAATTAATTTAATCGTCCATTTTCTAAATATGTTTCAGAAAACGTTACATTTCACCTTCTTCGAGCTGCACTTTTTCATCCGTATCTACTTTTAATAACATTTGATTCAGACGAAGTTGTTTATACTTTTCTAGCACAATTTCAATAGAAACAAGTTTTTCTTGTATATCGCCTCGCTCTAAATGACCAACTTCTCGCAATGCCACCCAAGCGGCTTGCATTTTATCAAAGTCGTTCCCTTTCTCTAGTTTTTGTTGCATCCAATCAAATAAAGCTTGCGCACGTTGTTCAGCTTTAAATTGATAAGCAAATAAACCACTTGAAAGTGCAATTTCATTCAACTTACCCATCCAATTCAATTGTAACTGTTGCGAGCAATAACGCTGCTTTACCAAATAAGGTTCTAAAATATTCTTTTGGAACATGTGAGCAAAGCTCACCATTTCATTGACAACAATATCTCGCTGCTCATATAAAGCAGGTCTTTCAACGTGTTGTTTATCAAGACGAAAGTCACCCAAAAATTGCATCAGCCCTTGCTCTAGAACTAGTTGTATTGGTCCTGAAATAATGGTCGGCTGTTGTTCATATTCAACTTTAGATAAAGCCTGTATAAATTCTTCACTTTGAATCGGCTCGACCAGCCATCTCCAAATATCCAGATCTTTTTGAATCGCCAACCATAACTTTAACAATAGGGTATCAGCCGACTGTTGATCATTTTTCAAAAGACGTAATAAGGCATTTTGTATCGCACTAGATTCTGCAAGACCTGCGAATACGAGCGGATGAGTTAAAAGTTGTGGCGCATTTGCAATCACTTCTTTATTGTAAGGAAGCTGAAAATCCCGTCCGCCTAGCATTCCGCCGATTGACTTGCCCAGTGAATTTAAGCTACGCCCAACATCTGCCAAAATATTCGTTTCTATCGCTTGCGTTTGCAATATCACTGCTGGCAACAAAGCATTTACCGCAGATTTCAACGTTTTTAGATAGGTTTTTTGATCAACTGGTTTTTCAAATTTAGAGAGTAAATCAATTGCATATTCAACATCGCTTACATTAGGCATGTACTCAGACTGGTTGCGATTTACCAAACACGCTATATATGCATAAAAAGCAATTTCACTCCGCTGTATAGACTGCTGTGAAGCCCATTCATACTGTTTGATCGCTTCAGTATATTGTTCTGCGCCTGCATAGGCTTTTGCTAAAGCCACCGCATGTTTTGCACTTGGATATTGCTGTTGAAAATAGAGCAATAAATCAATCTTAGGTTGTTGATCTAAACATTTATCTAGCTGACGTAAATAAAGATTGATTTGTGGCTGTGTCGGTTGAGGCACAACAAAATTGAGCTGATAAACCAAACATTGTTCATACCATGCATGTTTTCTGGCATGAGATTCATAACTTGGAATAAATTCGTTTTCAATTAATTTGATGAGTTGTGATGTATATAGAATATCTTCATCTGTCTCATGCTGGAATTTCCATTGCTTTGGTAACGAGACTTTAAACAATTTTAAAAAGAAATTTGCACTTAAATCAGGACTCTCCATGCTAACCAACATTAGCTTGTCTTGGGTCGAAAGATGACCTTCTCCCTTTTCGATGCGAGCTAATCGTAATTTTAGAAGTTTGGTAGGCAGCATGCGAGTCCTTGCGCATTATTCAACACATTCAGTTCACAAATTAGCATGACTGATATTATTTTAGCGAACAGGTTTAGACGAGCTGCGACCGATATGGATTGCTCGAATCAACTTAATATTAGACCTCTTGCAAAAGTCAAAAAATAATCAGATGTAAGTATTGATTTTATTAAGTTTGATCAATTCTAAAATCATTGAAAATAGCACTTACGCAAGAGGTCTATTTTAAAGATAGTATAAAATAAGTAAGTTTATGTATTTGAACAACGTAGGATTTTAGCTTTTGCATAATTTTCGCTAAAATAAGCAAAATACTATAGGAAATCTTTATGCAATATCGTTGCCCTAAATGCCAAAGCGTGAAAATTATGCCTGTAAGTCAAGGTGCCAACAGCCCTCGCCCTAATGTGCCTAAAAGCTTGGTGCTTTTAGTTCCTGCTATTTTTATTTTACTGGTGTTGGTGTTAATTAGTGTTGGAATGTGGATTTTTGGGCATGGCGCTGGTCAAGGCCTGCAAATTGCGACCGTTGCAGTATTTATTGTCTGTGTCATCGCGGGCATCTTATTTTGGCGAGATTTACCTGATTTCAAAATTTCAATGCAGGCTTTTATGCAAGCGCAAAAGCATTGGAAATGTCGTGACTGTAATCACGAATGGCAAAACTAACACGTTGCTCTAAATTCCAATTCACATCAGCTCAGTGCTGATGTGAATGAGTGTGTTGTTCATCTTCAACATGTTGATGAGTATGTTGACAATTCATTTCAGCATCATCTTCGATCTGTAAAGTCACTTCGGCAATACCATGTTCATGCGATAACATTTCAATTGCAGCACGATGCAACTGATTACGGTCAACCTTAGGTGCAAACAAATGTACGGTAAGATGAATATTCTTCGATGTAATTGCCCAGACCTTTAATTGGTGGATACTCTCAACACCATCTAATGTCAGTAAATCATTACGCAGTTTCTCAATATCAACTTCTTCTGGCACACCTTCTAATAAAATATTGATACTTTGTCTGAGCAAAATCCATGTTCTTGGTAAGACCCAGAAACCGATCGCAACTGCAATAATGGTATCAACCCAATACCAGTTGGTGTAATAGATAATCACAGCACCAATAATGACGCCCACAGAACCTAATGCATCACTCAGCACTTCTAAATAAGCACCTTTCATGTTCAAACTTTCAGTCGCACTCGACATTAGTATTTTCATGGAAATTAAATTAATAATTAAACCAATTGATGCGACCACCAACATGCCTATACTTTGAATTTCGGGCGGTTGGGTAAAACGTTGATAGGCTTCGTAAAGAATATACATCGCCACAAAAAATAGCATAGATGCATTAAATAATGCCGCCAAAATCTCAAAACGCTGATAACCGAAGGTACGCTTATCATCAGCAGGGCGTTTGGCAATTTTAATCGCTGCTAAAGCAATCGCTAATGCAGCGGCATCAGTAAACATATGTGCAGCATCGGAAAGTAATGCCAAACTCTGTGTGATGATACCTGCGATAAATTCGATGACTAAAAAAGTCGTGGTCAGTATTAGCGCAATCGTTAGTTTTTTTGCATTGCCTTCTGTAACGGCGGCATGACTATGATCATGCCCTTGATGTCCACTCATGTTGGACTCCTTATCATTTTATAAGTAAGAAGCTTCTTTTATCTTGCTTACACTGCCTCGAATTAAAGCCTAAATCAAATGGTATGTGTATAGGTATCTTCCTACTTTGAAGGATCACAGTAGGCAAAATCCTTTGTAGGTCTGACGGTACATCCATGCTACCGCAGCCCTACAGGCGGCATCCATGCCGCCTATCACAATAGCGAATACTGATTTAGATTCCGCTAAATGACACTAATCAGAAACTTTCTCATTCATCCAACGATAAACTACAGGCAAAATCAGCAATGTTAGTAAAGTAGAAGAAATAATCCCACCTATCACAACTGTCGCTAATGGACGTTGTACTTCTGCACCTGTACCAGTCGCAATTGCCATAGGAATAAAACCCAACGATGCCACGAAGGCAGTCATCAGAACGGGGCGTAATCGGAGAATCGCTCCCTGCCATGTCGCTTTATGTACATTAAACTGCTCACGAAGCTCTTTGATGAAACTCAGCATCACTAAACCGTTGAGTACTGCGACACCAGAGAGCGCAATGAACCCAACACCTGCTGACATCGACAATGGAATATCACGCAGCCAAAGCGCAACCAAACCACCTGACAACGCAAATGGCACACCACTGAAGACCAACAGGCTTTCCTTAAAGTTATGAAACACTGCCATCAATAAAATAAAGATGGTAATCAATGCCAGTGGAATCACAATTTGCATACGAGCCGCCGCAGAAGCCAGATTTTCAAATTGTCCACCAAACTCTAGCCAATAACCTGCTGGCAGAGGTTGTTGTTTTAATGTCGCTTGTAACTCCTGCACAAATGAACCCAAGTCACGCCCTTCAACATTTGCGGTGACAATGACACGGCGTTTACCATTTTCACGACCAACTTGGCTCATCCCTGAAATCGTTTCCACTTTGGCAACATCTTGCAACTGAATCAAACCACCATTCGGCAATTGAATAGGTAACTGCGCTAAATTCTGTGCTGTACGTTGTGCATCAGGCAAACGAATTTCAAAATCAAAACGACGATCACCTTGCAAAATCTGTCCAACATTTTGACCACCCACGCTCGCTGCAACCACATCCTGAATGGTTTTTACTGACAGGCCATATTGCGCAGCTAATGCATGATTGATATCCACATTAAGTACTGGTAAACCTGTGGTTTGTTCTACTTTGACCGCAGTGGCACCCGAAATTTTCTGTACTTTTTGTGCAATCGCCTGTGCTTGAGTGTTCAGCACATTCATATCATCACCAAAGACTTTGATCCCGACATCACTACGTACACCTGAGATCAATTCATTAAAACGGAGTTCAATTGGTTGTGAAAATTCACTGTTATTACCTGGGATGGTTTCCAAAAATACCTGCATACGGCTACGCAATTCATCAATGGTTTCTTTTGGATTTTCCCATTGATCACGCGGTTTTAACAAAATCACGGCATCTGAGATATTCGGCGGCATCACATCGGTCGCAACCTCAGCAGTCCCCGTTCTAGCAAATACCGCTTTGACTTCTGAAAAATTCTTCATAATTAACTTTTCAGTATTTTCCTGCATACGTAAAGACTGCTCCAAGCCTGTGCTTGGCGAACGCATTTGTTGTAAGGCAAAATCTCCTTCACTCAGTTGTGGCGCAAATTCACTGCCAATTTGGGTCGTCAGTACGCCACTCAGTACCAAAATACTTAGGGCTAAAGCCACTACCACCATTTTGAATTGATATGCACAATCGAGAATCTGTTGGTATTTACGTTTTAAGCCTTGCATCCAACGAGATTCTTTTTCTTTGACTTCACCTGTAATAAACAATGCAACCGCAGCGGGTACAAATGTTACCGACAAAATCATCGCACCCAACAATGCCATTACCACTGTCATTGCCATTGGATGGAACATTTTCGCTTCTACACCTGTCAAAGCAAAGATGGGTAAATACACCACCATAATAATGGCCTGACCAAATAGGAGTGGTTTCCGTGCTTGCTTGGCTGCCAAAAAGACTTCTTTAAAGCGTTCCTGTCGTGTGAGTAAGCGTCCAGCATGATGCTGTGCCTCCGCCAGCCGTCGAATACAGTTTTCGACAATAACCACTGCACCATCCACAATGATCCCAAAATCTAATGCACCTAAACTCATTAAATTGGCACTGATATTTTGTTCAGCCATACCCGTTAAGGTGAACAACATTGACAACGGAATCACACAGGCAGTAATCAAAGCAGCACGGAAGTTGCCCAAGAAAATAAACAGAATCACGATGACTAAAATCGCGCCTTCTACTAAGTTTTTCTGAACCGTTTTGATGGCTTTATTTACTAAGCTCGTACGGTCATACACCGTTTCAATTTCAACGCCTTTAGGTAAAGTCAGCTGAATTTTCTTGATCTTGCTATCAACCGCTTGGGCAACTGTACGGCTATTTTCACCCATCATCATCATAGCGATACCAAGCACGGTTTCCTCGCCATTATATGTGGCAGCACCTGTACGCAAATCATGTCCGATCGCCACTGAAGCCACATCTGCAACACGAATGGGTAGACCATTTTTAACCGAGACAGTAATGTTTTGAATATCCTCAACTGTACTGAGCATACCCGGCACACGCATCGTTAGTTGTTGTCCATTTTCCTCAATAAAACCTGCGCCTCGGTTTTCATTGTTCTCTTGTAATGCAGTTTGGAACGCTGTTAAAGAAATTTGAAGTTGCTGTAAACGCTTTAAATCAGGTGAAACAATATAGGTTTTGTTGTAACCGCCAATACTATTAATTTCAGCCACACCTTTAACACGCTGTAATTGTGGACGCACAATCCAATCTTGGATTTCTCGTAGGTCCATCGCACTATAGGGCGTTCCATCTTCTTTTTTTGCATCGGGTTTAGCTTTAACCACCCATTGGTAAATCTCTCCAAGCCCCGTAGAAATAGGTGACATCACAGGATCAACCGCATCTGGCAATTGTCCGTCTGCCTCTTGCAAACGTTGATTAATTAACTGTCTTGCCCAGTAAATGTCCGTATCATCTTTAAAAATAATGGTGACTTGCGATAAGCCATAACGAGAAATCGAACGGGTTTGTTCTAGATCTGGAATACCTGCCATCGCTGTTTCGATCGGATAGGTAATCCGCTGCTCTACCTCTAAAGCGGTATAACCATTCGCTTGGGTATTAATTTGTACTTGAGTATTGGTAATATCAGGAACTGCATCTATCGGAAGCTTTTGATAGCTCCAAATACCAACTGCAATCCACGTCATCACAAATAGCATCACCCAAATGGCATTACGAATCGAAAATTGAATCAATCGATCAAATAAACCTTCAGGCTTGGGGAATTGAGGAGAGTTAATGCCCATGTTCAGCCTCCCCTTTTTCCAGTTCTGATTTCAACAAGAAACTACCTGCTGCTACATAAGACTGGCCCGCACTCAAACCTTGAGTAATTTCGACCCATTGTCCATCTTGGGTACGTTGACCGATCTGAATAGGAATCGCTTTGAAATCAAAACCCTTTTTCTGATTCGCTTGAGCAACGAAAACGACATCTTTACCGTCCACCTGCTGAATCGCTTCAGAACTTACGCGAATTGCAGACGTTTTTGAACCTGCTTGTAATTCAACATTCACCATCAAGTTTGGACGTAATTCAGTTGCATTTGACAGCACTTTGGCACGAATCTGTAAACGACCTGTTTGTGCATCAGCTTCAGTCGTTAAACTTTGAACTTGGGCATTAAAGAGATTGCCTGTTTGCAGTGATTTAAATCGAATCTGCTGATTGGGCTGTACATTGATACTCGCTAAGGTTGGTAATACAAATTCCAACCAAAGTTGATCTAACTGATCAATGGTAAATAGTTGATCTGCAAGTTGAACATTTTCACCAATAACAATGTCTTTATTACTAATCACACCATTGATCGGTGCAGTTAGCGTATAGCGGCCACTTGAGCCAGAAGCTGCACCAAAGGCGCTAAGACGTGAACGTGCTGCTTGGACCTGAATCTGTGCTTGACGATAAGCATTATAAGCACGCTGATAGTCTTGTTTGGCAGAAATCCCTTGCGACCATAAACTACGTTCACGCTCATAATCCTGCTGGGCTAAATCCAAATTTGTTTGAGCAATTTGTAGATTCGCTTGCTGATCCACTAAGTCTGGTACTAATAAGTTTGCCAAAGCCTGACCACGTTTCACTTGCTGACCTAATTCAACATAAACGGATTCAACACGACCAGCAAAACTTGGTGAAACATGCGCTTGGCGATCTGTATTCACCACCAATTTTGCAGGAAAAGTTTGAACCTGATTCACTTCACCCAAAGCCACTTGTGCCAATTTGACACTATGCTGTTGCATCTGCTCTGCTGTTAGGCTGAGGCTTTCTTCAGCCTCATGTTCCTCATCCTTTTCATCATGTTTAGGTTCATCTTTTTCATTTTCTTGATGGGCATGTTCCTGCTCACCTTGTGCGGCAGTTTCAGAAGTCTTGGTTTTTTTATTCCATAATAGTCCTACTGCCAAAACGATTGTGAGTACCGCAATCACAGCGATCCAAAGCCATTGAGAACGTGTTTTTTGTTTCATATCCATCTCTTATTCTCCTACTTGGCTTGGAAAAGCGTTAATTTGTTGCCAAACGCGTTGATTTAATTGCATTAAGGCATCTTTCGCTGTGATCTGCTCTACTGGAAGCCCCATACGTGCACTTTGTACTTCCACATTCAATTGCCAAGCTTGTTTAAGGAGTTGAACTTTACGTAAACGGACATCCTGTAACTGAGTTGTGGCTTGTTGTACATCCGTAACAGCAAATTTACCTAAACGAAAACCTTGCAAAGTCTTTTGCTGAACCTGTATCGCTAAAGGTACTTGTTGGTCATTTAACTGTTTAAATTGCGTTTGTAATCCACGTAGTTCAACAAGACGAACATCAATATCCAACTGATTTTGCTGACGATAAAAACGTTGTTGTTGCTGAATCAGTGTTTGCTTCACTTCCGCAATCTGGATACCGTATTTTTGTGAGTTAAAAATATTAAGCGGAATCTCCACCCCTAAACGAATTTGATTTTCAGTATTTTGATCTGCCGAACGAGTTCGATTCACACCAAAAGTCATAATCGGTTGTGGGCGCGATTTTGCTTTGAGCTGATCAATATTGGCTTGTTGACGCTGAGTTTCTAATTGCAAACCTCGCTCAAATAAATTCTCTATATCTTGTCTGTCTGTTTTTACGACTGTGGCACGAGACCAAAGCTCATTGACACTTGGAGCAATCACAAATTGATTCAGGTCACTGCCCCAAAAACTTGCTAATTGCTGCTGTGCAACTCGAAGTTGTAGATCTGCTTGTTGATAAATACGCTGATTTTCTAAATGTGCAATACGAACTCGCTCAACATCAACTTGAGCTATATTGCCAGCTTGATAACGCTTCATCGTTGCGTCTAAATTTTCTTGGCTGACTTGTAATTGCTCTGCAATCAAAGACTTTTCCAATTGGAATAATGCCACTTGTGACCATGCATATTGCACAATCAATTCAAGTTCAGCATTGTAGCGTTGCTGTTCTAAATCAACTTGAGTTGCTGAAAGCTGAGCAACTTTTTGTGCTGCACGACGTTGACCAAATAAGTCTAATGACTGGGAGATTCCAATCGCTAACTCTCGATCTTGATCATTTTGCAGACCCGTTTGCTCAATCGAGAGACTTGGATTTGCCCATAGACCACTTTGTTGTAGCCTTGCATTTGCCATCTGCTGTTGGGTTTGCCAATTGGATTGGTTGGCTTGATAAGCACGAATTTGCTCAAGAATTTGTTCAAAGTTACTATTTCGCTGCGCAACAGTTGTTGGCGATTGATTCACATTGAGTAAGGACTCAGCTGAAACTGCTTGAGCTAAAACTCCCACTGATAAGCCAATACTCAAAATTGACCATTTTAATGCTGATAAAAGCAGATGATTTCTAAGCGTACGCTTTTTAAATGCACAGATACGCTGATTTAAACTTAAAGACATAGAGAGCCCCGCAAATTAATAAGGTTGCGGTGGGCTATTTTTCGGCTACCCCACCTATAGCGGGGTGAATACAGGTGGCGGGGTGAGTTGTGATAAATGTGGCGACTGGTATAAATTAGACCAGTAATATTTTTGTTCTATTTCATGCGTCTGTAAAATTGGTTCATTCAACTGCTGTTGCGCTTCGGTCACAACGACATGAAAACAAGATGGCAAATGATCATGATGATCTTGCAAACTTAACGGCATGGGTAAATCAGAAGCATCTTGATCTGCAACTACTGCATGTTTTCCAGAAGCATCTAAATTTTCAGGGATATGATGCCCAAAATGATTCAACGTAGGATATTCAGTCGGCTGTTCATGCGCGCAAAAAGCTGCCGCCACATTCCAAAAACTTTGGAACATGAACAAACTCAGCAAGAGTGTCATAAATACAGCAGAACGTTGCACGTTACACCAACTGTTCAAAATTTGGGTCACTATAGCAAGTAAAGTACATGTAATAAAATTACATTATTAAAAGATTATTCCGATAAGGCTATTCTTCAAATTAAATTGAAAAACCAATTACTCTTTTAAACTCATAGAACAACAATCTTTATCATAAGGTTCCATTTCCCTAAAAAGGCTTCCGGAAAAGCCTTTTTATTTAAAAAATATCTACTGTTGTTTTTGTAGATCATAAGTAAAGCGAATTACAACATCATCAATAACCTTGTTAAATGCCTCATTAATGGTCATTGGTGCTACATTTTCAACTGGTGCTTTTTTGTTCCCAACAGTCGATAAAATCATATGCGCATAACGCTGAGAAATTTCTTTGCCTTGAGCATCGATATATTTAAATTTAAATTCATATTTATCAGTAACTGCATTACCTACAGCACCAAAAGTCAAACCCGTTAATGCACCTTTCCCAGCAGCTTCGCCTAAATCAGCTACATTGTTTGCTGTTAAATAGATTTTTGCTTGGTTATCATTATTAGATTGAACTATAGGTGAGAATACACCTGTAGCTCTTAAACTACGATCTACACTAGACTGTAATTCTTTTGCCGCTCTTGGAATAACCACACCATTTCTTTGAAATTCTGTAGTTAATACCACCGGAATGGGTTGATTTGGCTTTTTGATATCAGAATAACTAAGTCCTTTATATGCTGGATCAACATAAGACTTAACAGAAAGACACCCTGTAAGTTGTGTAGCAGCAGCCACCCCTAAAACAATAGAATAAAGTTTAATTTTTTTCATAATTTTCCAAAAAGTATATTTACCATTTAATAAATTGAAAATTAATATTAATATTAATAAATTAAAAAAATAAGACTAATTGCGATTATTTTAATAAGTTTGAATCGCTTAACTTCTATAGAGTAAACCGCCTATAAGTTAAATGAGAATAAATCCATTTTTTAATATTTATTAGTTCTCTATAAAATAAAAAAAACCAGCTCGAAAGCTGGTTTTTTAGACAGGAAATTAACCTGTAATCTTTTTATACTTTGTACGTTTAGTTGCTGCTGTATCCCCTAAACGAGACTGACGGTATGCTTCGTATTCTGCATAGTTACCTGTGTAGAATTCTGGCTGTTCATTCTCAAATGACAAGATGTGCGTTGCAATACGGTCAAGGAACCAACGGTCATGCGATACCACCATCACAGTACCTGGGAATACAAGAATTGCATCCTCAAGCGCACGTAAAGTTTCGATATCCAAGTCGTTCGATGGCTCATCCAGTAAGATAACGTTTGCACCTAACTGTAAGATCTTGGCAAGTTGTAAGCGGTTACGCTCACCACCAGACAATTCACCTACACGTTTTTGCTGATCTTGACCTTTAAAGTTAAAGCGACCGATATAAGCACGTGATGCAATTTCGTAATCACCAATTTTTAAGATATCTAAACCACCAGAAACTTCTTCCCAAACGGTTTTGTTGTTATCTAAGGTGTCACGGATCTGGCCCACATACGCAACTTTAACTGACTCACCTAAAGTCACTGTACCTGTATCAGGTTGCTGTTCGCCAGTCATCATACGGAATAGCGTGGTTTTACCCGCACCGTTTGGACCCACGATACCCACAATCGCTGTAGGCGGTACAGTAAATGTTAAGTTTTCGTAAAGTAAACGGCCATCAAATGATTTACTGATGCCTTCAACTTCTACAACTTTATTGCCTAGACGTGGGCCAGGTGGAATATAAATTTCAGAAGTTTCGTTACGCTGTTGGAATTCACGTGAGTTAAGTTCTTCAAAACGCTCCATACGCGCTTTGTTTTTCTTCTGCTGACCTTTGGCATTTGAACGAACCCATTCAAGTTCTTTTTTCAATGCTTTCGCAAAAGATTCTTCTTGTTTGTTCTCTTGCTCTAGGCGAGCATTCTTTTGTTCTAACCAAGAAGAGTAGTTACCTTGATAAGGAATCCCCATGCCACGGTCAAGTTCAAGAATCCACTCAGCCACGTTATCCAAGAAATAACGGTCATGCGTAATCGCAACGATCGTACCAGGGAAATCTTTCAAGAAACGCTCTAACCAAGACACTGATTCAGCATCTAAATGGTTCGTTGGTTCGTCAAGAAGTAACATGTCTGGCTTAGACAGCAACAAACGACATAATGCAACACGACGGCGCTCACCACCTGAAAGCAATGATACATCTGCATCCCAAGCTGGAAGATTCAATGCATCCGCAGCAATTTCAAGCTGATTATTCAGATTATGTGCATCCCAAGCATGGATGATTGATTCTAATTTTTCCTGCTCTTTTGCAAGCGCATCAAAATCTGCATCAGGCTCAGCATATTCAGCAAAAACTTGATCAAGACGTGCTAAAGCATCAAGTGCTTCACGTACACCATCTTCAACGTTACCACGAACGTCTTTGGTTGGATCTAATGGCGGCTCTTGTTCTAAGTAACCGATTTTGATTCCTGGTTGTGCGCGTGCTTCACCTGAGAAATCTTTATCTACGCCAGCCATAATACGGAGTAAGGTAGATTTACCTGCACCGTTCAAACCAAGCACACCAATTTTTGCGCCTGGGAAAAATGATAAAGAGATGTCTTTTAAGATTTCGCGCTTTGGCGGAACCATTTTCGACACTCGATTCATCGTATAAATATATTGGGCCACGCAGGACTCCTCAATTGAAAAACCAATAAATCGCAAAAAGCGAAAAATAATCGCACGTATTATACGCTGAAAACGGGATTAACATGAAGTTAAGATCATCTTTGTTTCATCCAATCAAAGGATTTTCTTTTTCAAGAGATTACACCATCAGGCATATGGTCATAATGACACATAAAAATAGACCGACATTCTATTCATATGAATAAAAACGCAATAAATCGCATAAATTATGCACCATTTTGAATAGCTTTTCGGCTACACTCGATCAGTATTTAACTCACGTAGATGATGTAATCATGACCTATAAAGATGAAACTTTAGCCATTCATGCGGGATATTCACCAGAAGCCACTACAAAGGCTGTTGCTGTACCTATTTATCAAACCACGTCTTATGCATTTGATAATACACAACATGGTGCTGACTTATTCGATTTAAAAGTTCAGGGCAATATTTACACCCGTATTATGAATCCAACCACTGCCGTACTCGAACAACGCCTCGCAGCGCTTGAAGGTGGTATTGGTGCATTGGCTCTAGCCTCAGGTATGGCAGCGATCACCTATTCGATTCAAACAATTGCTGAAGCAGGTGACAATATTGCATCTGTATCCACTTTATACGGTGGTACTTATAACCTATTTGCGCATACATTGCCGAAACAAGGGATTGAAGTTCGTTTCTTTGATTATCAGAATCCCGAAGCGTTACGCTCTATTATTGATGATAAGACCAAGTTAGTCTTTGTTGAATCAATTGGTAATCCGCTTGGTAATATTATCGACCTAGAAGCGATTGCAAAAATTGCACATGAATATGGTGTGCCTGTGATTGTCGATAACACTGTTGCGACTCCTGCTCTATTAAAACCATTTGAATTTGGTGCAGATATTGTCGTGCACTCCCTCACGAAATACATTGGCGGACATGGCAATAGCATTGGTGGTGTCATTATTGATAGTGGCAAATTCCCTTGGGGCAAATATCCTGAACGTTTTAAAGCGTTGAACACACCAGATCCAAGCTACCACGGCGTGAATTATGTTGAAGTTCTAGGTGAAGCTGCTTATATCGCACGTGCACGCGTTGTTCCGTTACGCAATACAGGGGCTGCGATTAGTCCACTAAGTGTATTTTTGATCTTACAAGGTTTAGAAACTTTAAGCCTTCGTATGGAACGCCATACGGAGAATGCACTAAAAGTTGCAAATTATTTGAAACAACATCCAAAAGTAAAGTGGGTCAATTATGCAGGTTTAAGTGACCATCCACAGCATAATTTGGCACAAAAGTATGTGAAAGGTAAACCTTCAGCGATTCTTTCTTTTGGCGTACAAGATGGCTTAGAAGGCGGTACTCGTTTTATCGATGCATTACAACTGTTTACACGTTTGGTCAATATTGGTGATGCCAAAAGCTTGGCATGTCACCCTGCTACCACAACCCATCGCCAACTCAATGCTGAAGAACTTAAATCTGCTGGTGTCAGCGAAGATCTAGTTCGCCTTTCGATCGGTATCGAACATATTGATGATTTGCTTGCAGATCTAGATCAAGCACTCGCTCACGTTTAAACGCCATTAAATCAAACAGCCTCTCTTGTAAAGGCTGTTTGATTTAATAAACTAAAACTTATTTCCCTTTCAACTATCCCTATATTTAGTTTTAGAGTTTTTACTCTAAAAAATTTATTATATTTCAAATATTTACACTAGACAAACAAAAAAAATCGGTTAATATTAATACAAAATAAAGTGCAATGTTTAATCGCAATAAAAAAGCATTGCAAACAACAGCTTGATTAATGTAGGTAACTTACATGAACGCAAAACTCAAAAAACTTTTTCAACAAAAAGTCGACGGGAAAACTATTGTTGTCACTGGTGCATCAAGTGGCATTGGTTTAACGGTATCAAAATACCTCGCTCAGGCAGGTGCTCATGTCTTGTTGCTTGCTCGTACTAAAGAAAAATTAGACGAAGTCAAAGCTGAGATTGAAGCTGAGGGTGGAAAAGCTTCGGTTTTTCCATGTGACCTTAACGACATGGAATCAATTGATGCAGTTTCAAAAGAAATTTTAGCTGCTGTTGATCACATTGATATTTTGGTTAATAACGCAGGTCGTTCAATTCGTCGTGCTGTACATGAGTCTGTTGATCGTTTCCATGACTTTGAACGTACTATGCAATTGAATTACTTCGGTGCAGTTCGTTTGGTATTGAATATCTTGCCACACATGATGCAACGTAAAGACGGTCAAATCATTAACATCAGCTCAATTGGCGTACTTGCAAATGCAACTCGCTTCTCAGCTTATGTAGCGTCTAAAGCGGCATTGGATGCATTTAGCCGTTGTTTATCTGCTGAAGTTCACTCGCACAAAATTGCAATCACTTCGATTTACATGCCGTTAGTGCGTACGCCAATGATTGCACCAACTAAAATCTATAAATATGTACCGACGCTTTCTCCTGAACAAGCAGCAGACTTGATTGCTTATGCGATTGTGAAACGTCCGAAAAAGATTGCAACCAACTTAGGTCGTCTCGCATCAATTACTTATGCGATTGCACCAGATGTAAATAATATTTTGATGTCAATCGGCTTCAACTTATTCCCAAGCTCTACAGCATCTATCGGTGAGCAAGAGAAATTAAATCTTGTACAACGTGCCTATGCGCGTTTGTTCCCAGGTGAACACTGGTAATCTTGTGATTCCGATTTTAAAAACAGCGTATCTCTAGATACGCTGTTTTTTTATGATTTAAACAATTTGTGTGGATGTTGTTTGTTTCATCCAATCTGTTGTTTTTGTAATGGCATCCGCTAAATTCCCTGTCTGTATATCCCAACGTTGTCTAAATTGTTTAAGCGGTTCTAAATCTAGTTGTTCAGTCCTCAAAAAACTTAACATCTCAGCCGACATCTCTAATTGCTTTGCCAACCATGTCCATTTCAAAATTAATCGTAAAATAACCAGCGGCACATGTTGTTTCGGTGCTGAGACATTTAATTGTTGAGCAATCATTTGCGTCAATTGAGAAAGTGGAATCTTTTGTTCTGAGGCAACCAACAATGCCTGATTCGATAAGTTTATATCAGTTGCAGCTTGTGCCATGACTTGGCATAAATCATCCACTCTCACCAAAGGTAAATAATGCTGTGGTGTTGCAGGAATTGCGCTCATTTTCCGACGTTTTAATAGATCAATCATTTGTGCAATCGGCTGATTGTTTGGTATCTCACCTGAAACCGCATCTCCACAGACCGTCGCAGGGTGAATAATCGTCCAATCAATCGAAAGCTTTTCAGCACATTCTATCCAAGCGTAATGAGCCTCAATTTTGGAAGCTTCATACGCTCCCAACTGTTGATACACAGATGACCAATTGGTTCGATCAGGTTGTTCTAAACACACACCCGCCTGTTGCAAATGCGAGAGAATCGTCAGCATATAACCTGAAACATGTACTGCACGCTGTAGATCACAATGTTGTGCTACACAACGAAGTAAGTTTAATGCACCATCGACATTCACAGCACGAGCTTGTTGCATACTGAGATTCCACGCAAAAAGCGCGCTACTGTTATACAGCGTATTCACTGAACTTAATTTTTCCCAATCTTGCTCACTGATTCCAAGCTTTGGTTGAGTCACATCACCTTGAATAAAGCTCAACCTTTGAATCGAGACCTGCTTGAGACTCAACCACTGTTCTAAAATAGCTTGCTGCTGTATCGGATTACGCAATAAGGCAAAAACGTGATGCCCTCTTTTTAATAATTCGGCAATTAAAAATCGACCGACAAATCCTGTTGCGCCTGCAACCAAAGCAATCTGTTGTTGATGAGATTTTGTTTGCTTATTTTCCATTGTACATGCCTTATTTTTCAAGATAGGAATAGGCTAAAGGATGGAGTACACTCAATGGTCAAGGCATTTCTAATCAAATTTTATATAACAATAAAGGTACTATGATGTTAATTGGACAACTCGCAAAACAAACCGAACTCAGTCGGGATACCATCCGTTTCTATGAAAAAATGCAGCTGATTCAGTCCATCACTCGTAATAACGGATATAAAGATTATCCTGAACAAACCTTACAACAATTACACTTAATACGAACTGCAAAAAATCTAGGGTTTTCACTCAATGAAATTAAACAAATTTTAGCACTGACTACACAAGGGGAAATTCCAGCCATTCAAGTACAAGACATTTTCCAAGACAAACTGAATATGATTGATGAAAAAATTGAACAGTTAATGAATATCAAAACCATGTTAAGCCGATTTACACAAGGGGCTGCGTGCCCACTTAGAGCAGATTGCCCTATTCCTGATATAAATTAATTATTTTTCAAAATATTAGAGTCCAAGTTTAATTTTAGTTTCATTTCTGCCTCCTTAAAATTTCTTTTTATTTAAAATATCGCTATAAAAAGCATATAAAATAGTGTCATTTTCATTTTTTTCAGCGGTATATAACATTGATTAAAAGCTAAATAAAAAAGACCTGATTGGATAAAAAAAGGAATAGGAATGAACCAAACATATAGTAAGGAAGAAAGACCCAGCCGTATTAAAGGCATTGTCGGTGCAGCATCAGGGAATCTCGTTGAATGGTTCTATTTTTATATTTATGCCGTTTTTGCTGCTTATTTTACTCATGCATTGACTGCTCCAGACATGGATTCAACCACCAAAGCCATTTATGTCTAGGGAGTATTTGCGGCGAGTTTCTTTATGCGACCAATAGGCAGTTGGTTGGTTGGTCTTATTGCGGATCGACATGGTCGAAAGCAATTTATGGTGATTTCAATTTGCCTTATAGCGCTCAGTTCTTTTCTTTTTGCTGCATTACCGACTTATGAACAAGTTGGAATGTTTGCCCCATTTTTACTCCTTATGGTTCGTTTATTACAAGGTCTATCTGTTGGTGGTGAATATGGTGCTGTTGCCACCTATATGAGTGAGCTAGGCTTAAAAGGGCAGCGTGGATTCTTCGCATCATTTCAATATGTCACGCTATCTGGTGGACAACTTCTTGCCAGTTTACTTGGGGTGATTTTGCTCGGGTTTATGACGGAGCAACAATTAAATGACGGCGGTTGGCGTATTCCATTTGGGATTGGCGGTGTTGCTGCCTTGCTTTCTCTTGCTGCACGAAGTCGCTTAGAAGAAATCTTTCCCATGAAGATGCTCAACGCGAAGAATCAGGAAGCTTAATTGCTCTATTAAAGCAGCATTGGAAAACCTTTCTCTTAGTGGTCGGTTATACCTCGGCGGGTTCACTCACTTTTTATGTTGTGACAGTTTATTCAAAGACCTATCTCACTAATATTGGTGCCCTCATATTTAAAGATGCAGGCATTGAAAATATCTTCTTTATCTATGTCATTTTTATGCTGATGATCTGTTTCTTCTGTAGTTTGGCATTACCGAAAAAACCTGAATATTTGGAACATGATCACTAAATAAATCGAGTATCAACAAAACTACATTGTCTTTCTCAACTGTAGTTTTGTTGATATAGGATTTCACAATAACTTCAACACGCACGTCATTTCATCTATTCATTTCAATACAAACACCAATCCATAAAAACAAGACAAACTCAAAATAATCGTCAACAAGGTGTGGCGGACTTTATATGCAATCAAAATCGTTAAAATCGTGGCAAGAAAATATGGATTCAGTAAAGTCGAACGAAATGCCCCCTGCTCATCCATAAACACAATCGGAGTCGCAATTGCCGTCAGTAAACACGGCGCAGAATATTGCAAAGACTGCTGAAACCATTTGGGTAAGCGCAAAGGAAGATTAGGTTCAAGCAAGATATAGCGATTCATAAACACCACAATTGCGAGAATAATCAGGAGAAACCAAGTCATGCTGTACGCTCCCTAAAATTCTGCAAGCAAGTTGCCGCAAACATTCCAATCACACCTGCCATAATCGCGGCACTTTTAAAACCTAAGCTTAGAAAAACAACAGTGAGAATCACTGAAACCAATACCCCAACCAAAGTATTTAAGTTTTTAATAAATGGAACCACAATTGCGATAAATGTCGCAACAATTGAAAAATCGAGATGATATTGATCTAAATTAGGAATGGCTGAGGCAAGAAAGACTCCACAAGCACTAAACAGAACCCAACATAAATAAAAGCAAAGTCCTGCGCCTAACAGATAGTGAATATAATGCTGTTGCTTTTTAATACTCACAGCAAACAATTCATCAGTTAATAAAAAGCCCAATATCAAACGATCTTTTAAAGGTTGCTTAGAAATATCTTCACGTAAATACAGTGCATATAAATAATGCTGTGTGGTGATCAGAAAAACAGAAATAATAATTGTGAGCGCAGGCGTTCCTGCCATGACTAAACCTAAGGTCATTAATTGTGCTGCACCAGCAAAGACCAGTGCTGACATCCCAATCGCTTGTAAAGTCGTTAGCCCTGCTTGAATCGCCATTGAGCCTGCGAGTAAACCCCACGGCAACACCGCAAAACACAATGGCAGTATTTTGATCACTCCATTTAAAAATGCCCGTGATTCGGTCATCGGAGTGTCATCTGTGCTTTCACCTAACATCAACATCACAATTATTCATTAAAGAAAATAGACTATGCCAAAAATTGCTAAATGAAGATTGTATAAAATTGCTATTTTATTTGAGATAAGCGATATAACCGCCTGGGGTAATGCCAAAAGCTTGACGAAAATGCCGACTAAAATGACTTTGATCCGAGAAACCACACTGTTGTGAAACCTCAGATAAGTTCAATCCTTGTCTTAATAATCTTTGTGACTTCTGTAAACGTGCTTGAATGAGCCATGCATGCGGTGAGAGTCCAACATGCTTTTTAAATTGACGTAAAAAATGCCACTGGCTGAGATTTGCCATTTCAGCCAATTCGATAAGTGAAAACTCTTGCTCAGGCATACTCGCCATTAATTCTTTAATATTTAAGATACGTTGTTTGGCATTACTTAGATCAGTGACTTGAGGCTTGGTTTGGCTATATTTTGAGATTAGCCAAGCAATTGTCGATAAAAATAAGGTTTGTTTAAGCAGCTTATTATTCGGTTGTTCAAGTAAATCAAAGAGTAATCTGAGTTGCTGTGCCAAACCTTCATCATGCAATACTGCTTCTCTAAACCACGGTGCTGTGCCGTGTACAGTGGTGAGATCACGGGTTAATTCATGGAAAATTTCGGGAGTCGGATAAATCGCGCGGTAACGCCAACCAGTATCAACCGCAGAAGAACCTGTATGAACTTCATCAGCATTGACTAAAATAATATCGCCTTGTGGCGCAACATGATTTCCGCCTGTGCGATAAAACCGCTGTGCCCCTTCTTCGATGACACCGATACAAAATCCTTCATGAACGTGTCGTGAAAACTCCTGCTGAAAGTAACTGGCTTTCAACATTTCTAAACCACCCAATTCTTCAAGGTGTAAGTAATCGACTTGTTCTCGAGGTCTGCGTGACATCACGACCTCCTAAGGCATGTATGCATCATTTCAGGTTAACGCGATTTAGATAGATTTATAGAACAAAATTGCTTTTTTATAACTCAATCACTTTATTAAATCATCTTTAAGCAAAAAGAAAAAACCTCCCAGAAGGGAGGTTTTTTTAAACGAATTTGAAATTATTTAGAACCCTTAAGCCCTGCTTGTAATAACAAAGCACCTAAACCACCAATTTTTTGCTCTTGTGGTTTTTCAGTTTTTGACTTGTTATTTTGCGGGCGCTTAAAGTCACCTTCTTTGCGTGGTGGACGTTGACCTTGAGGCTTACGCTCTGAACGTTCAGTTCGCTCTTGCTGTGGACGCTGTTGCTGACGTGGCGCTTTAGCAGGTGCAGAACCTTCTGCACGCATACTTAAATTCACACGATTACGCTCCACATCCACTTGCATCACACGCACTTGCACAATTTGACCTGGTTTCACCACTTTATGCGGATCAGAAACAAATTCATTCGCAAGTTCAGAAATATGCACTAAACCATCTTGATGCACACCCACATCCACGAACGCGCCGAAGTTGGTCACATTGGTCACTACACCTTCAAGCTGCATGCCTTCAGTGAGTTGCGCAACTTCCGTAATATCTTCACGGAACTTGGCAGTACGGAACTCTGGACGTGGATCACGCGCGGGCTTTTCAAGTTCAGCTAAAATATCTTGAATCGTCGGCAAACCAAATTTGTCATCCACAAACTCATCTGCTTTGACTTGGCGAATGATTTCAGTATTACCAATAATATCTTTTACCGTTGTCGCTTTTGCTGCAACAATCTTTTCAACAACGCCATAACTTTCTGGGTGAACTGCTGATGCGTCCAATGGTTCAGAACCATTTTGAACACGTAAGAAGCCTGCTGATTGCTCAAAAGTACGCTCACCTAATCGTGGCACTTTTTTCAAGGCTTGACGGTTGTCGAAACGACCATGTTCTTTACGATATTCAACGATTTGCTGTGCAATCGATTTATTTAAACCTGCAATATATGCCAAGATCGCTGGAGATGCGGTATTCACATCCACACCCACCGCATTCACACAGTCTTCAACCACTGCATCCAGTGTTTTTGCCAAACCAGTTTGATTCACATCATGTTGATATTGACCCACACCAATTGATTTAGGATCAATTTTAACGAGTTCAGCTAATGGATCTTGTAAACGACGCGCAATTGAAACCGCGCCACGAATTGAAACATCTAACTCTGGCAACTCTTGTGAAGCCAATTCACTTGCTGAATAAACCGACGCCCCTGCTTCACTGACAGTAATACGTGTCAGATTTAAATCCGTATTGGCAGCCATCATTTCAGCTACAACTGCTTCGGTTTCACGGCTTGCTGTCCCGTTACCAATCGCAATAAGTTCCACGTGGAACTCTCTGCATAAACGAGCTAACTCTGTAATTGAGCCTTGTTTATCTTCTTTCGGTGCAAATGGGTAAATTGTGCTATGTGCTAGAACATCGCCTGCATCACTCACAACCGCAAGCTTCACGCCTGTACGGATACCAGGATCAACACCTAAAGTGGTACGACCACCTGCTGGTGCAGAAAGGAGTAAATGACGTAAATTTTCAGCAAACACATCCATTGCTTCAGCTTCAGCAGCTAAGCGCTTATCAGTCAATAATGAATGTTCGATTTGCGGACGAATCTTACCAAGCCAAAATAATTTTGCAGTTTGTTTTAAATAATCTTGACGGCTTTGTGGTTGAATTTGATCAAGATTATATTCAGTTTCAATACGAGCTAACGGCGTATCATCTTCGCCGTCCACTTTTAAACCCAATACATTTTCTTGACGACCACGTAACATCGCCAATAAACGATGAGAAGGTAATTTATTTAGGTTTTCAGAAAACTCAAAATAATCACGGAATTTTTTACCGACTTCTTTTTTCTCTTCAGAAGCAACCGCGCTCTTAAGAACTGCTGTTTTAGAAAAAATTTGTTTTAATTCAGTGGTTAATCCAATATTTTGTGCCCAATCATCAATCAAGATATGCTGAATTGCATCAAGTTGGCTTTCGATATCTGGGTAATCTTCATGACTAAAACCTGCCAATGCATCAGTCGGATCAACTTGATCGGCAATAATTTTTTCAGCTATTGGACCTAAACCAGCTTCTTTTGCTTTAAATGATTTGCTGGTGCGTTTTGGACGGTACGGTGCATAAATTTCTTCTAATGCATTTTTCGTTTCAGCCGCATTTACACGTGCTAATAAATCATCGCTTAATTTATCTTGTTCTTGTAAAGATTGAATCACCTTTTCACGACGCTCATATAAATCACGTAGATAAGTTAAACGTGTGTCGAGTTGGCGTAATTGCGTATCGTCTAAGCCCTGCGTGACTTCTTTACGGTAACGTGCAATAAAAGGAACGCTAGCGCCTTCATCAATTAAACGAATAGCAGCTTCTACTTGGTTTGGACGTACGGCAAGTTCATTTGCCAACTGCTGAACTAAGTCAGTCATCGTGATTGATTCCACAAGGGTTAATTCTAAAAGCACTGATTATAAAGTCCGTGACTATAAAATCCACTATTGTTTTTTTGAATATTTTTAGAGTAGATTATGCTAATTGATAAATACTTATAAAATACTAAGAATTTTTCGCCTAAATATTGAAAAATAGATCGATTGTCATAATTTTACCTGTATACATTTGGTATCTATCTCTTGATTTTATTGGCAATATTTGTTGCTTTATAACATAGCCAAAACTGTGCAATGAATCGTATACTCCCTAGCATTGCATAAAGACGATGACAATAAACGATAAAGGAGCACATCATGAGTTTAGTTGTACCTGCCGAATCGACGGAAACCGTACATCATGAGACAGATCGCGTCGAACGCATTTTAGTGGTCGATGATGATGTGCGTCTGCGTACTCTATTACAACGCTTTTTAGAAGATAAAGGCTTTGTGGTAAAAACAGCCCATGATGCAACACAAATGGATCGTTTACTACAACGTGAATTATTTTCGCTTATCGTTTTAGATTTTATGTTGCCTGTTGAAGATGGTTTAAGTATTTGCCGTCGTTTACGTCAGTCTAATAT
The DNA here is from genome assembly GCF_027105055.1 of Acinetobacter sp. TR3. Classification (NCBI taxonomy): domain Bacteria; kingdom Pseudomonadati; phylum Pseudomonadota; class Gammaproteobacteria; order Moraxellales; family Moraxellaceae; genus Acinetobacter; species Acinetobacter sp. TR3. Next base: position 3,023,347 of record NZ_CP114264.1, read on the forward strand.
CGACACGCCTATTATTATGCTGACGGCACGTGGTAGTGATTCTGACCGTATTGCGGGTCTTGAAGCGGGTGCAGATGATTATTTACCAAAACCATTCAACCCAAATGAACTATTAGCACGAATTCGTGCCGTTTTACGTCGCCAAGTCCGTGAAGTACCAGGTGCACCAAGTCAACAAGTTGAAGTCGTAAGTTTTGGTCCATGGTCGCTCGACCTTTCTACACGTACTTTAACGCGTGAAGGTCAGGTGGTCACGTTAACGACAGGTGAATTTGCAGTATTAAAAGCTTTGGTTCAACATCCTCGCGAACCTTTAACTCGTGATAAATTGATGAATTTGGCACGTGGTCGTGAATGGGGTGCGATGGAGCGCTCGATTGATGTCCAAGTCTCTCGTCTACGTCGTTTAATCGAAGATAATCCTGCGCGTGCCCGTTATATTCAAACAGTTTGGGGTGTAGGTTACGTATTTGTTCCAGATGGTGCAGAGTAAGCTTAGGAAATTCTTCATTGAAACTTGAACCAATTGATCCACAAGCATTTACAGATTTCGCGACTTATTCAGAAAGACCGCGAACAAAATGGGAACGTTTTTTAGATAAAATTAAACCACGTTCTGCGGCTATGCGTACCACGATCTTGGTATTGTTCACGGTCGTTTTTAGCTTGTTTATGTCCTTGTGGTTCTTTTGGCGAACGTTATATTTACCAGAATTACAACAACATGCGCGTTATCTCGCCATCGAATTAGAGTTAGTCAATAATCCTGATATTCGGATTCTACATCGTGATACAGAAGTTGATGTCGATACATGGCTCAAAAATCGAATTGGGATTGAATACATTACCGATCCCAAAGAATTTCCTGTAATCGAAAATAAATTCCTTGCTGAACTATTTACTGATCAAATTGAAACCAAACTCGCCAAAGAGTTAGGTGTTCAGCAAGTTACCGTTTACTTCAAATTCAAACCGATACCACGTATTTGGATTCAAACGCCTGAAATGCAAGGTAACTGGGTGCGTGAACCACTAAAAACATATACCAACTACAGTGTGGAACTGATTGCAGCATGGCTATTTGGCGTTCCAATTATTTCTTCAATTATTATTTTAACGCTTGTCCGACAAATGAATCGACCATTACGTCGATTACAGAATGCTGCCAACAATTATAGTAAAACTGGTAAAGCACCTTATCTTGACACCAATCATGGCCCACTCGAAATACGTCAAGTAAACCAAGCATTCAACCATATGGTATATACGCTTGAGCAAACTGAACGCGATCGACAAATCATGCTAGCAGGGATTTCACATGATTTACGTACGCCACTGACGCGTATTCGCCTTACTGCAGAAATGCTCCCAGATGAGTTTTTCCGCGAAGGTCTAATTTACGATGTAGATGATATGGATGCGATTCTGAATCAATTTATTTCGTATATGCGAGATGGATCTGATGAAGAACTATCACAAACCAATATCAATACATTGCTTCAAGAAGTCGCTGTACAATTTAAGCCTTTAGATATTCGTTTTGAAGCACAAGAGCTCCCCATCATCCCTGCGCGAAGCCTATCCTTAAAACGTTTGATTGCGAATTTAGTCAACAACGCCAAACGTTATGGCGCAGAACCAATTGAATTATCGGCAAGTCATGTTGATGATCATATTCTGATTACCGTCGCTGATCATGGTGAAGGTATTCCACCCGATCAAGTTGAAGAACTCATGCAACCCTTTGTTCGTGGTAATTCAGCACGTACGATTCAAGGAAGTGGCCTCGGCTTAGCCATTGTAAAACGTATTGTTGACATTCATCAGGGACAAATTAGCATTCGCAACCGCGAGCAAGGTGGTTTAGAAGTGGTGATTTCACTTCCACTCAACCATGAAAATCTTGAAGAATCTCAAACGAATGCGATTGATAAAATTAAACAGACCATAACTGGACATTTTTAGAACAATTGGTGATGGAAAAATAACTCGTTTTATCTCTAAAAAAATATCACGAATTTCACATATTAGACCTTAGCCGTAGTCCAATTCCCTTTTCAAGTTTTGACGCTAAAATCCATATCTAACTAAAAAGTATATTGAGAATGGATGATGTCTTTAAGTCGTATTCGCCTTGCTACCCTACATGACAAAGTGATGAGTGCAGAGCAAGCTGCTCGCTTTATTGAAAATGATATGACGGTTGGTATGAGTGGTTTTACTCGTGCTGGAGAAGCAAAAGCTGTTCCGCAAGCACTGGTTGAACAAGCCAAAAAAAATCCATTAAAAATCACGTTAATTACAGGTGCAAGCCTCGGTAACGACTTAGACAAACAATTGACCGAAGCAGGTGTACTTGCTCGTCGTATGCCATTCCAAGTTGATAACACATTACGTCGTGCAATCAACAACGGCGAAGTGATGTTCATTGACCAGCATTTATCTGAGACTGTAGAGCAAATGCGTAATCAGCAGCTCAAACGTCCTGACATTGCTGTGATTGAAGCCGTTGCAATTACAGAAGATGGTCATATCGTACCAACAACCTCTGTAGGCAACTCAGCAAGTTTTGCAATTTTTGCTGAAAAAGTGATTGTAGAAATCAACACCTCTCTCAGCGAAAACTTTGAGGGCTTACACGATATTTACATCCCGACTTATCGCCCAACACGTACCCCACTTCCATTAACCCAAGTGGATGACCGTATCGGTTCAACTGCAATCCAAATTGACCCAGCAAAAATCGTAGGCATCGTTTTTAATAATACGGCCGACTCACCTTCAACTGTGACTGCGCCTGACGATGAAACTCAAGGGATTGCAAATCACCTCATCGCTTTCTTTGAAAAAGAAGTTGCAGCAGGTCGTTTAGCGAAAAACCTAGGTCCTTTACAGGCAGGTATTGGTTCAATTGCAAATGCAGTTTTGACTGGTCTTAAAGATTCCAACTTTGAAGATTTGGTCATGTATTCTGAAGTATTACAAGACTGTACTTTTGAATTGATTGATGCTGGCAAAATGAAATTCGCGTCTGGTAGCTCAATTACGCTCTCTGCACAATGTGGCGAGCGCGTATTTGGCAATCTTGAACACTACAAAGATAAATTAGTATTACGCCCACAAGAAATTTCTAACCATCCTGAAATCGTACGTCGTTTAGGTATTATTGGAATTAATACCGCACTCGAATTCGATATTTACGGCAACGTGAATTCTACGCATGTTTGCGGTACAAAAATGATGAATGGTATCGGCGGTTCAGGTGATTTTGCGCGTAATGCTCACCTTGCAATCTTTGTTACCAAGTCAATCGCAAAAGGTGGTGATATTTCATCAATCGTACCAATGGTAAGCCACGTTGATCACAATGAGCATGATGTTGACATTCTGGTAACTGAAGTTGGTTTAGCAGATTTACGTGGCTTAGCACCTCGTGAGCGTGCACGTGTGATTATTGACAACTGCGTACACCCACTCTATCAAGCTGCACTCAATGACTACTTTGATCGTGCATGTGAACGTGGTGGACATACGCCGCATATTCTTCGTGAAGCGTTGTCATGGCATTCTAACTTTGAAGAAACTGGTCATATGTTAGAAAATAAGACGATTGCTAAATCTGCTTAATTCCACCTGACCAAATAAAAAAGCATGTTTCGACATGCTTTTTTATTTGTTTATTTCGATGCTGGCAACCGCCCCACTCTCAACAAAATAGGAAATGAAACATTAATCGTGTGCTGACTCAAAATAATCTGCTTTAAACTGTCCAATGGATTCAGATTGAGCTGTTTCTGATAATGTTTGATCGCAGACCATGTATTTAGATAATCCCACAATTGCTGCCCTGTCCATGCCAGGTCGATCTGAAAACTAGGCATAATGATTTCATCAAACGGAAATGGAATACTTTGATAGTGCTCATCAATATAGCTTCGCTCAGCATCCCAAAAACCATTTAAAGTCTCGGTATAGAGCTGAATGATTTTCTGATTTAGCTCGATATCTTCAAGTTGCAACAAGCCATAACCAATCACCGCAAAAATACCATCTGGTTTTAATGTTCGTTTGACTTCAGCATAAAACTTTTCAAAATCGAACCAATGAATGGCTTGAGCCACTGTAATAAAGTCAAAATATTGATTAGGGAAAATCGTATCCTCTGCGGCTTGCTGTAAATACTGCACATTAGCAAATCTAGGAGCTTGATCGAGCTGATTTTGACTGAGATCTGTGGCAATCACATCTTGAAAATATGGTGCAAGCAACTGCGTCAGTTGTCCTGAGCCTGCGCCACAATCCCATGCATGTACAGGTGTTTTGATCTGTGCCAATAGCGCTTCAATCATCAGTTTGGGATAACTTGGACGTGCTTGTTGATAAAGTTCACTCTGCTCAGAAAATAAGTCTTTCATAATGCTTTTTCTTAAAGTTTTCGACTAAGCATAAATATAGCAAAATATTTTAGATATAAAAAAAACCCTAAACTAAAGTTTAGGGTTTTTCAAATATGGTGGCGGGACCCAGGATCGAACTGGGGACACACGGATTTTCAATCCGTTGCTCTACCGACTGAGCTATCGCGCCAATGGAGTGTATTAAGCCGTATCTCAGCCCAATAGTCAATAATTATCATGAACTTTCGATTTGATTGCCCATTTTTCACGCAATCAATTTTGGGTAAAAAAAATCCCCGATGGGATCGGGGATTGAAAATACAAATTATGGTGGCGGGACCCAGGATCGAACTGGGGACACACGGATTTTCAATCCGTTGCTCTACCGACTGAGCTATCGCGCCAAAGTGGGCGTATTAAACAATGTTTACCCACGTGCGTCAAGCAAATTTGTGGATTTTTCTATCAAACGTCTAATTTTACTGCAAATCGCAAACCCATAAGACTTTAATTCTAGATTTTGCCCAAATGCGATAAACAACGATGAATTGCACCACAGCCTGGCTCAAATTGCTTTACACCTTGTTCCTCTTCCATACGGCAAACTTCTTCAACTAGGCGTTCTGCAACTCCACGTCCACGGTTAGACGGATGTACCACAATATATTCCAAAACTCGGCTTTCACCTTGTCCTGTTGCCCAAATTGCACCTATAATTTTGGTGTTAAATTCAGCAGTATAAACTGTGGTATATTGTTGTAGATTTTGTGCAAGTTGCTCCATTGCATCTTGCCCATCACCAAACTCTGGGCTGGTATCGTAGAGTCGCTCGAGCTGAGTACGAATTCCTAGATTATCTAGAGAACTGTAAGCATGTACGGTAATAGGCATTGATTAACCCTCCTGAGCAAACTATGATGCTGTCACTTTTTCGTCACAGCGAAATATTGGTTTTTAATTCAATCATTTTTGACGTTTTTTGAGGAACGTGTCCATGACGCAACGTATCAGTGAAGTGGTAAGAAATACCAACGAAACCAAAATTCGAGTTCGTCTCAATCTCGATGGTACAGGTCAAGGCACACTGAACACTGGAGTTCCATTTTTAGACCATATGATTGATCAAATCAAGCGCCATGGTCTATTTGATATCGATATTCATTGCGATGGCGATCTAGAAATTGATGATCACCACACAGTTGAAGATTGTGGAATCACCTTGGGGCAAGCCTTTGCACAAGCTTTAGGTGATAAAAAAGGCTTACGTCGTTATGGGCATTTTTATGCACCATTAGATGAAGCACTTTCTCGTGTTGTTGTTGATCTATCAGGTCGCCCAGGCTTGTTTATGGACATTCCATTTACTCGCGCTCGCATTGGAACATTCGATGTCGACTTATTTTCAGAGTTTTTCCAAGGTTTTGTCAATCATGCATTAATGACATTGCATATTGATAACTTGAAAGGCAAAAATAGTCATCACCAGATTGAAAGTGTCTTTAAAGCATTAGCTCGTGCATTACGTATGGCATGTGAGATTGATCCACGCGCAGAAAATACCATTGCTTCAACAAAAGGTAGCCTGTAATGACGCGTATTGCTTTACTTGATTATGGTATGGGTAATTTGCACTCTGCAGCAAAAGCTTTAGAACATGTCGGTGCAACAGTTGATGTGACCAATGACCCAAAGCTGATCGCCAAAGCAGATAAAATTGTATTTCCTGGTGTGGGTGCAATGCGTGATTGTATGCAAGGCATGCATGAAGCAGGCATTGATGAAGTAGTACGTCAAGCAGCATTTAACAAGCCTGTTTTAGCAATTTGCGTAGGGATGCAAGCACTACTACAAAGCTCTGAAGAAAATGGTGGCGTAGATGCTTTGGGTATTTTTGAGGGTGTTGTTAAACACTTTCCTGAAATTCCAAACTTAAAAGTACCTCACATGGGCTGGAATCAAGTCCATCAATTAGATCCAAGCCATCCAATGTGGAACAACATTGAACAAGATGCGCGTTTCTATTTTGTGCATAGTTATTATGTTGAACCAAAAGATTCTGCCATCACTGCGGCAACCTGTGATTATGGCGTGAATTTCTGTACCGCGATTCACAAAGACAATTTGTTCGCGACCCAATTCCATCCTGAGAAAAGTCATACGGCTGGTTTACAGTTGTTAAAAAACTTTGTTGAGTGGAAGATCTAACCCATTCCGATCACAGATCAAACGTCGTGTACCGTTTGATCTGTTTCAAATAAGAACAACTATCATTTTCTAATTTCTTCTTTATAATTCTTGTATATACATTTTTTAAATTTAAACAACCATATAAAAACACTTCATTTAGGTTATATACAATGAATTCATCTATTCAACAAACAATCGCTGATAACCCTTTGCGCCCACTAGGTCGTTTTAGTCGACTGTCCTATTTGGGATGGTCATTTATGATGACGCTTATCTTTTTAATTATTGCGATCATTCCTCTTATTTTTTCAGCAAGCTTGTTGGATAAAAATACATCCGAAGGAGCTAACACTGTAAGCATAATCTTTATACTAACACTCAGTCTAATTACTCTTACTTTTTACTATCTTTCAATTGTTTTCATGATTCGTCGCCTGCATGACTGCAATCGAAGTGCGTGGTTGGCATTATTGATCATCGTCCCTGTCATCAATTTATTTTTTATTCTCTATTTATTATGTGCCAAAGGTACAGAAGGTCCTAATAATTTTGGACCAGTTCGAGAAACCAAGGGTTGGGAAAAAGTTTTAGGTTTAATTAGTGCCGTTTTATTCCCCCTAAGTATGGTTGCCAACATTTTAATGTGGATGGCATCAATGTCTGCTCCTCATTAGTTTTCAAAAAATGAACCAACCTAGATCAGATAAAGTCTAATCAAACTGAATCTATAAGATTTAAAAGCCAAGTTTTCTCACTTGGCTTTTTCATTGCCACAAAACCGTATAAGCTCAAGCAAAAGTTTTGAGTTTCAGAAAATGGAAATGCAGCAAGCAACAGCGCTTTTAAGCAAAGAACAAATCCGTACATTACCTGCATTTCAAAACCTAAGTGCTGAAAATATTTTAGTGATTCAAACACTCGAACAATGCATGGCAATTCAAACTGAACTTCACGCCCTTGCTGTGTTCGGATTTGATACCGAATCTAAACCGACCTTCAAAGTCGGTGAGAAATCTACAGGCCCCCATTTAATTCAACTTTCAACACATGAAAAAGCCTATCTGTTCCAAGTAAAGCCTGACATTCTTAATTTCTTAAAGCCTATTTTAGAAAATGAACATCAACTCAAAGTTGGTTTTGGTTTAAAAAATGATGTGAGTAGTTTTCGCCGTAAAGGGATTGAACCCAAATCACTGATTGAACTTTCCAAGAGTTTTTCGAGTTTTGGTTATAACACTCAAGTCGGTGTACAAACTGCGATTGCTCTACTTTTCCAACGCTATTTTGTCAAAAACAAAAAAATCAGCACTTCAAACTGGTCTGTCAAACAGCTAAGTCCTCAACAAATCAATTATGCTGCCGCTGATGCTTATGCTGCATTGTTGATATACCAATACCTATATCATCAGCAGTTACTACCTCCTCAAATTCAACAACAAATAGTAAGAATACTTCAAGGTTCAGCAGACAAGGCTTAGCGATTGATCAATACTTTGTTAATATATCGCCAATTTAAACTTTATGATGACGCTAGGAGCGAAAGCATGCTAATCATCCCTGCAATTGACCTGAAAGATGGTAAATGTGTTCGTTTAAAACAAGGTCGCATGGAAGACGATACCGTTTTCTCTGATGATCCTGTCGCAACTGCACAACACTGGGTTGATGAAGGCGCACGTCGTTTACATTTAGTTGATTTAAATGGTGCTTTTGCAGGTACGCCAATTCATAAACCTGTGGTGGAAGCGATTGCACGCGCACAGCCAGAACTTCCAATTCAAATTGGTGGTGGTATTCGTTCACTAGAAACGATTGAGCACTATTTGGAAGCGGGTGTATCTTTTGTGATTATTGGCACAAAGGCAGTAAAAGAGCCTGAGTTTGTTGAAGAGGCGTGCAAACGCTTTGCAGGTCATATCATTGTCGGTATTGATGCCATCAATGGTATGGTTGCGACGGATGGCTGGGCAAATGTCACTGACGTGAAAGCAACTGATTTGGCAAAACGTTTTGCTGATGCTGGTGTTTCAAGCATTGTCTATACCGATATTGCACGTGATGGCATGATGCAAGGCGTCAACGTTGAGCAAACTGTTCATTTAGCACAATACTCTGGCTTACCTGTGATCGCTTCAGGTGGTGTAACCAATCTAGATGATGTTCGCAACTTAAAAGGTCAGCAAGGCATTTTAGGTGCAATTACAGGTCGCGCAATTTATGAAGGCACATTAAACCTTCGTGAAGCACAGCTCTTGTTGGATGACAATCGCCTGTAATCTAATGCAAAAGAAGCTATCTTTTAGGTGGCTTCTTTCGCTTTAATACAGAACATTACGAATAAATTTTAATACGCATGTGCCACGATTAACATAACGATAAAGCACATCACTTTTAAAAAGAATCGACTGACCTGCACAAATCACACGAGTTTCATTTTCAAATTCAAGGCTTAATTCACCCTCTAAAACATAAATAAGTTCTTGCCAATCCTTTGAATCAGCTTCAGCACAATACACCTCTCCCACTGCAAGTGACCACCGCCATAACTCAGTTTGGGTATGTGTTGGTACAGCAGCCAAAAGCCTAGCATGACTATCTTGATCTTTTCCGTGCCAAGCAAGCGTATCCACAATAGCCGATTCACTTAGCTCAGGGGCGCTCACAATACGTTTAAAATCGACAGCCAGAACAGCAGCAATCGCATCTAATTTAGCTAAACTAATATTCACTTGGCCTGTTTCCAAGGCAGCAATAGTACGCCGACTCACACCAGCACGATCCGCTAACTCTTGTTGGCTGAGTTGTGATTGATCTCGGAAATAACGAATATTTTTTCCTACATATTGCAGAACAGTTTCAGCTTGGCTCATTTACATCAGCAATTAAATTAACTATAGTGCAATATATTGCACAAAACGCTCAAATAATACAATATGTGCAATATATTGCACTACCATATTAGGTTTGTTGTTGTGACAACTTTATCTCAATCTCCCAAAGCAGCTCAATTTGCACTTATTTTCATTACCATGATTTGGGGTGGAACTTTTCTAGCGGTGCAATACGTCTTGAATTTTAGTAGTCCCATGTTTTTTGTGGGCTGTCGTTTTGCTGTTGCAGCTTTAGCCATCTTGCTCATTTCAATCAAATCAATGCGTGGATTAACTTTAAAAGAAATACTTGCAGGAACGGCAATTGGTATCGTGATTGCGATTGGTTATGGCACCCAAACCATTGCATTACAAACGATTTTAAGTAGTGAATCTGCTTTTTTAACCGCACTGTATGTGCCTCTTGTCCCAATTTTAATGTGGGTTATTTTCCAAAAAAGACCTTCTCTGATGACATGGTTAGGAACTGCACTCGCTTTTACTGGATTAGTGCTTTTAACTGGAAATGGCATCTCCAATATCAGTTTAAGCTATGGACAAACACTGACCTTAATTTGTGCCTTTGTGATTGCGCTAGAAATTATTTTGATTGGTTATTTCGCAGGAAAAGTTAATTTAAGACGAGTCACAGTTATTCAATTGGCTGTTGCATCATTCTTATCATTTGCCAGTATGCCATTGGTTGGCGAACATAATATTCCTAGTTTTTCATGGCAATTAAGCATTCTAGTGATTAGTTTGGGTTTAGCCAGTGCACTGATTCAATTTGTAATGAATTGGGCGCAACGAATGGTCGATCCAACCCGTGCTGCAATTATTTATGCAGGTGAGCCTGTTTGGGCAGGTGTGTTTGGAAGAATCGCAGGCGAGCGATTGCCATTATTGGCTTTATTCGGTGGGTGTTTAGTGGTGCTTGGTGTTTTAGTCAGTGAATTAAAATTCAAAATATTAGAAAAGAAAAAAGAGAGCTGAATAGCTCTCTTTTTATCACCTAGGGTGCTTTCTTTTTAATAATATATGCGGTTGATAATATTCTACTACAGGCATTGGATCATAAAATGGATGTAATAATGCTTTCCACTGCTGATATTCAGGAGATTTCCTAAAACCTTCAGTATGATTTTCAATATGATCCCAAAAGACCATCAAAATATAGCGATGCTGGTCTTCGACATGTTTAATGAGCTGTACAGCATTCAAACCTTCCATTGGATAAATAATCTCTTTCGCAGTTTGAAAGGCTAATTCGAAATCTTCACTTTGATTTGGTTTAATATTCAAATGTACATGTTCAATAATCATGGTTGATCCAATTTATTGATACATTGGCTTATTATCATTTAATGCAATTAAACCTCGAATTGCTCGATATACAATCCACACCCATGCAGCAAAAATCACTAACCCACAAAATATAGTACTTGAGAGTGCGACACCTGCAAAAGCATTGGCATTATCGCCTGTAAAAAACAGAAAGAAAAATGGGATAAATGCAATGATATTCCAAGCCAAATACCACCAAAAAGTCCGAATCTGCCAAGTAAAATGGCTTTCAAAAATCGAACCTTGTACATCACTACGTTTTACATAGTTAATAATCAAAGCAATAATCGCCAATAAACCACCACTAAAAATCGCAATGATATAAAGTACATACAGTACCAAAGTCAAAGTACGATTTGGATCTTGATCAACGGAATAATTCATTTTTATTTATCTCCAAAAACTCCCCTCCCAATCAATAGAACACATTGAGTGGAGAAATTAACCAACATATCAACAATATATGAAAGACTATGGTACAGAAATAAATCTTACGAAACGGTTGTTTGTGTGTTTTATGTCTCAGTTTTTGTTGAGCAAGCCATCCTCCACACCAACCACCCAAAGAATCCACGATATGCAAAGTCTGCTCTGGAATACGTCGATTCCCCAATTGTGCTGCTTCTTTGTCTTGCGCATACAACCAATAACTAACGACATTCATCAAGCTAACAAACAGCAAAGTATACGGCGGCAATAACTTGCTAAAGCTCGCAATCAGCATAAATACAATATAAATCACAATACCAATCTGCATCACTGACCAACGCTTGGCAGATGTCGGCTGAGCAGGTTTACTGTGATGTTCAATTACTTGTGATGCTTTTAAATAAGTTGCTTGCTGAGCGCGATAACGACCGCGCTCATCCAAAATGACCACATATTCCAAGGCACACCCCACAATTGGGCGCGGCCCTGTGCGAGCAAAGTCTTTGATATGGATAAAGACACGATCTTTATGTGCATCATTCGGTTGAATAAAGCCATAGCCTTTATCATCGAACCATTCAACTAAACGCCCTTGATCTCGCATATTCCTACCCTAAACCTAAAACTTGTTGTAAACGGTTTTGTAACATCATGCGCATTTCCATAGGGTCTTTTTGTGAAATATCTTCACCTGTGCGCCCTTCTGCTGCATTTTTCTGTGCGACCTGTAAACGCATACTCCAAAAACGACAAGCAGCCATCGCTAGGAAAATATCCAGACAAGCCAATTCATCTTGTGTCAGTGGACGAATGCTTTGATAAGCACCTAAGAATGCCTCAGCTTTTTCTATATCCAAATGGGCTTGCGGATAAGCTGTACAGAAGTCATTGATACTAATCGCAATATCAAACAGCCACTCATCTTGATTGAGTTCATAAAAATCAAGAATGCCTTGTAATTGTTCACCCTCAAATAAGGTATTATCCCGAAATAAATCAGAATGAATAAAGCCTGTTGGTCGGTTTGGATATGCTTGCGTAATCACTGTAAATAAGTGAAAGACCTGATTTAAAAGTTCTTGATCTGCTTGAATCAATTGAGGACGTAATTGGTTTGCTACTTCAGACCAATATTGATGATTGCGATTAAAATCACGTTCCAAAGGAAAGTCCTGCAAAGCCAAATGCAATTTTGCCTGCGCTTGAGCAATCGCCTGTATTTGTTTAATACTGGCTTCTTCAGGATGTTCCCCCATCAAACGAGGTGCAATCTGGGCAGGTTTATCTGCAATGCTATGAATTGCCTGCCCATTGTATTTTAAGGGCACCGCCACAGGTACGCCTGCCTTACCCAAACAATCCAGTACAGGTACCAGTTCACCTGCCCCCTCAGCATCTAATTCTTCAAAAACCGTTAAAACATAGTGTTTCTGTGATTGATCCACCAAAAAATAATTGGTGTTTTGAATACCGCCTTGGATTGGAATCAGGCCAATTACCGCTAAACCATAAGGCTCAGCGAATGCTTGAACTTCTTCTAAACTCAACGGGGTATAAACCGACATGGAAAACCTGCAAAAAATAGCTGTGAAGTTTGATAGAATACCTGTTCCCTCCATGAAGGTGTAGCACCCCTTTCTTTATTGGCGATTTTTTGGAAAATTTTATGCTCGCAAAACGTATTATCCCTTGCTTAGATGTTGATAATGGTCGAGTCGTCAAAGGCGTTCAATTCCTTGATATTCGTGACGCAGGTGACCCTGTCGAAGTCGCACGTCGCTATAACGAACAAGGCGCCGATGAAATTACCTTTTTAGATATTACTGCTACCCATCATGGACGTGATACGACTTACCGCACGGTAGAACGTATGGCAGAAAGCGTATTTGTACCGTTAACTGTAGGTGGTGGTGTCCGTAAAGTTGAAGATATTCGTTTATTACTAAATGCAGGTGCAGACAAAGTCAGTATCAACTCAGCAGCAGTATTTACGCCTGAGTTTGTTCAAGAAGCTTCGCAACGTTTTGGCGCACAATGTATTGTGGTCGCAATTGATGCAAAAAAAACTGGCGAAAACAAGTGGGAAATTTTCACTCACGGTGGTCGTAAGCCGACAGGAATTGATGCGATTGAATGGGCTGTGAAAATGGCTGACTTCGGTGCAGGTGAGTTGCTGATTACCAGTATGGATGCCGATGGAACTAAAGCAGGTTATGACATTGCCTTGATGCGTCAGATCAATGATCGTGTCAATATTCCGACCATTGCATCAGGTGGCGTGGGCAATTTACAACATTTGGCTGACGGGATTTTGAAAGGTGGCGCAGATGCGGTACTGGCTGCCTCTATTTTCCATTTTGGTCAACATACCATTCCCGAGGCTAAACAATATTTGGCTGAGCAAGGGATTGAAATGCGTCTTTAAACGCGAGTATTACTCAAAAAACCAACCTCTCAAAATCATCGTTTGAGAGGTTTTTTTATTCACTCAACATTTCATCAGACAAAAAAATACCTTGCGGAGCAAGGCATGGAAACTGCGTTTATACAACGCTAGAGGGTAACTGTGAATTTTGTCATTTTGGCAAATTCTATGCATTTCAAATGCTTGAATTAAAATAGCCATAAACTGGACAAAAATATTGACATTAAAAACAGATTTTATTGACAATTCACGACATGAACAACTGAAATATTGTCGTGATTCGTCAAAATCTTGGTGCTTTATTGTCACACTTCGCATTTTCCACTAAGCAACTGATTCTTGTTGCTCCACATCGGCTACAGGTGACGTCACTAACTTTGGTTTTTGCTCGACCCATTTCGCGGGAAAAAACGACTCGATCGCTTGGGTCAATGCTTTTGAAAGTGGCGCAGGTAACGGTAGACCGAGTGGATTGGCTTCTTTTAAATCAGCAGATGAAACCACGCGTGTGCCCATGACATAATCAAACCATGGTCGCGTTACACACCAGTTCGCATCTTGATTCGAATTCATATGATGATCGTAATGCCAAGGAATAGTACGCTTTGCCCAATCAGGTTCAAGATGCGCACGGCGATGTACATAATAATAATTGCCTGCACTATAAACTGCTGCCAACGACATCCCTTTTGAAAAAGGATAAAACGCCACACTGGCAACACCTGCCACAACAGCAAGTGACATTAATTCATTACGTGTACGCCAGCTGTCCAAACCTTCAACATAACAATCATCAGAAAACTCTTGCTTACGAACTTCACGATGATGTGCCCAATGCGATTCCATACTTTTTGGTACAGGACTGTAACGTGGCTGACCCGGACGATGTACACCGTGCAAAATATACTTATGAGCAAACCATTCAAATGCATTTGCAACGGCCAAACCTGCAATAAAACCCTTAATCATAGTTTTCTCCAAATGTTTCCTTATTTTTATTAAAGATATAAATTTTTGTAGGCGAAGTATTGACGATACGATATATTTATATTGACAAAACACGACAGAATAAGGAGTAGACAGGATGTCCCAACTCAAGAACTATACAGGCTCTGTTTATGGCGGATTAGGGCATTTATTAAAAGCCTATTGTGAAGCACAACATATTGCTGTTCCTGAACAATTACAACAAGTTCAAAATCTGGAACGCTTTGATTATGTGATTTGGCGAGACCTACTTGAAGACCTTAATCGTTTAAATCCCAAGACAGGTTTAGGCTTAGAAATTGCAGAGCATGTACAACCTAAACATTTAGGAATTATTGCTTACCTCGCACTATCATGTGAAAACTTGGGCGAAGCATTGGCGCGTTATCATGATTTTCATCGCTTAATTTATGATGGCAGCCCTCTCGTCGTTGAATTTAACCCACCCTACGCATCAATCCGCTGGGAAGCTCCAGAACCCTATCCAACCCAATTAACAGATGAAATTGCAATTGCGCTGATGGTGCAATTCCTTAAGTTATTTATGTCAGGTGAAGATATCAATCTACACGAAGTGCATTTTGTGAATACCGCACCGAAAAACATTACGGTTTATGAGCAATATTTCCGTTGTAAAGTCCGTTTTGATCAGCCTAAAACTCAGCTACTTCTACCTGTTACCGAAGCCTTTAAGCCACTTCGAACAGGCGATCACACTTTACAGCAATTGTTGCTACAACAAGCTCAAGCTTTATTAGATAAGCTTCCCAATTCCACTCAACTCGATCAACGTCTGCAACATGCCATTTTGACAGGATTACAGAAAAACCAATATCAAATCGATTTTATTGCCGAAAAATTAGGATTATCGGTAAGACAATTACAACGCCACTTACAACAGCAAAACACCACCTTTCAGGAACGGGTACAACAAATTCGCTTTATGTTGGCAACTGAATACTTAAAAGATCCGCATCTGAGCCTACAAGAAATTGCCTTGCTACTTTGCTATTCGGAACAAAGTGCTTTTCAACGTGCATTTAAAATTTGGACCAACCAAACACCACAACAATGGCGAAACAACAACATTACTTACAATTCTTAATAAAACTAAAGACACACTAAAGGTTTCAAAACAGATCATTTTTTCCACAACATTTATATAAGAGCTTATGTATCTGTTTGAGTTAATTCACAATTTTTCAAAAGACTTACACATATCCATAATAAATTCTTGGATGCATACTTTTTTATTCTTATAATGAATCGGGTAGTAACAATAAACAAATATTTAGCAGAATTTCTCGGGACTTTTTAGCTGGTTTTTGGTGGTAGTGCTGTGCTTGCCGCTGCATTTCCAGAACTTGGGATCGGCTTCTTAGCTGTGGCACTTGCTTTTGGTCTAACTGTTTTAACGGGTGCTTATGCATTTGGTCATATTTCAGGGGGTCACTTTAACCCTGCTGTCAGTGTAGGCTTATGGGTAGGTGGACGTTTAGAAGCAAAAGATTTAGCGCCTTATATTATTTCTCAATTGATTGATGGAACAATCGCAGCCTTGGTACTTTACATTATTGTGCAAGGTCAAACAGGCTTTGCAAGTAATGGCTATGGGGATTTATCACCTAACCATTTTTCTTTAATCTCCGCTTTTTTAATTGCAGCGGTACTGACTGCATTTTTCCTGATTGTGATTTTAGGATCAACAGATCGTTGTGCGCCTGCTGGTTTCGCACCGATTGCTATCGGTTTAGCATTAACATTGATTCACTTAATTAGTATCCCTGTAACCAATACCTCAGTAAACCCAGCACGTAGTACAGGTGTTGCCTTTTTGCTGAAACTGCGGCACTGAGCCAATTATGGTTATTCTGGGTTGCACCTATTATTGGGGCAATCATTGGGGCGCTTATTTATAAAGTGGTCGGCAACGAGAAAAGCTAAGCTCACATTCCCATAAAAAACAGCCTTTTCAAGAGGCTGTTTTTTATAAAAATGGATTTTCAATTTCTTGTTCTGGCTTACGCTCAATCTGTTCAGGCAAGCTCTCTGCTTCTAACACAATGACCACTTCGTTGATAAAACTTTGTAAAGCTTTCGCTGCCTTTAAACCTGCTTGATCTTTGGTAATTTGTAAGTTGCCATATAAACTGACACAGTCCACTTGATTTTCCAAAGTCAGATCATAAATTGCCGAAGACTGATCGCCTTGTTCAAAAGGTTTAAACATCTTTTCCTCTCATTGTTCTTTTCTGTTTTAGCCTATTTGAGTTAAGCATAATCACTTTAGGATAGCTGCGATATTATCGCAATAATTGTAAAAAAAACTGAACCAATGCTTCAATTAATTGCTTGATTAAAGCATGTTTGGCTTCTTCATCTACTTGCGGTAACTTACTTTCAATCGGTTGTGATTGCCCTGAAGAAAATTGCTGCTGTTGCGCTTGAATACTTGCCGTGGTTGCTTCTTCAGCACATTGACTTTGTCTATCCCAACTCACATAGCTAATTTCTTTATTGGCTTTAACTTGTTGTGCCGATGTAGGCAATTGATAAACATTACGCTTTTGTTGTTCTGTGAGTTGTGGAAATAAATTAATTCCTAACTTTTCTTCTAAATAACAGATGCTCACCACTTTAACCTGTAATGAATCATTATTTGGTGCATAGTACGCACCAATAATCCCCTGTTTAGGTAAATACACTGCCTTATATACAGCAGTCGGTACAATCACACCACTACCAATGGTTTTTAAGCGCTTCGCTTCAAAAATTGGTCCAGTCACGACATAGGCATCTTTATGCTGTTTAGTCACAATAGAGCGTACTGCTTCTTCGAGTTTACGCCAAACTTCCTGATTATTCTTCGGTGATTGCGGCACCATATTGGCTAAAGAAAAGCTATCATGTTGTGCCGCAGTGTTATTCATATCGCCATTCGGCGCCATATGCCCACGATCGTACCCAGAACCACGATAGTCCGCTAACAATGCACGATGCGCAAGCTGTACCCGTGTTTCCTCATGGAAACTGTCTTCACGTTTAATTTTGACACTTAAACGCTCAGGCGTCAGATATTCCGCTGACCACAATGGTGTTTTTGAAATACCTGAATACATCACATTAAAATCATTGAAGCACAAAGCATAACTATCTTTTTTTAGACTTTCTTTTGTAAGTAAAGGAGGAACATCTCGATAAAACTGTTGTAAACAAGCATCATGACTAGATGCTGTAGGCATTAATTTACTAATTTTTTCATTGCCAAAAGCAATCGCAAAACTTCCCGTCGCGATCAAAGCGAGCACAATCTTTCCAACATTTTGGCTCAAAAAAGCAAATGGTGCTTCACTCTTTCTAGTTGTTTTCTTCGCCATAGCTATATCAAAATCAATATGAGCGCGAAGCTTAGCAATTCTAGACTCACGTGTATATTCAGATAAAGCGAAGAACGACACTTTATGTCGCAAAACTGTTCACTTGATCACCAGATAATAAAAATGGCACTCTAAAGTGCCATTTTGAATCGCTGTCTGTTATTTAAATTTCAATCTGACTCCCCAACTCCACAACACGGTTGGTTGGGATTTGGTAGAAATCGCTGACAGGGCTGGTATTCCGCTGCATCGAAATAAATAGTTTTTCACGCCACGGCGACATCCCATCACCCACTGTATGCACAATACGGTCACGTGAGATAAAGAAGCTTATCTGCATAAGATCGTATTCAAACTCTAATTCTTCATAGGCTTGAGTCAATGCTTTTGGCACATTTGGCTCATCTTTAAAACCATAGAAGATTTTAATGCGATAAAAATGCGCATTTAAAGTTTCGACACTGATTCGTTCTTCTTGAGGAACAAATGGAACATCCTCAATCACGACCGTTACTAAAATATTGCGCTCATGTAGTACTTTATTGTGCTTGATATTATGTAGCATCGCATGTGGAACAACATTCGGTGTACCCGTTAAGAATACAGCATCACCCGGTACTCGATGAACATTATCTCCAATACTTTTAACAAATAAATCGAGTGATAAGGTGTCATGCTCAAGCTTGGCAAACGTCAGTTCGCGCCCACGCTTCCACGTCATCAAGATCATAACCGCGACTGCACCGATCAATAACGGTACCCAACCACCTGAGAACATTTTTAATGATGCTGCTGCTACTAAAACCGACTCTAAAATAAAAAATGGAATAATCAAAAACATAACTTTTGGTAAACTCCATTTCCATGCATAGTATACAAAAACAGCAACCAAAATCGTGTCACATAACATGGTTAAAGTCACAGCCAAACCATAAGCACTCGCAAGATTTGAGCTGGTTTTAAAAATTAAAATTAAGATGACAATCGCGATCAGCAATAACCAATTCAGAAATGGTACATAAATTTGTCCTTCTTCAGAATCAGAAGTATGTTTAATGCCTAAACGTGGTAAATAACCCAATTGGATTGCTTGACGTGCTAATGAAAAAACCCCAGAAATAACAGCCTGTGATGCAATCACAGCTGCCATCGTTGCCAAGATAATCATTGGGTACAAAGCCCAACCTGGGACTAGTAAATAGAATGGATTTTCAATAGCCGAAGGGTTACGAAGTAACAGCGCACCTTGTCCAGCATAATTT
This sequence comes from Acinetobacter sp. TR3, assembly GCF_027105055.1. Taxonomy (NCBI): domain Bacteria; kingdom Pseudomonadati; phylum Pseudomonadota; class Gammaproteobacteria; order Moraxellales; family Moraxellaceae; genus Acinetobacter; species Acinetobacter sp. TR3. The sequence continues at coordinate 3,042,625 of NZ_CP114264.1, forward strand.
AATACAAGGCAAGGCAAAACGACACTAAACCAACCGAAACGAATTGGACGCGGTCCAAAATGCCCCATATCTGCATATAAAGCTTCACCACCTGTGACCGTTAAAACAACAGCACCCATAATAAAAAATGCTTGTACAGGATGAGTGAAAATAAACTGAATTGCCCAATGAGGACTAACCATACCGAGTACGATTGGTGTTTGTACGACGCTAATGACACCCAAGATCCCCAATGACAAGAACCAGAGTAGCGTAATTGGTCCAAAGAATTTACCAACAAACGCTGTTCCGTGTTTTTGCATTAAAAATAATGTCGTTACAATCACAATTGCAATTGGCACAATAAACGGATCAAGTACATTGGTGGCAATTGATAGGCCTTCAACAGCGGAAAGTACTGAGATTGCAGGCGTAATAATACCGTCACCAAAAAATAGCGATGCCCCAACAAAACCAATCGCAATTAAATAAATCTTTTTACTGTCGGATATTTTTGCTTTGCGTAGATTCAAAGCAAGTAGAGCCATGATTCCACCTTCACCATTGTTATCCGCACGCATAACAATCGCGATGTATTTAATACTAATAATCAGCATTAAACACCAAAAAATAATCGACAAGATTCCTAATACATTTTCAGGTTGAATTCCTAAACCATGTGCAGCATGGAAAGATTCTTTCAAAGCGTACAGAGGACTGGTTCCAATGTCTCCAAACACCACCCCTAATGCTGCCAATGCAGTGGCAGGTAAGGCTGCTTTTTTTGCAGTACTTTGCATATATTGTCTTCAATATAGAACGTTATATTCTTTAATATTATCATTAGCCAAGAAGTTTTTCTGCAAATCTGTTCGACTACAACTTGGCAGTCTGCTTTTTTTTAGTTACTATCGCACACCTTGGTGAGGTGTCCGAGTGGCTTAAGGAGCACGCCTGGAAAGTGTGTATACGTTTGCGCGTATCGAGGGTTCGAATCCCTCTCTCACCGCCAAGATTATTTCAGACGACATCCGAAGATGTATGAAAAGCTTAAATCCAAAGGGTTTAAGCTTTTTTTATTGCCTTATGCTTTCCAAGAAATACTATTGAATCCTGAGATAGTTGGGGGTATAACTAGGAGTAAAATAATTTACCCCTATTTTTTTTACCCCCAAATTTCTACGGAAACTGCTGAAATGGTACAGATGGCGACATCAAAAGACATATATTTAAAAATCCAATTCAAATTTTTAAATGATTTTTGATCAAAAAATCATGAAATAAAAAGTCCCCATTCTTGATTTATCCTATTTGCTAAACCACCCTTTTTAATTTATACATTTCTTTATGCTTAGTTTATTTGTTTACGGTACGTTAGGACCAAATCGTCCCAACGCTCATATTATGGAAAAAATTGGTGGTACTTGGGCAGAAGCACATGTATTTGGCAAACTAAAAGAACAAGGTTGGGGTGCAGAACTCGGGTTTCCGGGGATTGTGTTGGATCAAAGCGAACATCAAGTCTCTGGCTTTGTCTTTTTCTCAGACAATTTAGAACAAAATTGGCAAGAACTCGATGAATTTGAAGGTGCAGGCTATCAACGCGTCCCTGTTAAAGCGTATTTAAGTACAGGTGAAGTGATTGATTCTTATGTATATGCACTAAATACTTAAATAAAAATGGATAAAAATCCCACAATCGAATTAAATCCACCTAATTGCTCATTTTTTCGCTTGTTTTTTTAAATAGATTCTGTAAAATTCTCGCCACGTTGCCGGCATAGCTCAGTTGGTAGAGCAACTGACTTGTAATCAGTAGGTCCACAGTTCGAATCCGTGTGCCGGCACCATCAAATTCAAAAAAGGCTTAATTTTAAAGATTAAGTCTTTTTTATTGTCTAATTTTTAACTGCGTTGACCTGAATATAACGTACTAAACCATCTTGATAGAGTTTTCTACATAACTTTGCTGTCACATCAATTTTTAATTGTGCTAAGTCAAAATCTTTCCTTTCTTTTCTCTTATTTTCAATATAGACAGCAAAACCATTTAAAACAGGTTTGGAAAAATCCTGAATTTCAATCTCGGTAAATCCTTTTTGTATAAGCTTTTGTGTCAGTTGTTGTTCATCCATTAAATTTTGCCAATTCACATCAGCACTTTTGAGCAAATAACGATATTGTTGCTTTTTTAAATTCGAACACTCTTGCCAAGCATCTGACCACATCAAATAATGAAATGCGATTCGACCTTTTGAATTCAAAACCAAAGATGTCGAATTGAGAAATGAATTCAAATCACTGTGATAAGCCGCATCAATACAGACAATCACATCAAATGAATTTAAAAAATGCTGTTGGTTTAAATTCAAAAAATTTTCACAGTAAATTTGAACTTGCGGGAGTTGTTTTTGAATTCGTTTGACGCAATCCGCTTGTAATTCAACTGCACTTAACTGTTCAATTTGATACTGTTTAAGCCAGTGCAATAGACTCGCACCTTGCCCACAACCAATATCTAAAACTTTATCGTCTTTTTTGAGTTGAACAGAAACAGCGATTTGATCAGCTAGACTTTGGCAAGCCTGTGGATAATCATGATGCTGGTCTTGCCAATAGCCTAAATTACTCCAAGCAAGTAGAGAATCATCTCCAAGACGTTTTGCATCTATTGCATATTTATGTCCGAAAACTTTCTCAATCAATCTTTGCTTGAAGTAAGCCATATTTAATAACCGAGTTCAGGTGCAACTGTAACTTTTGGTTTAAGCCCAACGAAAGGTAGTGGTGCGCCTAAGATTTCAGAAATATGCATTGCAGAAGTGACTGCTGACTCTAAAATTGGCAAACCATCACATGACCATGAACCGCAATAGAACACTTTACGATTTAAGTCTAAATGGCGTTGCTGGATTTGTTTATTCAACGCAACCGTTTCTGAATCAACAACCGCCCGCGTGAGATGTACTTTAGAAATAATTTTCTTAGGGTCAATATCAATTACAGGACACCATGTTTGGAATACGGCATTTTTTCCAACCAAGCTTGGTTCGATCGAATTAATCCACACGGTAAATTGCTGGCGACTAAAATTCCGATCCATCATATAACTTAATACAGCCCAATCTTTGCGGCGTTGTGGCATTACGATTGAATCGGTGTGAATAACCAAATCACCTTGTTCAAAACGGAACTTTTTCAATAGTGCGAGATCATCTGCAAATTGTGGTTGCTTCAAGAAATTTTCAATCACAGGCGTTGGTGTTGCGATCACGACTCGATCGAATAATTGGCTCTCACCTTGTCCATTTTCTACCAAAATTTTATCGCCTTGTTCCTCAACTTTATGAACAGGTGAACCACTATGGATTGTAATACCCTCAATTAAACGATTTACTAAAGCAGGTGTTCCACCTTTCATTCTTAATAAGGCTTCACCTTCTGTGAGTTGGCGAATAAATTCTAATAGGGGCTTGGCTGGCCACTCACCAATCGTTTTTGGATGACATGTACAAATCGTATAAAGAACGGGCATCACCGTCCCATGCCAAAACACTTCTTCAATATGATATTGATTCATGAATTCGGCTAAGGTGATGTCTTGATTCTCTGATTTGAAAAATTGATGTACGGCGGTTTTTAATTGCAACATGCCTTTGACTAAACGCCAACCATATTGCTGTATGCCTTTACGGTTATTAATAATTGGGAAATTACCAATACGGCTACGAGAAGTAGTCAACCAAGTATCTGTTTTATCTTCAAATAGCCAACTACAGGCCATAAATGTGCGTACTGGAAAAGTTTCTATGCCTAAGTAACTTGCTAGGCTTAGCGTATTTTTCCAAAGCTTGGGATTCATCACACGTAATGGCGCATCAATTATGCCACCATCAAAGTCAATACTGTGACTATCCATGCCTCGCCCTGCGAGTGCTTCGAATATTGTCACTTTATGCCCTGCATCATGTAGGATTCTGGCTGAGGCAAGTCCCGCCATTCCACTGCCGATTATTGCAATATCCAAAATTATGTCCCATCAGTTGATGATTTTTCTTGATTATGACTGATAGTTAACTTAAACACGGTATTAAAAAATACCAGATTCTGCATTTAAGCTAGACTTTTGTCTTAGCAACATCGGTCATTTCTTGTTACATTTTAGCATGATTTCTATTTTTCTCTTAACTTAATGATAATGTTCACTTATTCAAGGGTGGTAGACAGAACATTCTTTATTTCATCATTTTTACGATCTCAGGGGCTTTGCAAAGCTGAAATTTAGCGCTATTGTGATTAAACAATAATCAGAATCGAGTCACGTAACAAACTGTACAATAATAAGTGACCTAATATTAAAATAATCAATAGAGAGCCTTATAGCGAAAGCCCATAACTTTAAAGGAGTTATGGGCTTTCTTATATGTCTGTATATAAGGAAAATTGAGCTTTACATGCTGCCAAATTTGCCATGATTAAAATCATTGATCGCATCCATGATTTCAGCCTTATTGTTCATCACAAATGGCCCATAACCTTCAATCGGTTCATTCAAAGGTTGACCCGTTAAAATCAAGAATTTACTGTCTTGCTCAGCCTTGATCGTAAAATCAATTTCTTCACGGCTCAGTACAACCAAGCTTGGTGCTTCAATGTGTTGAGCATCATTTAAAATCACCTCACCAGAAAGTACCACCAACAATGTGGTATGTCCTTCGGTCACATAAAACGTGTGCGCTTGACCTACCACAATTTTACCATCCCAAACATTGACAGGGCTAAACGTGGTTGCTGCGCCCACTCTCTCTTGGTATTGCCCTGCGATGATACGTAACTCACTACCAACATCATCTAAGCTGATGCTTTGAATTTGAGCGGCTTCAATGGCTTGGTATTTTGCAGGCGTCATTTTCGAATGAGCTGGCAAATTCACCCATAATTGCACCATTTCAAATAAACCACCTTGATGCGCAAATTCAGGGGAATGAAATTCTTGGTGTAGGACTCCACCTCCAGCCGTCATCCATTGCACATCACCTGCTTTAATTGTGCCACCACCGCCACTTGAATCTTGATGTGTCACTTCGCCCTGATAAGCAATCGTCACTGTCTCAAAACCGCGATGCGGATGTGTACCCACCCCTTGTTGAGCAGTAGTCGGCTCAAAGCAGTAAGGTGCAGCATAATCTAGCAGTAGAAATGGGCTAATCATTTGTCCCAAACGATCATAGGAAAACAAGTTGTACACTGGGAAACCATCACCCACCCAATGCATATGTTTATTTTGATAGATCCCAAGAATTTTCTTCATTTTAGTTTCTCCTATTCAGGAAATTCTTTTCTTGGGATTCATTTTACGCTTCAGTGATTAGAGCTTATAGAAATGGATTGGCAACACATTATTCTATAAATAGGACAATTTATCGTTTATCGGTATTTGAAATTCATATTTTCATTCATCATCCTATTTTAAATATTGTTCATCTCATTTTTTGTACTGCTGATATCTGAATATTTTGATTAGCATCATTTAAAACAACACTTCAAACGACGTCATGATCAAGAACACTCCTGCTTATCGCAACTTGATGAACAGTGCGGCAAAATACCTCGAAAAGATAAACCACATCTACAGATTAGGAACGTTAATGCTATTCTAATTTTGCATAGTGATAGGACTCGCCCCACCTTGATTAATTCATTTGATGATTTTCATTATTTCTATCTCGTGGTTAAACACGGCGGTTTTAGTGCTGCCAGTGAAGCTGAAAATATCAGTAAATCTAAATTGAGCCGTCGTATTATTGAGCTTGAAACAAAGTTTAATCTCAGTCTCATTCAACGAACAACACGTCATTTTAAAGTGACCGCATTAGGGCAAGAGTTTTATGAAGAATGTTGTAAAGTGATTGCTCAAGTTGAATGTGCTGAAAATGTTTTATTAAAACAAAAAAGTGAACCACAAGGTCTGGTTAAAATCAGTTGTCCTCCCCTCATGATGCATTTTCAAATCAGAAAATTACTGAATCAATTTTTAAAAGATTATCCAAAAGTTGAAATTTCTTTAGAGCTGACTAGCCGTCGTGTTGACGTTTTACATGATGATATTGATATTGCAATACGTACCAGTTTTGAACCCAACGAAGATTCTAGTTTAATCATACGAGATGTGATTCAAACTGAACATTGTTTGGTCGCTGCACCTGAACTTTTACAGGGTAAACAAATCACACACTACTCTGAATTATCAGGTTATCCAAGTGTAGCTTTAGGAACTCAAAAAAACCAATATCATTGGCATTTATGCAATATAAATCATGATGAAACTGTTGATGTTGCCTATTCACCGAGGATTCGAAGCAATGATTTGGCAGGCGTTTATTATGCGGTTCGTGATGGTTTAGGTATCGCAGACCTGCCTTATTTAACCGTTCAGGCTGATATTCAAAAAGGGCACCTTATCCATATCCTGCCCGAATGAAAATCAAATCGGGGCACCGTCCAATTGGTATACGCATCCCGTAAAGGACAACGTCTTGTGGTTGAAAAATTGCTTGAAATGCTGATTGAAAATTTAAGACGTTTGCCTGAAAGTCATCACGGCTATAGCCCGACCTAACAAATAAAAAACGATCATGAATGGGCATGATCGTTTTTTATTAAACAGATTTGGGTGTTCAATTACCCAAGATTTACTCAGATAAATCCATACACAAGTACTTCATTTCGAGATATTCATCGATACCAAACTTAGAACCTTCACGACCTAGACCAGATTGTTTAACGCCGCCGAACGGCGCAACTTCATTTGAGATTGCTCCCGTGTTAATTCCAACCATGCCGTATTCAAGCGCTTCACCCACTCGCCATTGACGAGCTGCGCTTTGAGTAAACACATAAGCCGCCAAACCAAATTCAGTGTCATTTGCCATTGCCACTGCGTCATCTTCAGTTTTGAAACGGAATAACGGCGCAAGTGGGCCAAAGGTTTCCTCTTTCGACACTTTCATGTCTTGAGTAACATTGGTGAGTACTGTTGGTTCAAAGAAAGTACCACCTAATGCTGAACGCTGACCACCAATACGTACTGTCGCGCCTTTTGCAGTCGCATCAGCAATATGTGACTGAACTTTGGCAATTGCATCTTCATCAATCAATGGACCTTGGGTTGATGCTTCCTGACGACCATCACCGACTTGTAGCTTAGACACAGCTTCGACTAAACGATCTGCCAAAGCATCATAAATACCATCTTGTACATAAATTCGATTCGCACAGACACAAGTCTGACCACTATTGCGATATTTGCTCGCCATAATGCCCTGAACGGCTTGATCGAGATTGGCATCATCAAACACCAACACAGGTGCATTACCACCCAATTCGAGCGATAGTTTCTTAATGGTTGGCGCACATTGCTGCATTAAAATGCGCCCCACTTGGGTTGAACCTGTAAAGCTTAACTTACGTACAATATCGCTCTCGCACAGTGTTTTGCCAACTTCAATCGCATCACCACTGATATTTAACAAGATATCAGCAGGCAAACCTGCTTTTAGAGCCAACACTTCCAGTGCGTATGCAGTTAAAGGTGTTTGTTCAGCTGGTTTGACCAACATCGAACAACCCGCAGCAATTGCTGGTGCAGCTTTGCGTGTGATCATCGCCGCAGGGAAATTCCACGGCGTTATTGCAGCAGTTACCCCAATTGCTTGTTTAATCACAAGCAAACGTTGATTTGGCAATGTTGGTGTTAATACCTCACCATCAATACGACGAGCTTGTTCTGCAAACCAACGAATGAATGAAGCGGCATAACCAATCTCACCACGGGCTTCAGCCAACGGTTTACCTTGCTCGGCAGTTAAAATCTGAGCGAGATTTTCTTTATGCTCAAGCATCAATTGATACCATGCCAACAGCACATCAGCACGAACTAAAGCGGTTTGCTTTTTCCATGCAGCTTGCGCTTGGGCTGAACGATGAATAGCGGCTTCAACACCAGCACGATCATAACTTTTCACCCATGCCAGTGTTTCACCTGTCGCAGCATCTTTCACTTCGATATCGTTATGCGCAGCTGGTGCAGCTAGTGAAATATCGGGGTGCTGTAATAAATACTGCAAATTGTTTTGAATCATGCAGATTGCTCCACTGCTTGTGCACTGTCTGCTGTTAATGCTGCAAAACCTTGTTTTAAAATATCAAGACCTTGACGGAATTGCTCAGCAGGAATGGTTAACGGATATAGGAAACGAATGACATTACCGTATTTACCACAAGTGAGAATCAATAAACCATGTTCCATAGCAAAACTTTGTACAGCTTTTGCTTGTTCAGCTGTTTCTAGCTCGGCAGCGACCATCGAACCCAAAGCACGAATTTGAGTAACAACTTCACTGGAAGTATCTTGGATTTCTTTTAAAACAGTAACCAACTCTGCACCCAGCTCGTTGGCACGCTCACACAAGTTTTCTTCTTCAATTGCATCAATTACCGCATGCGCAGCAGCAACCGCGATTGGGCTACCTGCATAGGTACCTCCTAAACCGCCTGGATTTGGCGCATCCATCACTTCCGCACGCCCCACTACACCAGAGATCGGGAAGCCACCACCCAAGCTTTTCGCCATCGTGATCAGATCAACCTTGGTTTCATAATGATCCATGGCGAATAATTGACCTGTACGGGCAAAACCAGACTGCACTTCATCTGCGATCAATAAAATACCATGCTTATCACACAGCGCACGTAAGCGTTTTAAAAACTCAACAGGTACAATGTTGAAACCACCTTCACCTTGTACAGGTTCAAGTACAATTGCCGCAACATCATGTGGCGCAATATCTTCGCTAAAAATATCTTCAACGCTATCAATCGCTGCTGCAACCGAGATGCCTTTTTCTGGCACTGGATAACGTGCATGGAATACGCCTGCTGGCATTACACCAAAATCACGTTTGTAGGGTGCCGTTTTACCTGTCATTGCCATCGTCATAAATGAGCGACCATGGAAACCGTTACCAAAAGTAATGATGCCGTGACGACCTGTATATGAACGTGCAATCTTCACTGCATTTTCAACTGCTTCTGCACCTGTGGTGAAAAATGCTGTTTTGGCTGCACCTTCAATTGGTGCACGCTGATTGATACGTTCAGCCAAAGCCACATAACTTTCATAAGGTGTCACTTGATAAGCCGTATGGGTAAATTTCGTCAGTTGCTCTGTTACCGCAGCGATCACTTTCGGATGACGATGCCCTGTATTGAGTACTGCAATACCACCTGCAAAATCGATATATTGCTTGCCTTCCTTGTCCCAAATGGTTGCATTTTCGGCTTTTTCTGCATACCACTGACACATCACACCTACGCCACGTGGGGTTGCTTGCTGTTTACGAACATTAAGTGCAGAATGTTGAGTGTCCATTTTATTCCCTCATATTTCATCATCAGTTACAGCTTTAGTCTTACATCCTAAGGGTCGATTTTTAGGATGCGATACAATGACTGCCTATAGCTGTAATTTCGCTCGTCTGAAGGCAAGTGACGAGAGCCATTTTTAAAGTCTAGGAGAGAGCCAATTGCGTAGTTTACTTGGAGATCATTTGCTACAAAGACTCCAACAAGACACTGAGGGAAAACTACATCAGCGCCTTTTTCGCTGTTTACGCGCTGCCATTATTGATGGCGTGGTTCAACCGATGACACGGTTGCCTGCTTCGCGGGATTTGGCCAGCGAAATTCACGTCTCACGAAATACCGTTTTAACGGCGTATGAACAATTACAAGCTGAAGGTTATTTAGAAGCGCGGACAGGGCATGGCACATGGGTGGCAGAAAAACTGCCTGAGAGTTTCTTAAATACCAAGAATAAAAAGAAAGCTCCTGAGCTGACAAAAGTTCAAAGCTCATACGTGCTATCACAACGCGGCTCAAACTTATTGGGTTATGCTGCTGCATCACCGCATCAATGGGGAGCCTTTGTACCTGGTGCACCTGATGTAACCGAATTCCCTCATCATATTTTTAGTCGTATACAAGCGCGTTTAAGTCGCGAACCTGATGTCAATCGACTTATTTATAGTAATGCAGGTGGCTGCATTGAACTACGTAGTGCCTTGGCTGATTATTTACGTGTTGCTCGTTCAGTGCAATGTGATGCAGACCAAATCATTATTACTGAGGGCATTCATCAAGCGATTGATTTAGTATCTCGCGCACTCAGCGATATTGGTGATCACGTTTGGATTGAAGATCCGGCTTATTGGGGAATGCGGAACACGTTGCGAATTAATGGCGTACACATTCAACCCATGCCCGTAGATGCGGAAGGTATTATTCCTGAACAACAGCCCAAACAGCCCCCTAAATTAATTTTTGTGACCCCATCTCACCAATATCCATTGGGTTCACATTTAAGTTTAGATCGACGTAGACAACTCATCCAGATTGCACGTCAGCACAATAGCTGGATTGTGGAAGATGATTATGACAGTGAATTTCGTTTTTCAGGTCAGCCTTATCCTTCACTACAAGGCTTAGAGAGCAATGCACCTGTGCTCTACATGGGTACTTTTAGCAAAACGATTTATCCATCCTTACGCATTGGTTATTTAGTTGTACCTAAACCTCTGTTCTCCCCTTTACGTATCGTTGCCGCTGAACTTTATCGTGGTGGACATTTGCTCGAGCAAAAAGCGCTCGCTGAATTTATTCGTGAAGGTCATTACGAAGCACATATTCGACGTATGCGCTTACTGTATGGCAAACGTCGGGATTATTTGGTCAGCTTAATTCAACGTTATCTTGGATCTGAGTTTATTCATGAATACGATGAGGCGGCCGGTTTACATTTAGTTTTAAAATTACCAGATCATTGTGATGATGTTGCTATCGCGGCAACTGCACTGGAACGTGGCGTCAAAGTACGTCCACTTTCTCAATACTTTATGCAATCGCATGCACATGCCCAACGCGGTTTGCTCATGGGCTTTGCTTGTGTCAATGAAAAAGATATGGTGATGGCATTTGGTGTGTTATTACAATGCTTACGAGAAGCGAAAGTTCCCACACTCAATTAATCATCAATCAACTCTAAATCTTAAATAAAAAAGAGCCTCTATAATAAAGAGGCTCTTTTATTTTCAAAAATTAAACTAATTTTTCTTCATGTATTTGGCTTAAGTGAGAGGCTCGACGCTCTTCTCCCCAACGCAATTTTTGCGAGACAAAACCAAAGAATACGATAATCCCAAACAGTGCTGTAGTGTAGATGACTTCTTTGAAATAAGTGCCTTCAATCAACATGGTGAGAATTGCACCGATGATCGCAAAGATCACCAAATAAGTTATATAAGGGAACAACCACATTTTAAACTCAATAGGCGTGCCTTCTGCTTCAAGCTTTTTACGCATACGCAGCTGAGAATATGCAATGGTCAAATACACATACAGTGTTGCTGCACCTGTAGTTAACATGAAAAAGTCGTAGACATTCATACTTTCCGTAGCCGTTAAAATCACAGCAACCACTGAGAAAAAGCACGACACAATCACCCCAACCCAAGGGCTGCTCTTACTATTTACCGAACCAAAACTTTTCGGTGCATCACCGCGTTTTGACAATGAAAATAACATACGAGAACAAGTATACAATGCTGAGTTAAAACAGCTACATACTGAAGTTAAAACCACGAAGTTAACGATATGACGCGCTTCTGGAATACCCAGTGCATTTAAGGTCACACTATAGGTTCCCCAAGTTGAGTCTTTTAATAATTCGTTATTATGTGGAATCAAACAAACAGCAACAAACATTGAACCGACGTAAAACAGTACAATCCGCCACACCACTGAGTTAGAGGCTTTACGAATTTCTTTAGAAGGATTTTCAGACTCTGCCGCCGCGACCGTGACAATCTCCGCCCCGATATAAGCAAACATGACTCCAAGTAACGCCGTAATCACGGATGATGCACCATTGGGCATAAAGCCTTGCGCAGTTAAATTACTGACACCAGAAGCAGATACATCTCCCCATGGCCATAAGTGCATGATGGCTAAACTACCGATCACAAGGAATATCACAATCGCAATCACTTTAATGAGTGCAAACCAAAATTCAAACTCACCATAATTTTTTACGTTTTGTAAATTTACAGCGACTAATCCAACAATCACCAGCACCATGTAGGCCCAAATGGGAATAAACGGAAACCAGCTATTTAAAATTTTTCCAGCCACATAGGCTTCCCATCCCATCAGCATTGCTAAGGTACACCAATATAACCAACCGATGGAAAAACCTGCCCAACGACCAATCGCACGATCGGCATAAGTTGAAAATGAACCACTGTCAGGATTTAAAACCGCCATTTCACCTAACATGCGCATAATGAACCAAACCAGTAAACCACCTAAAGCATAAGTGAGAAACACCACTGGTCCTGTGTTGTAAATAATGCTGCCTGAACCGACGAATAAAGAACCACCGATCACACCTGCAATTGAAATCATGGTGAGATGGCGTGATTGAAGTCCATGTTTTAAATTTTGGGAGAGATTGGCTTCAGAACCATGTTGATGTGCTGCCATATCATTTTCCTTAACCTATGAAGATATAAACAACTCAAGACTTCAAATGCTCGATATTGTTTGAATATCTCCTAAAAATTTTGTCACTCAATCCATCTCTCATCATGAAAGAAATATAGCTCAAGCGACGCTTCCGTATGCATACTTCCTATAGCTTTAATTTGTCGTTTTGGCTCTGAAGAAACGAGAGCCATTTTTATAATAAAAGAGAGAGCCAATTGAAAAAAATATGCACAAAAATGGAGAACTTTACTTTTAAAAGAAAACTCCATATTTAAAAATTCTGTATTTATTATTTGTTGAATAAAATACAAATCAAACACTTAAATAAAAACTATGATTTATTTTTTACTCATTCATTGAAAGGTTCTTGCAGACTGCGACCCAATTTTTTTTCTAGAAACCATTAAAAAAGCCCCATCTTAATTTTAAGACAGGGCTTTTTTATAGCCTAAACCAACCAACTAAATATTGTACAAGTTAGAACGGTAAATCATCATCTAAATCAGCAGGAGCAGTCACAGGCTGAGGTGCTGATTTTGGTGTATTAAAACCATTTCCTGCTTGTGGACTACCAGCATAATTACCTTGATTACCGCCAGCAAAACCTCCGCCCTGACCATAACCATTTTGGTTGTTGTTATAACCCGTATTTTGGTAACCACCACCTTGGTTATTGTTGTTATTAAAACGTGGTTGATTAAAGTCACCGCCGCCTTGTTCGCTTTGTTGACGCGTATCTAACATTTGCATTTGATCGCCACGAATTTCAGTACTGTAACGCTCTTGACCGTTTTGATCTGTCCATTGACGAGTACGTAATGAACCTTCGATATAAACTTTTGAACCTTTACGCAAATATTGCTGTGCAATTTCGCCTAAACGGTTGTGTAACACAATACGATGCCATTCTGTTTGTTCTTTACGCTCGCCTGTATTCTTATCTGTCCAAGACTCACTTGTTGCAATCGAAAATTGAGTCAGGGATCCACCATTTGGAAAAGTTTTGGTTTCAGGATCTTTACCCAAAGTACCTACTAAAATAACTTTATTCACACCACGCATTAGCTGTCTTCATCCTATATATTTCTATGTTTTACTTTATAAGAGTTATGTTTAAATGGCTACCTCTTTGCCAATCAAGTGCGTTAAATCTTGTCGTCCAGCATCATCTATACACTGTTTATCGACTTTAATATAAGCAACTTGTTGTTCAGGCATCACCACGACTTCTTCAATACCACGAATTGCCAACAATTTTGAAGTCCATTCATCCGTTTGTGTCATTTGAGGTAGAGGCAACACAATTGAAGACAAATATCGAGGTTGAGCCAGCCCAAAACTGACCAACAACCAAAGTATAGCAATCCCAGAGAGGACACTCCAGCCAAGTGCAGTATTCTGTAACATCAGAAGCTGTCCACCCAAAGTACCACCAAAAAAAGCACCTAAGAATTGGCTACTGGCATTTATTCCCATCGCAGTTGCTTTAGATTGAATAGGTGCAACTTTCGATAACCAAGATGGCAATAACGCTTCCATGACATTGAAGGCGATAAAGAAAATACCAAGCCCTGCGAGCAATACATATTTCGATTCATAACCAAAAATAAGAATCAGTAAACCCACAATAATTCCAGCAATTGCTGACAAGAAAATACCACGCATTTTGCGATATTTTTCAGCAATAATAATACTTGGGAAAGCAAAGAACAGACTCAGCACCAATAATGGCAAATAAATCAAACCATGTTTTGCCAGTGGAATTTGTGCATATTCAATCAACTGAGAAGGAATATAAATAAACATTGCCGTGAGCAATAAGTGCAGAGAAAAAACAGAGACATGTAAGCGATTCAAATCGCCCATTTGAATGACTTGTTTCAACTGTGATAAATAACCTTGTTGGAAATTGCGATGATGTCGTGTGACTTTAGGCACGAGCAATAACATCAAGATCGCAGCCAATCCCATAATCGTTGTCACGAAAAATAGTCCAGAAATACCGACCAAGCTAGTGAGCCAAGGCCCTAAACTAAATGCCACTACGAAAGACAAGCCAATACTCATCCCCATCGCTGCCATGGCTTTGGTCCGCTGTTCTTCACGAGTCACATCAGCCAGTAAAGCCATGACTACGGCTGAAACTGCACCTGCACCTGCAATCGCACGACCAATAATCACACCATAAATTGTGTCAGATAAACCTGCTATCGCACCACCAATCGCAAATAAGAGTAAACCCAGTACAACCAATGGTTTACGACTAAAACGATCAGCCAACAAGCTAAACGGAATCTGCAAAATTGCTTGTGTTAAACCATAGACCCCTACAGCTAAACCAATGAGGGCAGGCGTGGCATATTGATAAGATTGTCCTGCCACTGAAAAGACAGGAATAATCATGAACAAACCCAACATGCGTAAGGCAAAAATGCTGCTTAAGGCAAAAGTTGAACGGCGTTCTAAAGCATTCATTATTGATAAGACACTATAACTGGCTTAGCGAATTATAAGCGATTCGCTTAACAAGGTTGTAAGTAGATTATGAAAAACACAATCTTTAGGAGAAAAAATAAAGGAGCAAATCGTGCTCCTTTATTTAAAATATACCACTTAGCTGAAAATAAGCTTAAGAAGCTTGCTGTTCTCGCTTGCTATATTGAATAGATGCGATCACAGCCCAAACGATAAAGGCAACCCCGATCAGGCCTGTTACAACTTCAGGTACATGTAAACCTGTACCACTTGCGATCATAATGAATGCCAAAGCACCAATTGCATAGTGCGCGCCATGCTCAAGGAAAATATAAGCATCCAACGTGCCTTTTTCCACCAAATAAATTGTCATTGAACGGACAAACATTGCGCCAATCGCAAGGCCTAACATGATAATGACAACATCACTGGTAATCGCGAATGCACCGATCACACCATCAAAACTGAACGATGCATCTAAGACTTCAAGATATAAAAAACCACCAAATCCAGCTTTCACGACACCTGAAGCAGCCCCATTTGCATCATGCGTAACCGCATTACCATTTTCATCAATCTCTGGCTCACCACCCAATAAGTGACTGAGAACTTGCACGCCAATATAGACCACAATGCCCCAAATACCTGCCATTGTCACCGCTAAGCGAATAGATTCGTCAACATTGGCTGCCATAATAATCATGGCAATCAAGGCAAGGAAAACTGACATCGCCGGTACACTGGCTAAATTTGCCAATTTTGCTTCTAACCACTTAAACCAATGTGTTTCTTTACCATCATCGAAGAAGAAATTTAAGAATACGAGCAATAAGAATGTGCCACCAAACGCTGAAATTTCAGCATGATGTGCCATTAAGCGTTCTGAATAGCTCTTTGGATCGTTCAATGCCATTTTAGCGACTTCGACCATCCCCATATCTGCTGTAACTGCAACGATGACTACAGGGAAAATCAAACGCATACCAAATACAGCGATCAAGATACCCACCGTTAAGAAAATCATTTTCCAGAAATGATCCCAATTACGTAATACTGAAGCATTTACCACAGCATTATCAAAAGATAGCGAAACTTCCATTACTGCCAAGATCGCAGTAATCGTCAATGCTTTAAGCATCGTAGCTACGCCTGCTTCAGGACCATGCGTGTAGCCCCAATAGGCAGATAGTGCTAAGCACACTACCGTAAAGAATATAGAAAAACGAAAATGCTTCATGAACAGCCTTTTATGTGAAATCGTTGGGTGATAAAAATGCGCCTATTGTAGGTGAGTTTGCACTAGAAAATAAAAAAGATTGTTAGACTTATTTTGAGAAAAAGCGATCGAGATAAAGACTCTGCTATAGTTTTATCATTCTTCAATTTATAAGCTGTTCATAGGTTCAAATACATGACTTTTTCCCAAGATGTTTGGCAACGTAATCAAGATTTATATCAAAAAATATTAGCACTGCCATTTAATCAAGAACTGGCTAACGGGACTTTAGATCGTAAAGCTTTTTGTCATTATGTGATTCAAGATGCACACTATTTACTGGCTTATGGTCGTGCACTTGCTGTAGCTGCGGCAAAAGCCTATGAAGCAGATGATGTAATTCAATTTTCCGAAGCAGCAAAAATTGCGATTATTGTAGAACGTAGCCTGCATAGTGATTTTATGCAGGAGTTTGACGTCAGCAAGGAGGAGTTTGAAAATACACCTTTGACGCTAGCTTGCCATCATTACACCTCTTTCCTAACCGCAACGGCTTGGTCAGAAAGTTATCCTGTGATTTTGGCAGCATTGCTGCCTTGTTTTTGGATTTATGCTGAGGTTGGTAAAGACATCGTGAACCAATCTGTCCCGAATAATCCATACCAAGCATGGATTGATACCTATGCAGGTGAAGAATTTAATACGGCAGTGCGCAATGTGATTGCAACTGTAGATAAAGTGGCAGCACGTTGTGATCAAGACACTTTGGCTAAAATGCATGCTGCATACACTATGGGTGCAAAACTGGAATGGTTATTTTGGGATAGCGCTTATCAGCAACGTCAATGGTTAGGTTTAGACCAAGCTTAATCGCTTATCTAATCTTTATTTACATTTTTCATAGACATAAAAAAGCCCCTCATGGGGGCTTAGTCGTATATCGTATTGTCCGATATACTGTATGAGGCTCATCTCAAACTGGTTGCATTAAAACATAAACTAGCTGAAGTGAATACCTTTATTGCTTAAAAAAAGTGAACCGCGATTAAAGCAAGCAATGCAGGTACAGATTGGATATAAATAATTTTTTTGCTCGCCGTCAAACCACCATAAATACCAGCCACTAACACACAACCTAAAAAGAAATTCGCCAATGCGATTGCATAGGTTTCAGGGGCAATTAACGACCAAAATAAGCCTGCTGCAAGAAAACCATTATAAAGACCTTGGTTCTGCGCCAAAACTTTGGTGAGCTGAGCTTTTTCAGGGGTATTCGCAAATGCTTTTAATCCTGCTGGTTTATCCCATAAAAACATTTCCAGTACTAAAATATAAACATGTAAGACAGCAATCAAGCCGATGAGCAGTTGTCCAATCATATAATTTTCCTTTTTATTTTATGACTCAATTTAAGTAGACCAGCCTCACGACTGGTCATCTGTTTTCCAAATTAAGGCTTTAACAACACTTTTCCCTGCCGTGCACCCTGAGTTGCTTTGAGTGCAGCCGTTTTAATCTCATCAAAACTAAAAACACCTTCCACAGGTAAAACTAGTTTCTTTTGTGTCGCAAGCGTTAATAACTCAACAAATAATGCCTTTTTACGCTCTGCTGGCATTTCTTTATTCACGACACTTGCCCAAAACCCTTTCACCGTGGCCTGTTTGAAAATCAAATCACCCGATGAAATCTGCATGGTTTCGCCCGTCATACTGCCAAATGAAACCAATACACTATTTTCACTCAGTAGATTCAGCATTTCACCACTGGCCGTTCCACCAATTGAGTCCACGCCTGCAATCAATGGTTGATCAGCATGAATCGCTTTGACTTGTTGCTTCCAATCCGCTTGATCCGTGGCAACTATATGTTGAATGCCTAAAGCCTGCATTTCGGCAATTGCATCGGTCCGACGCACGAGATTAATCACTTGCAAACCACGCGCCTGAGCAATCATCGCTACAGTTTTACCCACCGCACCATTGGCTGTGTTTTGAATTAGCCATTGACCTGTTTGAACATTCACAAAGTCGAGTAACATCAAGGCACTAATCGGCATCCCGATCAATTGCGCTGCTGTTGCATCGTCAATCGCATCATTTAAAGGAATAATACTTTGTGCAGGCGCAATAAAATATTCTGCCCAACTGCCATGTACACCAGCAACAGCAATACGTTGTCCTAATTTGCTTTGATCAACACCTTCACCTATAGCATCGACGATACCTACCGCTTCACTACCACCAATTGCAGGTAAAGTTGGCTTATAGCCATAACTACCACGCACCGTCCACACATCGTGATTATGCATAGGAGACATAATCGTTTTAATGCGGACTTCACCCGCTTTAGGCTCAGGTTTCGGCATATCACCGAATTCTAAAACATCTACAGGTTCGCCAAATTGTTGATGGATAATACTTTGCATGATTTATTCCTGTATTGGTTGTAACAGCTGTTTGGTGGTTTCTAAAGCGAGATGCAATGGTGCTTTGTCTTGTGCCAATTTGGTCATCAAAGCTGCACCTAACCAAAGCTGATACATCACTTGAGCTGTTTTTAAAGGGTCTAAATGGGTTGGAATCGAACCTTGCTGTTGCCCTTCTTTGAGCAATAAAGCCACGCTTTGCGTCAGTCGATGCACACCTAAGTTGAGAATCTGACGCATGTCTTCTGATAAATCAGAAACCTCTGCCGCGAGTTTCACAATTAAGCAATTCTCTGCCCAACTGCCATAAATCGGGTCATCAATCCATGCCTGCCACAAAGCCATTAAACGTGCATAGGCACTTTGTTCAGTGTGCTGCCAAAGCTGCTCAACTCGTACTTTATAGTCAGCCATATACTGTTCTAATAAGGCACAACCGAATGCCTCTTTAGACGCAAAATAGTGGTAGAACGAACCTTTTGGCACGTCACAAGCTTTTAAAATTTCCTGTAAGCCAACGCCCACAAAACCTTTACGCAATACCAATTCAAAACTGGTATCCAAAATGTGTTGTCGAGTTGCTTCACTCTTGATTGATCGTTTCATAAGCACACTATAAATCAATAATAGACCAGTCGTCTAGTTAAGTTATGTATTTTTATTTACCTACAGCTTTACAGTAGTAAAATGAGAAAAGGAATGATAAAAATACAACTCGGTTTGAGACTGATCATGTTTGAAAAAGTGGTCTGACCGTCACAATTTGTCGTTTTAAATATTTTTATACCACTTGAACAATTTTAAGGCGCTATCATATAACACCCATTCAACAGCAAAATGCTGCTCAGAAATTATTTTAAATTGATTAGTACTGAGCTTTCTTTCAATACATTCAACTTAAATAATGAATGATCTATGAGATTGCTGTTCAATGTATTTTGATCTTCTATTTGCATATTACTGAGATGTTTTCATGAGCCAAAGTCATATCCGTATTCGAGGCGCACGTACCCATAATTTAAAGAATGTGTCACTCGATATTCCACGTGACAAATTTGTGGTGATCACAGGGCTTTCAGGTTCAGGAAAATCATCACTTGCATTTGACACTTTATATGCTGAAGGTCAGCGTCGCTATGTCGAATCACTTTCAGCTTATGCACGCCAATTCCTTTCGCAAATGGAAAAACCTGAAGTTGATTCGATTGAAGGTTTATCGCCTGCGATTGCGATTGAGCAAAAATCAACCAGCCATAATCCGCGCTCAACTGTCGGTACTATTACTGAAATCTATGACTATTTGCGTTTACTTTACGCACGTGTAGGAACACCCTACTGTCCTGAACATGATCTACCGATGGTGGCACAAACCATTTCAGAAATGGTTGATGCGGTAAAAGGACTGGAAGAAGGTACTGCCCTGATGCTACTTGCACCTGTGGTGCGCGAGCGTAAGGGTGAATACACACAACTATTTGAACAACTCCAAGGACAAGGTTTTGTCCGTGCTCGTGTCGATGGTGAAATCATTGATATTGATACGCCACCTGAATTAGACAAAAAGAAAAAACACACCATTGAAGTGGTGGTCGATCGCTTTAAAGTCCGTGATGACCTCGGCAATCGTATAGCAGAATCTTTTGAAACTGCCTTACGCCTAGGTAGTGATATTGCTGTGTTATCATGGATGAATGGCGAACATCCTGAACGTGTGTTCTCGGCAAAGCATTCATGTCCTGAATGTGACCGTGCCGTAGCTGAACTTGAACCACGTCTGTTCTCATTTAATAATCCATTTGGTGCTTGCCCTGTCTGTGATGGTTTGGGAACTCGTAGTCATTTCAGCGCAGAAAAACTGATTCCAAATCCAGAAGTTTCGATCAGCCAAGGGGCGATTCGTGGTTGGGACAGACAACGCCCGTATTACTACACCATGCTGCAAAAAGTAGCAGATCATTTCAATATTGATCTCGATCAGCCTTGGAATACACTCGATAAAGACACCCAAAAGAAATTTTTACAAGGCACGGGCAAAGAGAAAATCGACCTCAGTTATATTGATGAACGTGGTCGTAAACACAGTCGTGTACAAGCCTTTGAAGGAATCTTGCCGCATTTAGAACGTCGCTACCGCGAAACAGAATCGAATTATGTGCGTGATGATCTCGCACAATATTTGTCTAATGCAGCCTGTGATGCCTGTGACGGTTCACGTCTGAATGAAATTTCACGCCATGTTCGGGTGAAAGACAAGACCATCGCACAAATTACCAAGATGTCGATTGGTGATGCTGAAAACTACTATCAGGACCTCAATCTTGAAGGTGCCAAAGGTGAAATTGCCGATAAAATCTTTAAAGAGATTCGTGAGCGTTTACATTTCTTGGTCAGTGTCGGTTTAAATTATCTCAGTCTCGCTCGTTCGGCAGAAACTTTGTCAGGCGGTGAAGCTCAGCGTATTCGTCTCGCTTCGCAAATCGGTGCAGGTTTGATGGGCGTGATGTATGTACTGGATGAACCCTCGATTGGTTTGCATCAACGTGATAATGATCGCTTATTACAAACATTGATTCGCTTACGCGATCTCGGAAATACCGTACTTGTGGTTGAGCATGATGAAGATGCGATTCGTGCTGCGGATCATATTATTGATATTGGTCCTGGTGCAGGTATTCACGGTGGTGCAATTATTGCTGAAGGCACTTATGATGAGCTGGCAAGCCATGCTGATTCCCTTACAGGTCAATACCTCTCAGGCAAATTGAAGATTGAAGTACCGAAACAACGTACTCAATCACCTCGTCCAGATGAAGTCATTAAATTGTCTGGCGCAAGCGGACACAACTTACAAAATGTCGATCTCACCATTCCTCTCGGCATTATGACCTGTGTGACTGGGGTTTCAGGTTCAGGAAAATCAACGCTGATTAACCGTACCTTATTGCCTTTGGCTGCGACTCAACTCAATGGTGCAACAACGCTGACCGCAGAAAAGTTTGATTCGATTGATGGTTTACAGCACCTCGATAAAGTGGTTGATATTGACCAAAGTCCGATTGGTCGTACCCCACGTTCAAATCCTGCTACGTATACAGGCTTATTTACCCCAATTCGGGAATTGTTTGCGCAAACGCCTGAAGCCAAAGCACGTGGTTATAGTGCAGGTCGTTTCTCGTTTAACGTGAAGGGCGGACGCTGTGAAGCTTGTGAAGGCGACGGTATGATCAAGGTGGCAATGCACTTCCTGCCTGATATGTATGTGCCTTGTGATGCTTGTCATGGCAAACGTTATAACCGTGAAACTTTAGAAGTAGGTTATAAAGGCAAGAACATTTCAGACGTGTTAGAAATGACTGTTGAAGATGCGGCTGAATTCTTTAGTGCCATTCCTGTGATTCACCGCCGTTTAGATACCTTAATGCAAGTGGGTCTGGGTTATATTCGTTTAGGTCAAGCCGCAACGACTCTATCAGGTGGTGAGGCACAACGGGTGAAATTAGCGCGTGAGTTAGCAAAACGAGATACAGGTAAAACCTTGTATATCTTGGATGAGCCAACCACAGGTTTACATTTCCATGATATCGCCAAATTACTCGATATTTTGTATGAGCTACGCAATAAAGGGAATACCATTGTGGTGATTGAGCATAATTTGGATGTGATCAAAACTGCCGATTGGGTAATTGACCTTGGTCCTGAAGGTGGTTCTGGTGGTGGTCAAATCATTGCCGAAGGTACACCTGAACAAGTCGCTGAAGTTGAGATTTCACATACAGGGCTTTTCTTAAAGCCGATGTTGAAATAAATCAAGCTGATTTTCTAATACTGGCGTGAATTTAAGCGGTTTTATTTTATCCAACTTAAATTTACGCCAGCTTCCTAAATCTTCAACTCTTGGTAACTCAAGCCTATCAAATAAAGAAGGTTGAATTTTTTGAAGCTTTTCTGCACGTTTTAAACACCTCCTCAGCCACGAGTAAGACATTTTTAAATATGCGGCAATATTCAAATAAGTATACTTCAACAATATGGGTTTTAAGCTTTCAAATAATTGGACATAAGCTAGAATCATGGAAAAACTATTTTCTTTAATTTGCTGTGCTTGTTTCCTTTGTTGTAATTGTCGATCGACTTGATCAAGCATCCGTTGCAATGGCTCAGTGGATACTGGCGATGTGATCCTAGCCAAAATAATGGACAGCATGTCCCTCTAAAGATAACGTAACTTCAATCTTTGGAGATCCAAGAAATGGCTAAACGTTTTAGTCCGGAATTTAAACAGCAAGCAATTGATCATGCACTTTCAAACTCCCACGAGCCTATAGCTGCAATCGCCCATAAATTAGGTGTGGGTTATTCAACCTTAGATAAATGGATTCGTGAAGCCAATCCAGTAGGTTCAAGCAAACGTCAACTTTCTCCTGAACAACAGCGGATCTTGGAATTAGAAAAAGAAGTCAAACAGCTCAAGGAAGCCAATGACATCTTAAAAAAAGCGCATGTGTACTTTCTGACAGATCATGCCAGAAAAGTACACGGTAATTCAAGATATGGATATAAATGAAGTCACTGTGTCTTCTGTCTGTAAATGCCTAGATGTCAGCACTTCAGGCTATTATGCCTGGCGAAAACGCCAGACCAATACAGCGCAGAAATACAATGATTTAAAAGTTGTATATTGGCAGCATCATGCGCGCTTGGGTGCACCGTCATTGGTACATGACATGCGTGATTTAGGTTATCGCATGAGCGAACGTACCGTTGGAAGGATGCTAAAAAAGCTTGGTTTACGTAGTAGGATTGCACGTAAATACAAGCATACGACTGATTCAAACCATCGTTTGTCTACAGCATCAAATTTGTTGGATCGCCAATTTACAGTTACTCAGCCTAATAAAGTTTGGACAACGGATATTACCTATATCCGAACTAAAGAAGGCTGGCTGTATTTATGTGTGATGCTAGATCTATTCAGCCGTCGTATTGTGGGTTGGCAAACCAGCCATCGAATAGACCGCCAATTGGTGTGTGATGCATTTAATTATGCAATGGCGCGTCAGGGTTATCCAACGGGTGTCATGGTGCATTCGGATCAAGGTAGTCAGTACTGTAGTCGTGATTTTAGGGCGCTATTATTGACGAATAACTGTATTCAAAGCATGTCTAGACGAGGAAACTGTTGGGACAATGCAGTGACCGAAAGCTTCTTCCATACCCTGAAGGGGCATGTAGTACATGGCAGTGTATTTTCTACGAGAAAAGAGGCAAATGCTATCTTGTTTGAGTATATTGAAGTTTACTACAATCGAATCAGAAGGCATTCTGCAAATGGCTGGTTAAGTCCAGAAGCCTTTGAACAGAAATATTTCAAGAATTTAGAGGGATCGGTTGTCCACGATACTGTCTAGGATCAATGATATTCCTAGAAGGATTGGATTAATTGCTTCATCTGGATCATTTCTAGAACTTTGATCAAAACTTGAAGCATATTTAAATATCCGATCAGCCCCATGAACAAAGTGATTCCACATTTTATGTTCTAGTTCATTCCAATGCTCTAGACTTGATAAATCAAATTCCCCTACCCATTTCTCTATCACAAATAGAAAAGCTTCTTGAGCAACATCGCTTGCTTCACATTGTTTAGATGCCCTAGCGATCTTTTGCCATTCTTTATAATGATCTAGTGAATAGATAAGCTCAAATAACTTATTTTGGTCTTTTGGCAACACAGACAAGACTCTATTTTAATATGTTTCGTAGGCTAACAATCGCAAATTTAAATTTGATGACTAGATTCTCATCTTAATGAGCAAAATACTTACCAATCTAGCCCTCCAGAGGGTAACAAGTGAACAGAAAGTATTTTGGCTCTTATCGCAAGGAGTATGAATTATTTAATAAAACAGCATCTAAAGAAAAACCTACTCATCGTCAAAGGCACAAATCACTACGATTTATATAATTAAAGAAGAATATGTGAATCAGGCTTTAAGGGAACTTATTTCTTTCCTAAAAAATATATCTAAACATAGACAAAATAGGGGCTTGTCGATTAAACATCCTATTTCTAACTCTCTACAATATTCTTCCCTTTAGCTTTAGCCCTTAACATTGACTGATCTGCTTTTTCTAGCAGCTCTAACCAGCTCTCCGCCCCAATCGCCACACCAATACTGACCGAAACCTGAATCAACTCACCGACACTAGAAATAATAATATTCTGTTTTAATATGCCTGAACGAATACTTTCAGCAATCGCTTTTGCTGCTTTCATTTCAATACTTTCGATCACGACTAAAAACTCATCACCACCATAACGAACGATTAAATCGGAAGCTCGCACATTATGCTTGAGTTGGTCTGCAATCATGGTAATCACCTGATCACCCGCAATATGCCCATATTGATCATTCACAAATTTAAAATTATCAATATCAATCACAATGACACAGGTTTCTGATAGACCCTCAGGCTTTGACTCTAAAACATTGATATATTCTTCCAAAGCCAAACGATTTGCGACACCCGTTAATATATCTGAGTTCGCAACTTTCTTAAGCTGTGACTCCATCATGTCACGTTGTTTCAAAATACTTTTTAATCTTTCTATCGCTTCAAATAAAGAAAAGAATTCCTGCCGAGACTGCTTACCAGTAAAAGGTTCAGTTGGACTATTTGATAAGCTCAGAATCATATTTCTTGCTCTAATTAAAGGCTGAAATACACGTCTCTTGGCATAGCTCATAGTGAAAATTGCTGTAAGCAATGAAACAATCGAAATACCAAAGTTAAAAATAAACTGTTGCTGAGCTTCTTGATTCTGCTGCTTAACGATTTCATAGCTATAATCTAAAATATAGTTCTGTAAATCCATCACCGTGGTAAATTTATCAACCATCAGCTCGGTCAGTTGCGTCCCTGTTAAAAAATACGGTTCAGCATTTTCACTTTGATCAAGTAATTTAGAAATTAAAGGTAACCCTTGCTCTAAGAACTCCGTTTTTACGCGTTCATGCAAAAGTTTATATTTTAGTGTTTTGGTCTGTTCAGGTTGAATCGTATCAACCAACGACCAAAGATATTCTGCCTGATGCTGAGTCTGTAAAGAACGTGCTCTATTTGCACCAGAAATCGGTTCAGCAAAAGTGATTGGAGCCATAATGTTAGATGCAATACGCCCAGCCTGATCTCGCATATCTGTTAGGATGAGAATAGAAGTAAAATAATTCGACATGTCGCTATCTTTACTTTCTAATTGCGTCATTAATAACTTTAAACAAAGCCTATTCTCATCCCACACAGAGAAAAGCGCTAAAATTGCATGATCCAGTTGTTGAGAACTTCTTTGTGAATACGGTGTTTCAATATAAACATCAACAACACGACGTGCCTGCGCTAATTTCACTTTGAGATCAGTCTGCAAATGTCCTGCAATAGATTGAAAACCATTCTGCTTTAATACTGAAATGGTTTGATTAATCTGAGTATCTACAGCCTGTCGATGACGTTGCAACTTTTCTTTATTTATAAATAACTCATTCGGTTGACTCGACATTGCCTGATTAGATGGTGCTCTTTCTTTAGAAATTTGATTTGCCGTTTGCACCAAAGCCCGTAGACTCGTAATTTCGATGAGAACTTGTTTTGTTTTGACGTATTCTTGATAACTATGAACAATGAGAGGAATGGAAATATATAAAAAAGAGAAAATAATGATGACCATACAGAAAAATAGACGAAGGCTTGTATGTCCTGAACGTAATTGCGTATGTTTTTGACTACGCTCCATGAACATATCCTGCTATTCTCAAAAAGCCATCCTGATTGATTTTTAAATAACGCTAATTTTACCTGAATTTTAAATCTAACTGTCATAATTCAAGGTACTTTTTCATTTAAATAAAGTATAAATTTAAAATACTTTTCAATTAAGCTGTGATTTTTAATCTAATCTATTGTTTTAATAAAGTTAATATTAAAATCCATTTAATTCAATTATTACTTATTTGATAAAAATATAAGAGAAAAATTTGTTTCATAATTTTAAAAATAATTAAGATCTTCTTTTTAAGCTAAATAGATTTGAATTTTAATCAAAAAATAAAATAATAAATTTTAATGATTGATTAAAAAAATATTTTTAAATGTTTAGAATTTAAATCACCTTATGGTTGTAAATAGAATAAATCTTTGTCACAAATTTCTATGTTATTGAAAGGTCATATTTAAAAAAAATGGATAAAGAAAGGGGCAAAAAAAAGCTCAACCTTGGGGAAAGTCGAGCTAGTAAAACACAATATATTGAGAAAATGTTACGAGATACTTAAATGCAAATTAAATAGCTCTTGTTTGATATTATGTGAATTGCATCTCAAAATGTAAAGTAAATTAAATAGATTGTTTTTAATATTTTAATCGTTTTTTCAAATCAAATAATAATCCCTGAGTACATATTAATCTCGTTATTTATTCTCAGAGAATATTACTACAATAATATCTCATACCACAACACAAAAGAGACTTTAATCACATTTTTGTAGGTGAATTATTACAGTTTTGCGACACCATTGACAGTAAAAAACGATTAAATTGATTGGATTAAACAATCAAAAACCAGTGATTCGAACACCCTAAATTGTGGCTGTTGAATCAGAAAAACAGATTTATCTATTTGTTTGATATTCATTTTATGAAAGTTTGACATTTTAAAAAACATTTGTGCATTTTTTAACCAAAACTTATTTGTTGACTGATCACCTGTCGGAACGGCTAATTTATTACATTGACTTCATATTTTGTTACAATAGAATGAAATCCAACTTTACTCCTTACTGTAAAAGCTGGAAATTATTATGAAAAAACTCGGTTTAGCCACTGCTTTATTATTAGCCATGACCGGTGCTCAAGCTTACCAATTCGAAATCCAAGGTCAGTCTGAAGCTATAGACTCTAATAATGAAGGCAGAGATTTTAATCATTACACTGTTGGTGGACAAGCAACTTACTACTTCAAAAATGTAGATGCATCTAAAGGTCCTTTAGCAGAAGCAGCTTTTGTTAACCAAGCATCAAATATAGCTCTTGGATATAACTTTGCTAATCTTGATGATACTAAATCTCAAAATGTAGGTGTTAAAGCTGAAGCCTATGTACCTACACCTTACGCTCCTGCGTATACAAGCTTAAGCTATAGCGCTACTGATAATGACGGCAAATATGGCAAAAATGATGATCGTGGTCAACGTTGGGCTGTTGAATTTGGTTCTGTAATCGCTCCAAACTTCCTCGTAGCGGTAGGTTATACAAATGTTGTAGAACAAACCTCTTATGATACTTTCAAAATCTTAAACAGCGGTTTTGCTAAAGCATTTAATGAAACAGCAACTATCGCTGACAAGCAAGATGCAATTACTGCACGTACTAAATACGTTGGTGCAATCGATGGCACGCCTATGTCGATTGGTTTCGAAACAGGTATCGTTTACGGTGAAGACACTGCATACGAGTTAAAAACTGATTTGTACCTAAACTCTAAACTTAGCACAGGTGTTTCATACGCTAAATCAAGTTTTGCAGATACACCTGATTCAGCTTGGGGCGTTAATGTAAACTACTTCATTACCCCAGCTGTTGCTGTAGGTGCAAGCTATTTAAATGCTAATGCTGTAGGTACTGATGCAGATATGCAAACTGTTGGCTTAAACGCTAAAGTACGCTTCTAATACAGGCATAGATGTTCTAATTGAGCATCTATGCATAAAAAAACCAGTTCATATGAACTGGTTTTTTTATTGTCTTTAAACATTTGAATAAACAAATGGCTTATTCAACTTGCTAATTACATCTTTTTATCTTCAATATTTAATGCACTAATTGCTAAAACTGCCTGCGTACGATTTTGTACACCTAGCTTACGGAAAATAGCAGTGACATGCGCTTTGATCGTGGCTTCTGATACATCTAACTCATAAGCAATTTGTTTATTGAGCAGACCTTCTGCCACCATCATCAATACACGGAACTGTTGAGGTGTAAGCGATTGCAGGCGTTCTGCCAACGCCGTTTCATCCGCAGCTCTTGGATCGAAACCATGATGCATGGGTAAATTCGGTGGTAGCCAAATTTCACCCTCTAAGACATGTTTAATTGCCTCGCCGATATGACTTGGATGTGATGATTTCGGGATATAACCCATTGCACCATGTGCAATTGCACGTTGAATAATCGACACTTCTTCATGTGCTGATACAACAATGATTGGAATCGCTGGGTATTGTGCTCGTACGTATACCAAGGCAGAAAAACCAGATGCGCCGGGTAAATTCAGATCAAGTAATACGAGAT
This sequence comes from Acinetobacter sp. TR3, assembly GCF_027105055.1. Taxonomy (NCBI): domain Bacteria; kingdom Pseudomonadati; phylum Pseudomonadota; class Gammaproteobacteria; order Moraxellales; family Moraxellaceae; genus Acinetobacter; species Acinetobacter sp. TR3. The sequence continues at coordinate 3,071,670 of NZ_CP114264.1, forward strand.
CAGGTTCTGCACCATGCTCTAAGCGCTCATAGAATTCATCGACATCCGCAGTTTCCTGAATCTGTGCTTGAGGAAGACTATATCGAACCGCTTGAATTAAAGCATGTCTAAATAAAGGGTGGTCGTCTACAATTAAAATATTCATAAGCGCTGAGCTGTCTGCGAGTACGTCACTGTACGGTGTTTATTCAAATTTAATCTATCTTAGCCTATTTTTTAAATGAACTGTTGGTTAGACATCAAAACTTGTTTATTTCATCATAAATGCAAAACAATACAAATATTGATATAACTCACAAAACATAGACTAATCAATAACTACTATACAGAAATAACCAATAGAAACAGAGTATTAAATTCATTTAATTTTTTCTACTGAGTCCTTTATAGGTATATATACAAAACAGATAAGCTTGCAGCATTTCCTTATTTTACAACTTGGCATGCGGTGTAGATAAATAAATAGCAATTCGAAATGATCTTTTAGGCCGCTATTATGTCCAATCACAATACTCTCTCTACTCCTCTTAATATTGTTGCAGTATCTGGTGGTTTAAACAGCCCATCAAAAACAGAAAGCTTAGTTCAGGCGATTCTTGATGAACTTTCAGAAGCAATTAATATTAAAGTACATTTCGTCAAGCTGAGTGAAATTGGGCCTTTACTGGGTGGTGCGATTTATCGTAATCAGCTGCCACAACGGGTACAAGATGATTTGGCTGCGGTTGAAGCGGCAGATGCATTAATTGTTGGAACACCTGTTTATCGTGCTTCATTTACAGGCTTATTTAAGCATTTCTTCGACTTTGTTGAGCAAACAGCTCTGGTTGATGTACCCGTTTTACTGGCAGCCTCAGGTGGCAGTGATCGTCATGCTTTGGTTCTAGAACATCAATTACGCCCACTATTTAGCTTCTTCCAAGCACAAACCTTGCCTATTGGCGTCTATGCCACCGATCGTGATTTTACGCCTGAGTATACGGTTAAAAGTGAGCAATTGTCTGATCGCGTGACCTTAGCTGTGGCACGTGCTTTACCGATTTTGGAATGGGCACCTGCCAAAGGCCAGCGTGCTGCGGCAATTAAAACAAAAACTGAACAAGCGAATCAGAATCTCGGCATTAACAAACAGATTGAACAGGCAGAAGTGCTCCCATCGGCGGCTGTGCCCGATTTAGATGCAGCTGAATCTCGCTTACACCCGAAGTCAGCCAAGAATTTAACCCACGTCGCATAAACCATATCTGTTATGGAGGATACAACGATGACAATAACAACATCTGCAATTAAATTTGCCTACTGGGTTCCCAATGTAAGTGGTGGTCTCGTTGTCAGCGATATCGAACAACGTACCGACTGGAGCTATGACTATAACGTACGACTGGCACAAACCGCAGAACGCAACGGCTTCGAATATGCACTCACCCAAATCCGTTTTACCGCAGGCTATGGTGCAGAAAACCAACATGAATCAGTCAGTTTTAGCCATGCCCTCTTGGCTAAAACTGAAAAACTAAAGGTGATTGCAGCCATTCTACCTGGTCCTTGGAAACCTGTGCTTGCGGCCAAACAGCTGGCAACCATTGACTACCTCACCCAAGGGCGTATTGCGATTAATGTGGTCAGTGGCTGGTTCCGTGGCGAATTTGATGCGATTGGCGAACCTTGGCTTGAACACGATGAACGTTATGTTCGTTCAGAAGAATTTATTCGTACTCTCAAAGGCATCTGGACCACTGACAATTACAGCTTTGGCGGCAAATATTATCAATTCCAGAATTACACGCTTAAACCAAAACCTTTGCAAAAACCTTACATCGAAGTGTTTCAAGGCGGCAGTTCTCGTGCCGCACGTGATATGGCTGCACGTGTATCAGATTGGTATTTTACCAATGGTAATAGTGTCGAAGAAATTAAAAAACAAGTCGATGATGTTCGCAGTAAAGCCAGACTGGTCAATCGACAGGTCAAAATTGGCGTGAATGCCTTTATTATCGCCCGTGATACTGAGGAAGAAGCCAAAACCGTATTGAATGACATCATTGCACAAGCCAATGTCGAAGCCGTGAATGCCTTCGGTGATGCGACCCGTGAAGCAGGTGCAGCCGCCCCTGAGCGTGCGGGTAATTGGGCAACATCCACCTTTGATGATCTGGTTCAATATAACGATGGTTTTAAAACCAATCTGATCGGTACACCACAGCAAATTGCAGAACGGATTGTGGACTTAAAAAATGTAGGCGTTGATCTTGTTTTATCAGGCTTTCTTCACTTTATTGAGGAAGTTGAATATTTTGGAGAAAAAGTTCTACCGCTGGTTCGTCAGCTTGAACAACAACAGGAAATTCAATTGGAGGCAAAATCAGCATAAGCTTGGGATTAGATAAGAAGAAAAATAAAAGCGATTGAATATTTCTCCCCAAGACTCGGCTTGGGGATTTTTAATTTAAGCAGTCTCAATTTCCCGCATGACCGTTTCAACCGAATATCGGCACCACTGCGACAGTTGCTCAATAAACTCATTTAATTGTGATGGATTAAAATGGCTAACGATCATATAGCAGGCATTGCCGAGAATTTTAAAACACTCATCCACCTGCTCGTATTGTTTAACCAGTAATTCAACTTCGACAAACGCTTGCTGATCATTCATAAACAATTGAATAAACTGCTTATGTTCGTAGTTGATCGCAACGGTGTAATTTTTGATGATTCCTGCATCCATTAACTGTGCAATACGAGCGCCAACAGCTTGCCCAGTACGATGCACTCGCTGTCCTATTTCTTTATGGCTTAAACGCGAATCTTGTTTCAGCAATTCAATAATTTTTAGATCAATCGGATCAAGTTCAATATTCATTTTTCATTACGAAAGAAAACCAGCAACAATGCTTTCATCTGAATATAGCTGATTTCTCAATTTCACCCTACTCTTGTTTTATCTTAACGCTGGAAGAAAAAATGATGAAACAAGCCTTACTGATTATTGATGTCCAAAACGATTATTTTAAAAATGGCAAAATGGAATTGGTTAATCCAGACCTTGCTCTGGCGAAAACCAATCTATTAGAAGATCATTTTATTCAAAACAATTTACCCATTATTTACATTCAACACATAAACCCTGCCTCTGCCAGTTTCTTTCAAGAAAATACTGTGGGTGTTGCATTACATCCACAACTTAAAGTCACAGATCGCTCACTGATTGTTGAAAAACATTTTCCCAATAGCTTTCTGGAAACCAATCTTCAGGCGTTGTTACAGCAGCATCAAGTTGAGCAGTTAGTGATAACTGGCATGATGACCCATGTCTGTATTGATTCAGGTACACGTGCAGCGAAAGAACTTGGCTACCAACCGATTGTGATCGCCGACGCGACTGCAACCCGTGATCTTGAACATGATGCTAAGATCGCCAAAGCAGCCGATGTACAAACAGCATTTTTATCTGCACTCAGTTTCTTTGCCACGGTACAAAACACTGCTGATTTTTTAGCACAGAATTAAATCATGCAGAAAAAAGAGCGTTGAATCGAACGCTCTTTTTAAATTTGAATTAGATTTATCGGTTTGGATAAACTGTGGCAATCAGATGTTCAACCACAGCCGGCTCAGCCAGTGTTGAAGTATCGCCTAAGCTATCCAATTCATTAGCCGCAATCTTTCTCAAGATACGACGCATGATTTTACCTGAACGAGTTTTCGGCAAAGCGGGTGCCCAATGCAGTGCATCAGGAGTAGCCACTGGCCCAAGCACTTTACGCACCCAACTCACTAACTCCTTGCGTAGCTCCTCAGATTCCGCGACATCAGCTTGCAAGGTGACAAAAGTACAAATCCCTTGACCTTTAATGTCATGTGGCATGCCAACAACTGCCGCCTCAGCCACAGCTTCATGTGCAACCAATGCACTTTCAATCTCGGCTGTCCCCAAACGATGACCTGAAACGTTCAGTACATCATCAACACGCCCAGTGATCCAGTAATAGCCATCAGCATCACGGCGCGCACCATCACCAGTAAAATAATAGCCTTTAAAAGTTGAGAAATAAGCTTCAATAAAGCGCTCTGGATCGCCCCAAATCGTTCTCATTTGACCGGGCCATGAGTCTTTAATGACCAAATTACCTTCGGTTGCTCCGTCCAATTCATTTCCTTCGCCATCGACTAACGCAGGTTGTACTCCAAAGAATGGACGTGTTGCAGAACCCGGTTTGAGTGCAGTTGCACCTGGTAATGGTGAAATTAGAATTCCACCTGTCTCTGTTTGCCACCATGTATCGACAATTGGGCAACGGCCTTCACCCACCACTTCATGGTACCAGTTCCATGCTTCTGGATTGATCGGCTCACCTACTGAACCAAGTAGGCGTAAACTACTCCGATCACTTTCACGTACATAAGCATCGCCTTCACGCATCATGGCGCGAATCGCAGTCGGCGCAGTATACAGAATGGTGATGTTGTGCTTATCAATCACATGACCAATACGTGCCCAAGTTGGATATTGTGGAATTCCCTCAAACATGACCGTAGTAGTGGCATTACTCAACGGACCATAAAGTAAATAACTATGTCCCGTAATCCAGCCCACATCGGCGGTACACCAATATACATCATCTTCTTTGAGATCAAAGACTTCTCTAAAGGTGGTGTTGACATAAACCAGATAACCACCTGTAGTATGTAACACGCCTTTCGGTTTACCTGTTGAACCCGAGGTGTACAAAATGAATAGCGGATCTTCTGCTTTCATCGGTTCTGGTGGACAGTGTTCGTCTACTTCCATAATCGCAAGGTGATACCAAACATCACGCTCAGCATTGAACTGAATCGGATTCCCTGTACGATGCACCACAATCACATTTTCGACACTACTGGTTCCATCAATTTCTAATGCGGCATCTACATTTTCTTTCAGTGGAATGAGCTTGCCGCCGCGCATGCCTGCGTCAGCGCTAATCACTAATTTTGCTTGGCTATCTTCAATACGACTGGCCAATGAGTCTGGTGAAAACCCACCAAATACCACACAATGCACAGCACCAATTCGTGCGCAGGCCAACATAGCAATTGCTGCTTCAGGCACCATTGGCATATATAGCACCACACGATCACCCTTGCGAATACCTTGCTTCTTTAGCACATTGGCAAAACGACAGACTTCATCGTGTAGTTCAGAAAATGAAATGATTTTATGACGTGAAGGATGATCACCTTCCCAGATAATCGCGGGCTTTAAAGGATTATCTTTGAGATGACGATCTAAACAGTTGGCTGAAACATTCAGTTCACCATCGGTGAACCACTCAATTTTGAAATTATCTGCGTTAAAACTTGTATTTTTAACCTGTGTAAATGGCTTAATCCAGTCAATGTTTTGTGCTTCTGCTGCCCAAAATGCTTCAGGCTGCTCGATTGAATCCTGATAACGTTTGAAATAGTCTGCTTCCGAGGTTCTTGCCATTTCTTTGAATTTATCAGGCACTGGGTAGATTTCTTTCATAGCTCACTTCCTTTGTTTTTTATTTCATACCTTAGATATACACATCTATTTTTCGGGTATGTTTTGTTTTCTCTTGCAGTATGGTCACCATTTACAAGAGCAAACAATGCGGCTTTGGTCGTAAGAATGTTATGTTTTGACGACCAAATTGTTTTCAAAAATTTACTCAAAATAATTTAAATTTGAACTGCTTGTCTATGCTTTTTACTTTTAAAATAAGTGATTATTTTGATCATTGCTAAGACCTTAAAAGATTTAATAATCAAAAAATAGGAATTCATCATGTTCGATCAAACGTTATCTGCCTCAATTCAGCCTCAATACGATCACCCTTTATCTGCTAAAGGACGTTTTAATCGCTTAAGCTATCTAGGTTGGTATGGTTTACTGAGTATCAGTTGGACGGTTCTTTTCATTCTTATTGCCACAATTTCGGCGAGTCTAAGTGTAAATAATGTACAGATTCATGAACCAATCTTATCTGCATTTTCAGGAATCGGAGGAATTGCACTGATTGCACTATGGTTTGCTGGCTTTTATTTTCAGATCGTTTTTTTAATCCGACGTTTACACGATCTAAATAAAACAGGATGGCTATGTCTATTATTACTCGTGCCAATCATTCAATTCTTTTTTACACTTTATGTCTTATTTGCAGCAGGCACACCTCATCGCAATGATTATGGCGATGTCCGCCCATCCACCACATGGGAAAAACTATTTGCATGGATCATGATTATATTGAGTTTAATGATGATATTTGGCATGTTTATCTTTAGCTATTATTTTGCTAGCCCTGACTTCTGGGGTACACCAACCCAGATCTTACAAAATACAACTGAGTATTTTTAATACTTTATCGAACAGCCAAATTTGAACTACTCAATAAATAAAACCGTTACGGAATTTATCATGCATGATCAGCATAAATTCATTATGATAGCTCCCCTAATAAATTCCTTACGTTGCGAAATAGAGATTTTCCCGTGGCAAATGAGCAAACGACATTAACTGAGGTCGCTAAAGATACTGGTGAATTGATTCATCAAGCAGGTGCAAAAACCACGCAAACGGTATTGGCACATACTGAAAAATATCATGATGCCTATACCACCATCGATAAAATCATGGACAGCTTTTGGGAGCGTGTACCGTATATCTGTATTGCGATCACAGTATTTGTCATTTTTTGGCTACTGACTAAGTTATTTAAATTCTTTATTCACAAAACTTTGGAAAACCGTAGTTACACCCGACAAAACTTGGTATTGGTGCTCAACCGTGTCGGAAGCACTTTTATTCTATTCTTTGGTTTTTTAATTGCATTGGTCATCGCTATTCCAGGTTTCACCCCAAGCCAGTTAATCGGAGCATTGGGAATCGGTTCTGTTGCAATCGGTTTCGCTTTCAAAGATATTTTCCAAAACTTGCTATCAGGTATCTTAATTTTACTCAGTGAACCTTTCCGCATCGGCGATGATATTGTTGTGAATGGTTTTGAAGGCAATGTTGAAGATATCCAGATTCGTGCAACCTTTTTACGCTCACCTGATGGTCGCCGTATCGTGATTCCCAATGCAACGGTGTATACCAGTGCCGTTACAGTGAACAATGCCTATCAGCGTCGTCGTTGTGAGTTTGTCGTTGGTATTGGTTATGAAGATGATATGCAGAAAGCAAAAAAAATCATTATGGATATTTTAGACCGTAATCTTAATGTACTGAGTCAACCCAGCTTCTCGGTCAATGTCACCGCACTTGCAGATTTCTCAATTAATTTAACCGTGCGTTGGTGGGTAAATACCACAGAAACCACCACATCTGCATCAATTAGTGAAATTCAAGAACTTGTCGTGACCGCCTTCGATGAGAAAGGAATTTCGATTCCTTATCCAGTACAGGAAGTTAAAGTCTATCGTGGTGATCAATCAGAGCCGATCAACCTAGATAAATAATCGCCCTAAAATATGTGATACTGCCGTTTCAGTTCGTAAAATTCGGTTGCCTAAGCTCATTGCTTGGCAGCCATTTTTTTTGAGCAAATCCACCTCATACGGAATAAATCCACCTTCTGGACCAACGATCAGACTACATGAATGCTGAATCGCAGATGGCATCTGCTGTTCTGCATAAGGGTGTGCGACATAAGCAGGTTTTTCATCTGAAATAAATGTAGGCAAAACATCTTCAACAAAAGGTTTAAAGCGTTTATACAATTGAATTTCAGGTGCAATCGTATCACCTGCCTGCTCTAAACCTAAAGTCACATAATCATCAAGCTGCTGTAAAAATGGGCTTTGCCAATAGCTTTTATCCACTCGATAACTATGAATCAAACTGATCCGTTCCACGCCTAAAGTCACCGCATCCATGATGATACGGCGCAATACTTTAGGACGTGGTAAAGCTAGAATTAAATGCACAGGCAGCTTTTCAGGAATGGCTTCCAGTTGAATCGGTCTTATGCAAATCTGTTGTTCAGAAACAGATATTACTTCCGTAAGATAGCGCTGACCGTTACGCACGCCGACTTTTAAAGTATCTCCACAATTCAACTGAATATGCTGTCGTAAATGTTGTAATTGACGCGGATTTTCAATCTGCCAGACATCATCCGCTGTCGTGATGTGATTAGCTTCAAGTAAAACAATATTCATGACAAAGCTTTGAATTCTAAATAATGATTAATCAATTGAATATGCTTTTGGAGAGAGCCTTTATTTCGTTGCAGAACCAATTCGGCCTGTTCAATCAATTGCTGAGCCTGTATTCGGTCATCTAAACAACTCAAAAGTTGCTGTACCACTTGTGCCGCATCTGTTCCAATCAAAATTCCGTGTTCAGCCACAAACTCATCCACGATACTTTGGAAATTAAAATAGCGTGGACCAATCACAGTCGGTACATCTAAAACCATCGGTTCTAAAATATTGTGTCCGCCACCCGGCTCATTCAATGAACCACCAACAAAACAAGCTTGGCTCAGCGCATACCACAGCCACATTTCGCCCATACTATCCGCTAGAAAAACCTGTGTATCAATTTGAATTGGCTGTTTAAGACTACGGCGTTGCGTATTTAAGTTTAAACTTTGGCAAACTTTATACACCTCATCAAAACGCTCAGGATGACGCGGCACGATGATACAGAGTAAATTGGGATTTGAATTTAAATGTGGCTGTAATTGTTTCAGCAGACTTTCTTCTTCAGGTGCATGTGTACTTGCAAGTACGATAATCTGCCGATCTGCCAATTGCCAATCTTGTTTTAACTGTTCAGCTTGCTGCACGTACTGCTCTGGCGCAGCGATATCAAATTTAATATTACCAACAACCTGACTCTTGGCTTGATCTAAACCTAAATCCACATAACGCTGTTGTGTCGCAATGTCTTGAGCCAATAACCATGTGAGTTGCTGCAACATTGGCTGTGTCAAACGGCGAACTTTGCCATAACCTTTCGCTGATTTTGCTGAAAGACGAGCATTCAATAAGATACATGGGATTTGCTTCTGTTTGGCTTGCGCAATCAAATTTGGCCAAATTTCAGTTTCAACTAGAGCAAGAAGTTTCGGTTGATACAGCTCAAAAAATTGTTTCAGTAATGGCTTTTGATCAACAGGCAAATAGACCGCCTGAAAAAGTGCAGGATATTTTTCGGAAAATAAGCTCTTGGCTCTGGCTTGTCCTGTCTTGGTGGTGTTAGTCACTAAAACTGTGTGTCCAAGTTTTAGATAGTGCTCAATCAAAGGTTGAGCAGCATTGGTTTCTCCAACCGATACCACATGAAACCAAATCGTATTTAAATTTTTAGGCGCTTGAAACGGTCCAAAACGCTCTAGACATTCTTGTTGAAATAGCGCATCGCTTTCAGCCCGTTGTTTGATTTTCCAGCGATATAAAGGCTTGAGACATATCAGTAAAAAGTTATACCAAAATGGTGTTTGCTGTACCGCGTTTTGCTGCGCCATCCTAGACCATAATTTAGAATTTGATTTCAGCTCATTATGCGGAAGTTTCCTATGCATTGACAATTGATTATTGTATGTTGCACTTTGATTAAATATTTCTTTATAAAGAAAAATGATATCTTAGAACAAAGAATAATCCATTTTGAGAAAAACGATGCAACCTGATTGGTTCAAACAAATAAAGCAACCTCCTGAAGAAACGACACCAGCATATCTACCCCGTCATCCATTTCAAATTATTCTTCCTTTTTTAATTCTAGCGTTACTGTGCTGCTTATGGGCGCTTCTAGCCAGTCACTTAGGCGCATTAATGAAAGCCAGTTTTTTACTTGCGGTTCCCTTTATTATTGGTGCGCTCATTGTATATATCCAGAATTACCGAAAAGCTGTTTCATTTATACATAGTTTTAAAGTGATTATTATTTTTCTCATTTTTCTCTTATTGTTTTCCATTGTTGTGCTACGTGAAGGTGCCATTTGCGTTGTAATTATGACCCCGATTTTATTGATCGGTATGCTGACGGGCGCGTTATTCATGAAAGGGCTGTGTTACAAAATATGGAAACCCAATAAGGGCATTTACAGCCTCGTATTATTACCATTTATTCTACTGCCTCTCCCTGAGAAAACCCAACTACATTATGATCATGTTGATCAAAGTATTCTCATCAATGCCCCTGCCAAGGTCATTTGGCAACAACTCAATCATGCCGACAATATTCAACCACATGAATTTAAACCGAGCGTGTTATACAGCATTGGTGTGCCTTATCCTGTTTCTGGGCTGACTCAACCGACGAGTGAAGGATTGATCCGTTATTCAACATGGCAAAAAAATATTCATTTTGAAGAAATCATTCAACAATCCAAACCTAATCAATATCTCAGTTGGACCTATCGTTTCTCTCCAACGTCTATTCCTCAAGGTGCGCTAGATGATCATGTCAGCATTGGAGGAAAATATTTTGATCTTCGATATACCTCATTTGAACTGACACCCATCAATGATCAGCAAACTAAGCTCACGCTAAAAATTGATTATCGAATTAGCACCGAAGTCAATTTTTATGCCAATCAGATTGCACAATTGATGGTGCATGATTTTTCCAATGTGATTCTGGATTTCTACAAAAATAGAAGTGAACAGGCCATCCAGACACCCCAAACTTAAATTGTCAAAAACCTCCTAGCAGATTCAACCTGCTAGGAGGTTTTTTGCTTTACTTAAGCTTCTAACTTTTCCAATACAGGATAATCGGTATAACCCGCTGCGCCTACGCCATATAAAGTATCGAATTGAACCTGATTTAAAGGCAAATTATGTTCCAAACGTTCTAATAGATCTGGATTGGCAATATAAGCTAATCCAAAAGCCACAGCATCTGCTTGCTCAGTTTCTAAAATTTGTTTTGCTGAAGCTGGTGTTAATTTCTCGTTAGCAATCCACACCCCTTTGAATTTAGGGCGGAGTTGCGGCTGTAAACTATCTTCCGCTGCATATTCACGCGTGAAAATAAAACCAATATTGCGTTGATCTAATTGTTCAACCACATAACCAAAAGTCGCTAATGGATCTGCATCGCCCATATCGTGCGAATCTGCACGTGGTGCAAGGTGGACACCCACACGCCCAGCACCCCAAACTTCTATAAATGCATCGACCACTTGTAATAATAAACGTGCGCGATTTTCAATCGAACCACCATATTCATCATCACGATGGTTCGTGGTACTTTGTAGAAATTGATCGATCAAATAACCATTGGCTGCATGCAATTCAACACCATCAAAACCTGCTGCTTTCGCTAACTCAGCCGCATGTTTATATTGTGCGACGATTTCTTGGATTTCTTCATGCGATAAAGCACGAGGGGTAACGAAAGGACGTTTTGGACGCAGTAAACTCACTTCACCTGCGGGTTGAATCGCACTTGGTGCAACTGGAATATCACCATCCAATAAGTCAGGATGTGAAATACGACCCACGTGCCAGAGCTGAACAACAATCTTTGAACCCTGAGAATGTACAGCTTCAACAATTTTGTTCCATGCTTGAGCTTGCTCTTGCGACCATAAGCCTGGCGTATTGGCATAACCAACCGCTTTCGGGCTAATCACCGTCGCTTCGGTAATAATTAAGCCTGCATTGGCACGTTGTTGATAATATTCCACCATTAAATCGTTCGGAATACGCTCAGCACCACTACGAGATCTCGTCAAAGGTGCTAAAACCAAACGGTTTTTAATCGTAAAATCACCTACTTGTAATGCAGAATTTAGTTCAGCCATGATCGCCTCAACTTACACTTATCAATTTAAAGTGTTTGTTTTAAATGTTCGATGTATTGCTGAATCAAAGCTTCGTTTCTGGTGAAATAGGACCACTGCCCGTATTTCTCAACTTGAATCAAACCTGCCTGCTGTAACACAGACAAATGGTTTGACATGGTTGATTGTGCAACTTTGCCTAGACGTTCAATATGACCTGCACATACGCCTCGTTCAAAACTGCCACCACATTCCTGCACCGGTAAAAATTGCTCAGGCTCTTTCAGCCATTGCAAAATCTGTCGACGTAATGGATTGGCTAAGGCCTTGCTTATAACATCAATATCCATAGACTCACCACGTTTCTCAACAGGCAAAGCTTTGTTCAGCATCTGAAACTAGTATATCGATTTTTATAAATATTAATATCTATATTTTACGATATTAATATCATATTTTTTCGATTAACTATCAAATGCTGAACGAGATTGCCGTTTTAAGTTAATTGAAACTTATAGACCTTGTTTCAAACTTGCTTCAATAAACCGATCTAAATCACCATCTAAGACTGCTTTAGTATTTGAGTTTTCAATACCAGTACGCAAATCTTTAATACGCGAATCATCTAAGACATAAGAACGAATCTGACTTCCCCAACCAATATCTGACTTCGAGTCTTCCAATGCTTGAGCTGCTTCATTACGTTTGCTCATCTCTAACTCATAGAGTTTGGCACGTAATTGCTTCCACGCATGATCACGGTTCGCATGCTGTGAACGTTGGTTCTGACATGCCACCACGATACCCGTTGGTGCGTGAGTGAGACGAACTGCAGAATCAGTTTTGTTAATGTGCTGACCACCCGCACCCGAAGCACGATAAGTATCGGTACGGACATCCGACGGATTAATATCAATTTCGATATTGTCATCAATCTCAGGTGAGATAAATACCGCTGAGAATGAGGTATGACGGTTGTTATTACTGTCAAATGGTGACTTACGTACTAAACGATGTACGCCACTTTCGGTACGTAACCAGCCATAAGCAAACTCGCCATCGACACGGATGGTTGCTGATTTAATGCCTGCCACATCACCATCAGACACTTCCATCAATTCAGCTTTAAAGCCATGACGTTCGATCCAACGCAGATACATCCGTAGTAACATCGATGCCCAGTCTTGTGCTTCCGTACCACCAGAACCTGATTGGATTTCAAGGAAACATGGATTTGGGTCCATTGGATTACTAAACATACGGCGGAATTCTAAATTACCTAGAGCCTGTTCAGCACTATCAAGTTCAGCCTGAACATCTTCCAGTAAAGTTTCATCATCGGCTTCTACAGCCAAATCAAGCATCGCTTTAGCATCATCGAGCTGTTCTGCAAGACGATCAAATACACCTAAAGTATTTTCTAAACTGCCCTTTTCTTTCGCAATCGCTTGCGCACGACTCTGATCATTCCAAATTGCAGGATCTTCGAGTTCTCTTAAAACTTCTTCTAAACGCTCTGCCTTTAGATCGTAGTCAAAGATACCCCCGTAGTGTTTGACTACGATCAGATAAATCTTTTAATTGGACTAAATACGGATTAATTTCCACGCCTAATTTCTCTCAATTTTTTCACTCAATTTGTTATTTTAACATAAGTGTTTTAAGTGACACAGCCTTCCGTTTTTCAATAGTTTTACCAATATAAAAACTCTAAAACAATCAATATTTCTTATTAAAATTTAATTTTGTAATGACACATTTAGCGATAAAAGTGTCCATAAATTACATAAAGATACCAGAACACACAATCTATCCTATGTTTTAATAAATCAAAACATTTATAAATAAATTTTATTTATCAAATAGATATAATTTATATTTTACAAGTTGATTACATTCGTACAGTCCGATTACTTTCCTGTGATTGACGACCACAATATTTTAACTAGACTGAGAGTTGTAACAAAACATGTAATCAACATTCATTTGGTTCATTATCTCAAAAGGGGCATAACCATGAAAAAATTAGCAATTGCATCAGCACTTTTATCTGCACTTGCAGTAACCGGAACTGCTCATGCTTATCAAGCTGAAGTTGGTGGTTCTTATAATTATCTTGATCCAGATCACGGCAACAGCGTAAACAAATTTGGTGTCGATGGAACTTATTATTTCAATCCAGTTCAGACCCGTAATGCGCCACTTGCAGAAGCAGCTTTCTTAAATCGTGCAAGTAATGTTGACGCACATGTGAACTATGGTGATAACAGTGGTACTAAAGATACACAATATGGTGTAGGCATCGAATACTACGTTCCAAACTCTGATTTCTACCTCAGCGGTGATGTAGGAAAACAGGAACGTGAAATTGACAAAATCAATTATGACCAAAAATTAACTACATATGCTGCTGAAGTTGGTTATTTGCCAGCTCCAGGTTTATTACTTGCTTTAGGTGTGAAAGGTTACGACGAGAAAAATGGTAAAGACGGTGCTGATCCAACTGTCCGTGCTAAATATGTCACTCAAGTTGGTGGGAAAGATGTCAACTTAGAAGCGTATGGCGCATTTGGTGATTTAGATGAATACCGTGTGAAAGGTGACTACTACCTTGATAAAACTTTAAGCGTAGGTGCTGATTACTACAACAACGACCTGACTGATAAAGATGAATGGGGTATTAATGCCAAGAAATTCTTAAATCAGCAAGTGAGTGTTGAAGGCCGTATTGGTTTCGGCGATAACGATAAAAACTACGGTGTTCGCGCCGCTTATCGTTTCTAATTTCCACCAGAAATAAAAAAGATCCGCTCTTCTGAGCGGATTTTTTATTGCTTTAAATGCACAATATGCAGTTGCAAACTGGTGTTTCCATTAAAAACATTACGCTCTAAGGTATAAACTAAATCAACATAGTCAAGTGCAGGGTCAAACTTAAAACGATCAATTGCATTAAAAGCAATTGCATCAATCGACTGTGTACCAAGTGAAAGTTTTAACTTGAGATGCTGATCTTTAAGCCAGCGATAATCCATCACTTTAAATCTCCCCTCAAATTGAGGAATTGGAAATTTTTGTCCCCAAGGACCTAGCCGATCAATCCAGTCTAGCGTTTCAAGATGTAAAGTAGCATCAGTTAACTCACCATCTGTCCATAGAGTCGCTTGGAATAAATTTTCATCCATTTCAGCAATTGATTGAATAAAAACTGTTTTAAATTCATCAAAATTGTCTTTTTTTAAGGTCAAACCTGCTGCTGCGGCATGACCACCAAAATGGCTGACTAAATGTGGGTATTGTTCTGCGACTTGCTCAATAGTATCGCGAATATGAATACCTTCAATCGAACGTGCAGAGCCTTTAATATGTATCCCATCTTCATCAGGAGCAAATACTAAACTTGGTCGGTGAAACTGTTCCTTTAGACGCCCAGCTACAATCCCAATTACCCCTTGATGCCACTGTTCATCAAACATCACCAATGCGGCAGGTAAAGAATCTGCTTGTAGCTGTACATGCTGTAATGCACTGATCGCTTGCTGTTTCATCTCAGCTTCAACTTGACGACGTTCTAGATTCAGTTGATTGAGCTGCTGTGCAATTGGATAGGCTGTTGCTAAATCTGGAGCCAATAAACACTCAATGCCAATTCGCATGCTCTCCATACGACCAGCCGCATTAATTCGAGGGCCGATCACGAAACCTAAATCTTGAGCGCGTAAACTTGCGGCGTCTCGTTTTGCAATATCTAATAATGCTAAAATTCCTGCACGACATTGATATTGCTGAATTCGTTTTAAGCCAGCATCCACTAAAATACGGTTATTATAATCAAGCGATGCAACATCAGCATAAGTTCCCAACGCAACCAAATCTAAATACTGAGTGACTTTACTGGTACTTTTTCCCTGCTGAGAGCGGTAACTGGCTAATTTTGCTAGTACATAAAAGGCAACGCCAACACCTGCCAGTGCTTTACTTGGAAAAATGCAACCCAGTTGATTCGGATTAACCACTGCTTCAGCATTTGGCGTAGGTTTCGTCGTCAAATGATGATCGGTAATGATGACCTGCATACCCAAAGCTTGAGCAGTCTCCACCCCTGCATGACTCGATATACCATTGTCCACGGTAATCAAAAGATCAGGTTGATAGCTTTGCTTTGCGAGCTCAGCAATTTTAGGGGTTAAGCCATAACCATACTTAAAGCGATCAGGCACTAAATATTCAACGTTCGCCCCCATTTCTTTAAGAACTAAGATCATGAGTGCAGTACTGGTCGCACCATCCGCATCATAGTCACCAACAATCACGATCTGTTTTTTTTGATCAATCGCTTGATCAATTAATTCAACGGCTTGATCTAATCCTTTGAGATCAGGTGGCAATAAATGCTTGAGTTTTAGCTCAAGCTCTTGTTCCGATTGTACTCCACGTCTCGCCAATATCTCAGCAATAAACGTAGGCACGCCCTGAAATTGTTCAGGGCGTGTAATTAATGGTCTTTGTTGAATTTGAATCATGGTCATTTATGGCATCAAGCGTTGAATAATCCAAAGTCCATTTTGTTTTTCATAACTTAAACGATCATGTAAACGATTTGGTCGTCCTTGCCAGAATTCATAATAATCAGCATCTAAGCGATACCCCCCCCAAAATTCGGGTTTATCCAACTCAGCTTCATGTACTTGGTTTTGTAAGTTTTGAAAACGTTGTTGTAATAACTCACGGCTTTCAATGACACCACTTTGTGGCGTACTAATATGTGCTGCAATCTGACTATCACGTGGACGTTTATGGTAATAATCCGTCGATTCCTGTTCTGGAATCTTGGAAACCTGACCACCAATACGTACCTGACGCTCTAAACTCGGCCAGTAAAATAAAAGTTCAGCATAAGGATTTTCCGCAAGGTCTAATCCTTTTTGACTATCATAATTGGTGTAAAAATCATAACCAGCTTCTGTCGCACCACGTAACAAAACGGTTCGGACGTGTGGGCGACCTTGAGTATTTGCTGTCGCCAAAGACATCGCATACGGTTCATGTAATTGAGCAGTGAGTGCATGATTGAACCAATTCAAGAATTGCTCATGGGGATTTACACTCATCTGGGATTCGTGTAACTCACCTTGTTCATAACTTAAACGAAGTTCACTCAGGTCTTTAATGACATCATTCATTATTACTCTCCTTTAAGCAGCTTGAGCGTGAGCTCTGACTGCATCGGCTAAATGATTTGCGATGGCATCCACTTCCTGCTGTTGATCTCCTTCTACCATAACTCGAATCACAGGTTCAGTACCTGATTTACGAATCAAAATACGTCCACGCCCAGTCAATTCTTGTTCAGCTTTTTCAAATTCAGCAACAAGAGCAGGAACAGCATATGGATCAATCATATGCTGTAAACGAACATTGATTAACACCTGTGGAAATAATTCAAAGTCTGCAACTAATTCATGTAATGCTTTGGCTTGCTCAACCATCACCGTTAACACTTGTAATGCCGCAATAATCGCATCACCTGTTGTACTCTTATCCAAAGTCAAAATATGACCTGAAGGCTCACCACCAATTGACCAATTATTTTCTTCAAGTGATTGTAATACATAGCGATCGCCAACTTTAGCACGAACAAAACCAACGTTCGCTTTTGCTAATGCCAACTCAAGCGCCATATTACTCATGACTGTTCCAACAATACCCGCTGGTTTATTTTTAACCTGAGTAGCAAGGATATACAGGATATGGTCACCATCAACCAATTGACCATTTTTATCCACCATAACGACACGATCTGCATCACCATCAAACGCAATACCTAAATCGGCTTGGTGATCAACCACAGCCTTTTGTAGAAATTCAGGATGGGTTGATCCACAATTTTCATTGATATTTAAACCATCTGGTTCATTAAAAAGCGGGATTACTTTTGCACCTAGCTCTCTAAAAACTGAAGGACCAACGCTATATGCTGCGCCGTTAGCACAATCCACTACAATTTTGAGATTACTAAGATCGAAGTGGTATGGAAATGTTGATTTACAGAATTCGATGTATCGGCCATTGGCATCTTTGACACGAACACTTTTACCTAGGTTAGCCGTATCATCAATCACTAAATCTTTTTCTAATTCTTGATTGATCTCATTTTGTAAGGCATCTGGGAGTTTTTTACCTTCACCTGAGAAAAATTTAATCCCATTATCAAAGTAAGGGTTATGTGATGCTGAAATCACAATACCTGCATGTGCATGTAAAGCACGTGTTAAATGCGCTATAGCAGGCGTTGGTAATGGTCCCAACAAATGTACATACACACCTGCTGCATTTAAACCTGCTTGAAGAGCTGCTTCTAGAATATAACCTGATAAACGCGTATCTTTACCCATAACCACAATTGGTTTGTTTTTGGGACTATTTCTTTTTAATACTTTTCCTGCTGCAAACCCTAATTTTAATGCAAATTCAGGGGTAATCGGCATTTGTCCAAATTTGCCACGAATTCCATCAGTTCCAAAATAGCTCATTCTTTACTCGCTTTCTTATCTTTATATGACGTATCGTCATACCATTTTTCATCTGTTTTACTTTACACCAAAACAAAAAAACCGTCAGTGGACTGACGGTTTTTTTATTGCCAAAATTACTAAAGATCAACCTACACGATAGTTTGGTGCTTCTTTAGTGATCGTGACATCATGAACATGTGATTCAGACATGCCTGCTGAAGTAATTTTCACAAATTTCGCATTTTGACGAAGATCTTCAATCACAGATGAACCTGTATAGCCCATAGAAGAACGCAAACCACCCATCATTTGATGGATGATATTGCCCATTGGACCTTTGTATGGAACACGACCTTCGATACCTTCTGGAACCAACTTTTCAGCACCTGCTTTAGAGTCTTGGAAATAACGGTCAGCAGAACCTGTTGCCCCTGCCATCGCGCCCAATGAACCCATACCACGATACGCTTTATAGTAACGACCTTGGAAAAATTCAACTTCACCTGGCGCTTCTTCAGTACCAGCAAGGAGTGAACCGACCATGATCGTGCTCGCACCTGCGCCAATCGCTTTCGCCATATCGCCAGAGAAACGAATACCACCATCTGCGATCAATGGAATTTGATCTTTTAGTGCATTGGCAACGCTATCAATTGCCGAAATTTGTGGCATACCGATACCTGCCACAATACGTGTCGTACAGATCGAACCAGGACCAATACCCACTTTAACTGCATCTGCACCTGCATCTAATAATGCTAAAGCTGCATCACCTGTTGCAATGTTTCCACCAATCACTTGAACTTGAGGATAATTTGTTTTTACCCAACGTACACGTTCAATCACACCCGCTGAGTGACCGTGTGCCGTATCTACGACAATCACATCTACACCCGCATCGACCAATGCTTCCACGCGGCTTGGTGTTTCTACACCTGTACCAACTGCGGCACCAACACGTAAACGACCAAGGTCATCTTTACAGCTGCTTGGATAACTTTCCGCTTTACGGAAGTCAGTGACTGTAATTAAACCTTTGAGTTCATTGTGTTCACCAACAACTAGAACTTTTTCAATACGATGCTTTTGTAGCAATGCTTGAATATTTTCTTTCGACTCACCTTCACGAACAGTCACTAAACGGTCTTGACCCGTCATAATGTTGCTTACTGGTTGTTCAAGATTGGTTTCAAAACGAGTATCACGACCTGTGACAATACCCACAACTTTGCCATCTTTTACAACAGGTACACCGCTAATATTATTAGCTTGGGTAATTGCAATAAGTTCACGTACTGTCGTTTCAGGCGTTACTGTGATTGGGTCTTTCACCATCCCAGCTTCGAATTTTTTTACACGGCGTACTTCCGCGGCTTGTGCAGCGATATCCATGTTTTTATGCAAAATACCAATACCACCATTTTGCGCCATTGCAATCGCCATACGAGACTCAGTCACGGTATCCATTGCAGCAGAAACGAGAGGGATATTAAGTTGAATTCCGCGAGTTAAACGTGTCTTTAAGGAGACATCTTTTGGGAGAACAGTTGAGTAGGCAGGAAGTAATAAGACATCATCGAAGGTTAACGCTTCTTGAACGATGGTCAGCATAACAATCTCACTGGTAATTTCCGTGAGCTATTATAAACAAATTTCGATGTGATTTTCATTTTCTATGATGAAAATAATTTTATAAGTCGCTAGAGTATGTTTTACACAACATAGGTTCTATGTACGTCGGTAAAATTACTCTAACGAACTCGACCAAAATAATGACTGCTTTTGATTAGATCCCATGACAAGCTATCAGATGATTTATATACTCGGTTTGCTGTGCTGATATCGCTCAATATCATCACTTTTCCAAAGTGAAGTCCCTTCACTGATTCACTCATCAGGGTTTACCCAAGTTGATTGCCTATAATTTCAATTTAAGCAGGGCAACTAAAAACATATTCATTCATTAAATCTACGCCGCACTCTAGTTGCTCAATCCAATCCAAAAATTGCTTGATCATCTCTTTACCGATAAATGCAGTCCCGTGTTGCGGCACGATCATATCAATATCCATTTGACGAACCATATTGACCCACAAACGAATGACTTTATTGGAACACATATAACGTTGATGAAAGCCTTTCATCTTTTTAATATGCGCATCAAAATCGGTAATAGGCTGACTTGCATCATCCACTATAGATGCGCCCATATCGCCTGAAAATAGAATCTTGGCCGTTGGATCGTAGAACTGGAAATTACCCACCGAATGCAAAAAGTGAGCAGGAATCGCTACGATTGCTGATTCACCTAAAGGAATCACTTGTCCCGTATCGGCAAGCTCAATTAAGCGGTCTTCCCAATTCCCTTTCATTCGATCACTCATAAATGCTGAGTTTAAATGCGGTAAAAAGCGTGCCCATAATTTAGACGCCACTACTTTCGCATCGGTATAAACTAACCAACGCGGCATCGAAGTAATAATATCGGGATCTTGATGGGATGCCATCACATAATCCAAATTTTTCAATTTGGTATATCGATTCAGCTCCATTGTTAAAGGAACATACGTCAGATCACCACCTGGATCTAGAACCGCTGCACGATCGTGATCAATAATTAAAAATTGATTGGCTTGAATGCCTTCACCTTTGACTAAACTGGTAAAACTAATGCATTTATGCGTACCATTATCAAATAGTATTTGCGATGTAGTCCGCTCAAAACTCATATCAACCCCATAAAAATTCTTTAAATATGAAATATTTTAATTCCTTAATAAAATAATGGGATTTTATTATTGTTTCAATCAAATATTGTACTTTTATCATAATTTATAAAAAAAGATCCATGCATAAATGATGGATCTTTTTTGCGATTTAAATTTAATTAGAAGAAATAATGCTGTACCAAGGTTGAAATACCAACGACTAAGAAAATGGCAGCACCAATTTTATGAATAAGTGAAATTGGTAACTTATCAGCTAACTTATCGCCGATAAATACTGCTGGTGCATTCGCTAACATCATGCCAAGCGTTGTACCACACATGACCCAAAAAATACTGTCAAAACGTGCAGCTAAAGCAACTGTAGCAATTTGGGTTTTATCACCAATTTCAGCCAAGAAAAATAGAATAAAAGTTGCACCAAATACGCCGAATTTTTGCCATTTATTAATGCTTTCAGTTTCATCCCCTAATTCATCAGGAATGAGCATCCAAACAGCCATACCGATAAAACCAAGTGCCAAAATCCATAATAGAATTTCAGGACTCAGGACGGTTGTAATCCATTGACCTAATACTGCAGAGATACCATGATTAATCGTAGTAGCCAGTAAAATTGCAATTAAAATCGGAACAGGTTTACGGAAACGTGCGGCGAGTAATAATGCCAACAATTGCGTTTTATCGCCCATTTCAGCAAGGGCAACAATTGATGTGGAGATGAGGAATTCATACATATTTGAATGCTCTGGCTAGCAAAATATACCGATGATCTACCCCTCCTGCTAGCCAAAATCAAATAGATTGATGCAGAGTGGTAAATCAAAGGTCTTGCCAACAAAAGCGCAGCTAAACAGCTGTTTTTGGTTCTTTGCTATGATGACCATGTTCTGTTGAACAATTATGTTGACCATCACCTCTTTACTTTGCGTAAAGAGCGGCTACTCCCCAATGAAGTGTTATTAGTTTATCAAACTCTTTAATTTTTTTAAATCACTATGCCCAAAATTTTTGGTAACCCCAAATCAGTAAACGAGCAACCCCCAATAACAAAGCTAAATTCACACTCAAACCAAAAAAACCAAAAATCCCCCAACCACTTGCACCACCAACATTTTGGGCTTGATATTCCATGCTAACCACAATTGTTGCAGCTAACACTTCCAAACCCATGACGATGTACATCACCCAATCTGATGCAAAATGTAGAAAATTGACCCACAAGCCCATTAATACAAAAATAATAAGTAATATCGGTAATACAACTCGATAAATGATTAACATCCTTGCTCCTTATTCCAAATAAATACTTCTTTCAACTATATTAATTTTAGACAAAAGCTTGCGTAAATAAAGTCGATTTTTTAATGCTATAAATAGAAAACCTCGCATATGCGAGGTTTCCATCGTTTAAAAGCACTAAAGCAATAAGCTACGAATATCTTTTAAAAGCTTGGTCAACTTATTGGTAAAACGTGCAGCATCAGCACCATTAATCACACGGTGATCATAAGACAATGACAATGGCAACATTAAGCGCGGATCAAAGTCTTTACCATTCCATACAGGTTGCATGGTTGCTGGTGAAATACCCAAAATCGCGACTTGCGGCCAATTCACCAATGGTGTAAAGGCTGTTCCACCAATACTACCTAAGCTGGTAATGGTAAAATTGGCACCTTGTAGATCTTTCGGTGACAATTTACGATCACGGGCTTTTTGGCTGAGCTCAGCCAATTCAGCTGCAATTTGCTTAATCGACTTTTGATCAGGATTACGCAATACAGGAACGGTTAAACCATCTGGTGTTGCCACCGCGATTCCCATATGGATTTCGTTACGTAACAATACCGATTTTTGATCATCCGCCAAATGCCCAGCAAAATACGGCTCTTCTTTTAACAAGTGCGCAACCGCCTTAGCAATAAAGGCCAAGATGGTTAAGCTCAAACCTTGCTTTTTAAAGCCATCTTTCAGTTCACCGCGCCATGCTTCAAGCTCGGTAATATCCGCCAAGTCAAACTGCGTCACTTGCGGAATGAAATTGTTCAATGACAATTGCGGTACAGACACTTGCTGTAAACGCGTCATTGTTTTCACTTCACCGCCACCAAATGCACTAAAGTCTGGTAACTTCGGTAAGCCTGAAGCCACTGCTGCCGCTTGTGGTACAGCGGTGGGTTGTGGTGCGGTCAGACGTGTTTTCACATAGGCAAAGACATCGTCTTTCATCACACGACCATGTTCACCTGATGCTTTCACCTGTCCAAGAACCACACCTAACTCACGTGCCAGTTTACGCACGGCTGGACCCGCATAGACTTTCGCATTGTCAGCTTCTTGCTGTTTAGTCAACTTCTCAGCTTGTGCAGGTTCACTTGGTGCTACTGCCTGTGGTTTTGCTGGTGCAGGTTGAGTAGCAGCTGGTTGAGCTTTTGGTGCAGATGCTGGTGCACCGGCCTGACCACTGACCTCAATCGTAGCCAAAGCCACGCCTTGACGCACTTCTTGATTGGCAGAGACATGGATCGCTTTCACAATCCCTGCTACTGAACTTGGCACTTCAACCGAAGCCTTATCTGACTCAACCACGCATAAGCTTTGTTGAGCTTCAACGCGATCACCAACATTGACCAGAATTTCTGAAACCAATGCTTTTTCTACACCTAGATCAGGTACTTCAATTTCAACATTACCTGTTGATATATTGCTTGCGACTGATACTTCTGTAGTTGCGACTGGCGCTTCTGGTTGAGCTGGAGCTGCTTGTGGTTCTGGTGCAGCAGCCGAACTTGCAGTCTTGACCTGAATCAATACCACCCCTTCTTTAACACTATCACCTTCTTTGATTTGAATGGCTTCAACCACACCCGCAACCGAGCTTGGTACTTCTACAGTCGCTTTGTCCGATTCAACCACAACAATACTTTGTTCTGCATCAATTTCATCCCCAACTTTCACAAGGACTTCAGCAACCAATGCTTTTTCAACACCAATATCTGGAACTTTTACATCCACAGTCTGGCTTGCTGTCGCTGTTGGAGCAGCAGCGGGCTGTTCTTTTGTTTCAGCTTCGACAGGTTTTGCTTCTGCTTTTGGCGTCTCAAGCGTTGGCGCTTCAGCAACATTGCTTTCAGTTGCTTTAGATTCTTGCTCAAGTTCAACCAAAGCAACCCCTTCGGACACTTCATCACCTTGTTGAACTAAAATACTTTTCACAATACCTGCTGCAGTACTTGGAACTTCAACGGTTGCTTTATCGGACTCTAAAACCAAAATGCTATCGTCAACAGCAACATGGTCGCCGACTTTCACCAAAATTTCTGCAACCAGTGCTTTATCTACGCCAATATCAGGTGCTTGGATTTGCATAATTATTTCCCCTCACCTGTTTGTGTTTCATTGTATTCAGCAACTGCCTGAACTTCCGGATGCGCTTGTGGAGCCCATGCCACTGGACGATCCGTATCTAACTCAAAATTAGAAATTGCATCTTTGACTAAACGATTTTCAACTTCACCTTCATCCGCTAATTTTTTCAATGTCGCAACCACGATATGCGCAGCATCAACACCAAAGAAACTACGTAAGTTCGCGCGTGTATCTGAACGGCCGTAACCATCTGTACCTAATGCAACAAATGGACGACCATCCGGAAGATATGCACGAATTTGCTCGCTATACGCACGCATATGATCTGTGGCAGAAACGACAATACCTTCAGTACCACGTAACTGTTTAGATACCCAAGATTCTTTCACTTCTTCAGCAAGCGCAAGCGGGTGTAGGCGGTTATATTCTTCACATGCCATCCCATCACGTGACAACTCATTGAAGCTCGTTACACTCCAAACATTTGAGTGGATTTGATATTCATCACGTAAGATTTTCGCAGCTTTGATCACCTCACGAAGAATGACACCTGAACCCATTAATTGAACAGTTGCTTTTTCATCTTTTTCGAACAAGTACATACCACGTTTAATGCCTTCCTCAGCGCCTTCTGGCATTGCAGGATGCTCGTAGTTTTCGTTCATTACGGTTAAATAATAGAACACTCGCTCTTGGTTCACATACATGCGTTGTAAACCGTCGTGTACGATCACAGCCAATTCATAACCAAAACATGGATCATAAGATACACAGTTTGGAATGGTATTCGCCAAGATATGTGAATGACCATCTTGATGCTGTAAACCTTCACCATTCAATGTAGTACGGCCAGCAGTCGCACCAAGTAAGAAACCTTGTGCCTGCGCATCACCCGCAGCCCATGCAATATCACCAATACGTTGGAAACCAAACATTGAGTAGTACATGTACATTGGAATCATCGGCAAGTTATTGGTTGAATAACTGGTTGCCAACGCAGCCCACGCACTCATCGCACCCGCTTCGTTAATTCCTTCTTGCAGCATGTGACCATCACTTGCTTCACGATAATGCATTAACTGTTCTTGGTCTTCTGGAGTATATTTTTGACCGTGAGCTGCATAAATACCCAGCTGACGGAACATCCCTTCTAAACCGAAAGTACGTGCTTCGTCTGGAACGATTGGCACGACGCGGTCTTTAATTGCTTTTTCTTTCAGTAATGCAGCAATTAAACGAACCATCAGCATCGTGGTCGATTGCTCTTTACCGCCAGAGCCATTTAATACAGCATCAAATACTGATAATTCAGGAATCGCTAAAGTTTCACTCTCACGACGACGTGCAGGTAGGTAACCACCTAATGCTTCACGACGCGCCTTCATATACTTCATTTCTGGAGAGTTTTCACTTGGGCGATAGAATGGAAGCTCTTCTAACTTGTCATCGGTAAATGGCAAATTAAAACGGTCACGTACATATTTCAAAGAGTCGATCTGCATTTTCTTGATTTGGTGGGTTTTGTTCACCGCTTCAATTTCTTCAGACAAACCGTAACCTTTAACCGTTTTCGCAAGAATAACGGTGGGTTGACCTTTGGCTTTCATTGCTTCTGCATAAGCAGCAAAAACTTTGTACGGGTCATGACCACCACGGTTAAGATTATCGATGTCTTCATCGCTCAAATCTTTGACCAGTTCCGCAGCTTCAGGGTACTTGCCAAAGAATTTCTCACGGGTATATGCACCACCTTTCACTTGATAGCGTTGGTACTCACCATCAACTGTTTCTTCCATGACCGCTTTTAAAGCGCCAGAAGCGTCTTGTGCAAGCAATGGGTCCCAATGACGACCCCAAACCACCTTAATCACACGCCAACCTGCACCACGGAACAATGATTCAAGCTCTTGGATGATCTTACCATTACCACGTACTGGGCCATCCAGACGCTGTAAGTTACAGTTCACCACCCAAATCAGGTTATCTAGCTTTTCACGACCAGCAAGTGAAATTGCACCCGTACTTTCTGGCTCATCCATCTCACCATCGCCCAGATATGCCCAGACTTTACGATTTTCTTCTTTAATCAAACCACGATTCATCAAGTACTTTTGAATGTGTGCTTGGTAAATCGACATAATTGGACCCAAACCCATGGACACGGTTGGGAACTGCCAATAGTCCGGCATTAAATAGGGATGTGGATAACTCGGAAGACCATTACCACCGACTTCACGGCGGAAATTATTCAATTGATCTTCAGTTAAACGTCCTTCCAAGAATGAACGTGCATAGATACCAGGGGCACAGTGACCTTGGTAATAAATCATGTCGCCGCCAAAGTTATTGCTGTTTGCGCGGAAGAAATGGTTAAAACCAACATCATATAAGGTTGCAGACGATGCGAAACTTGCAAGGTGACCACCGAGGTCATCGCCCGTTTTATTCGCACGTAATACCATTGCCAAAGCATTCCAGCGGATCAATGCGCGGATACGGCGTTCCATATCTTGGTCGCCTGGCATCGCGGGTTGTTCTTCAACAGAAATCGTATTGAGATAAGGTGTATTTAAGCGTTGGATCGGAACATGTTTTGCAATAGCCTGTTGATAAAGTTTTTCTAATAAGAATGCGGCGCGTTCCGTGCCCATATGTTGTAATACTGAATCAAATGCTTCTTGCCATTCTTGGGTTTCCTGCGCGTCTGAGTCGCCATAAAACGCCATACAATTCACCTTTTCCCTTAAGTTATTTTGACCTTATATATTTATCATGTTTTGGCGCTATGGAGGTATCGCCCCAAATGAATACAAAATCCCTTAATATTTTCTTGCTAAATAGTCATTGACTTAAATGAAACAAAAAATATAAAAAAACGCCAATTAAGGCGCTTTCTTTTAAAAATTAATATACAACTGTTAACAAATTAGCTTAAGGCAACATGGCAAGATAAGTTGTTGGATTTTTACGTTGACCATCTTTGACAACTTCAAAATGCAAATGTGGTCCTGTACAACGTCCAGTACAGCCTACATTGGCAATATGTTCGCCTGCACTAACGCGATCACCCGCATTCACCATTAAGCGTGAAGCATGTGCATAACGAGTGATATAACCGTTGCCATGATCGATTTCAACATATTGACCATAACCTGACCCCCAACCTGATTTGGTTACAACACCAGAACCCGTTGAATAAATAGGTGTACCTGATGGTGCTGCTAAATCAACACCCGAATGATGACGTGTCGTTCCTAATAAGGTGCGATTGCCCCATGTTGAACTTACCCGTCCTTCTTGAAGTGGATGATTAACTAACCACGAATAACCTGTATTTGCTGAAAAAGATGGTGCATTATCTTCGGCAGTCGATGAAATCGCTGAACGACCATATTTTCTTTCGATCGTAGCATTATTCAATTCAATGGTTTTTTCGCGCAATTTAACTGATACATTCGATACGGCAGGCAAATCAATATCATCAGGATGGCTATAAGAACCTTGTGCTAAGGTTTTAGATAATTGCTCTAGGCGGTCACCATCTGTTGCTTGACCAATATTTTGATAATCTGCAAAAGCAACCGAAGCGGCTGAAGCAGCGAGTGAGAATGCAAGTAAAATACGACGCGTATGCATAAAAAACCTCTTGAAACCGTCCTTAAATAGTTCCTTTATCATCTCTTCCTTGATAACAGTTAAAATGAACGCTTAAGATGAGCAGATAACCTCGAAGGAAGTTAACATGTCTGAACCTAGCAACGTTTTTCAACAGAAAGGACAACACATAAAAACTGGAAACTTAACGTTTCTGACTACGCAAGTGACTCAATGGAAACAACTTACGAAAATTATTCAACCTATACTGCCCCAACCAGAGCAATGGCAGGTTGTTTGTTATCAACATGGAGTTCTGATCATAACTGGTGAAAATCAAGCGATGATTAGTCAACTCAGCTATTTACAAAGCAACTATGTTGCGCAGTTAGCTCAATTAGAAGGACTCAAAGACTTACGAAAAATCCAAGTTCGTCTAAGAAACAAAATGAATGTTCCTCGTGAACCTTCTCCCCCATCTAAAACACTTTCTTCAGAAACCCAAGAGCAGTTACGCAGCGCCGCTGAATATGTGAGCGACCCTAAGCTTAGCCAAGCTTTACTACGTTTGG
The DNA here is from genome assembly GCF_027105055.1 of Acinetobacter sp. TR3. NCBI lineage: Bacteria > Pseudomonadati > Pseudomonadota > Gammaproteobacteria > Moraxellales > Moraxellaceae > Acinetobacter > Acinetobacter sp. TR3. The sequence continues at coordinate 3,100,193 of NZ_CP114264.1, forward strand.
CAAGCAATAAAAAGTAAACCACTTATCTTAGGTATTGAAATATACACTTATTTTATGTGAACTAAATCTCAACTTTTATTGTTATAATATAACATAGTCAATAAAAGACAATGACTTATGTCACACTCACATAAGAAATCGGACAATCATTATCGTTATTAAATGTTACAATTTCATAACTACTCGGATCATTTTGAACATTGCGTAACAGCTGATTATTGAGTGCATGCCCTGATTTATAGCCATCAAACTTAGCAATTACCTGATGACCTAATAAATATAAATCACCAACAGCATCTAAAATCTTATGACGCACGAACTCATCAGCAAAGCGTAATCCCTCTTCATTAACCACACCTGTATCATCAACACCAATCGCGTTCTCTAAGCTCGCCCCTAAAGCCAGATTATTCGCCTTTAAATAATCAAGATCTTTCATAAAGCCGAAAGTTCGCGCTTCACTGACTTCGTATACAAAAGTTTCCGTTGAAAAATCAATCGACACGGATTGGTATTCTTTAGCAAATGCGGGATGATCAAAATCAATCGTAAAGTTGAGTTGAAAACCTGAATGCGGGGTGAAAATAGCACGCTTATCTTCAATGAGTGCTTCAACAGGTTTTAGAATTCTAATAAATTTCTTTGGTGCATCTTGCTCTGCTAACTCACCTTGCATGAGTAAATAAATAAATGGACCTGCACTGCCATCCATAATAGGTACTTCGGAAGCGGAGACCTCGATGATTAAATTATCAATGCCTAATCCCGCTATAGCACTCATCACATGCTCAATCGTACCGACTTTTATATCTTCTCGGACAAGATTGGAACACATAAATGCTTCTTGAATGAGTAAAGCATTCGCAGGAATTTCTACAGGAGGATTGAGGTCAATACGGCGAAAGATAATACCTCCATCAATATGGTGAGGAACAAAATTAATCAGCACCTTTTGACCACTATGCAGACCAATACCGCTCGCTTTCACCACACGCTTGAGAGTACGTTGTTTCACCATACCATGACAACTTCATTTGCAAAAACCGATATAAGTTAGCATATTTTGCCATTTTAAAAAAATAAAAAAGGGAGCAATTACTTGCCCCCTCTCTCTAAACATATGATTTTATTATTTACGCTGCTGATTTTTCAGATAGTCTTGAATACTCATTGGCGATGAACGTGGTGTAGAACTTGGCGCTGCTGTAGCAGGTACGTCTACATTTGCACGTTTACTGATCGCTGGAACATCATCTTCATCAACTGGCTGCTGAGCAACTGCTTGAACAGGTGCATGATGTGCAGTCACTGTACGTTTCTTATGTTCAACTTCAGATGCATTACGGGTCAAACCAGTCGCAATCACAGTGACACGAAGTTCATCACGTGCATCAGGATCAAATACCGTACCGTAGAAGATTTCACCTTCATCCAAATCAACAATTTGATTCACGACATCCGTAATGATTTCAGTTTCACGCAAGGTAATATCATCACCACCCGTGATATTGATCAATACACCTTTCGCATTGATAATATTCACATTATCCAATAACGGGCTACGAATCGCTTGTTCAGCAGCTTGGCGCGCACGGTCTTCACCACGACCCAAACCCGCACCCATCATAGCATAACCACGAGTACTCATGGCTGTTTTCAAGTCTGCAAAGTCTAGGTTAATATGACCACGATTTACAACCAAGTCAAAGATACTACGAACGGCATTTAATAATACGTCATCTGCCTTTTTATAGGCATCTTTCATTGAAATATCGCCATAAACGCTGAGTAAGCGTTGGTTTGGAATGATAATCAGTGAGTCAACATGAGCCTCTAATGCATCTATCCCTTTTTCAGCTGATTTTTGACGGCGACGACCTTCGAAATTAAACGGGGTCGTTACTACACCTACGGTCAAGATGCCCATTTCTTTAGCAACTTCAGCCACAACTGGCGCAGCACCTGTTCCAGTACCACCACCCATCCCCGCGGTTACGAATACCATATCCGTACCTTCAAGGTGTTGGCGAATCACTTCGCGGCTTTCTTCAGCTGCGATTTGTCCAACTTCAGGGTTTGCACCTGCACCTAATCCACGCGTACTTTGCTCACCTAATTGGATTTTAAAAGGGGCATTCATGCTATCAAGTGCCTGTTTGTCAGTATTGGCACAAACAAACTTTACACCTTGAATATCGGATTGCACCATATGTTGGACAGCATTACCACCACCACCACCAACACCAAATACTGTGAAACGGGCTTGACCGTTGCCATCGTCTAGTTCATCTTCTATAAATTCAAATGAGGCCATGACCTTTAAATTTCCTAATATATTAAGTGGCAGTCACTTCAGCCCGTTACTGCCCTGATTTTTAAAACAACCGATGTTTAGGATGCTGTTCAATAATACATAGCTTGTCAAGTACAACGACTCACTATTACAACTTCCTAACAATTTTCCCCAAAATAAGTACAACTTAAAATATGGCTTTTAATTTGCTATTTAATGCATTCCAACCATTCGTAACACGATCCATGAAACTACGATCATTGGCTTCTTCCGGCTCTTCTACTGCATCCTGCAAATCACTTTGGCTAAACATCAATAATCCTGAAGCTGTCGCATACATTGAACGACGTAAGGCCGCAAGATGCTGGTCTTCAGCATAAACCTGTAAAGGTGGATTACCCAAATGTGCAGATACACCAAGCATACGACGTGCCAAATTCACCATACCTTCAATTTGACAAGCATCACCTGTGAGTACAACCCCATGATATAAACCATGTATTGCCCCACTATGCTCCAATTCTTCACGAATTAATGTAAAGATTTCTTCATAGCGCGCAATAATAATTTCTGCAAGCTCAATACGACTAATGGTCTGTTGTCCATCAATCGCTTGCACTTGGATCATATGGTCAGGTTTCACTACACTGAGATCAACACAACCATGTAAAATTTTAATACGTTCAGCTTCTTCAGTGGTCGTTTGTAAAACCGCTGCAATATCGCGGGTCACATTTTCACCACCACGTTGCAAGGTACGTACTAAAGCTAAACGACCATCTAAATATACTGCGATATTAGTAATCCCTGCACCAATATCAACTAAGCATACGCCATATTCTTTTTCATCTTTGAGCAAACTAGCTTCAGCCGTAGCTAAACTAGATACCACCATTTTCTCTACCCCGATATTCGCACCTTTCATGGCACGATCAAGGTTTTGCATGGTACTAATCGGCATCATCATCAATTGATAATGCCCGGTCATGCTATGAGCCGACATATTGACTGGGTTCTGCACCCATTCAGCCGAATCACCCAACTCGAAGCCTAATGGAACAGCACTCGCAAGATAATAATCTGGCGATACATGGCTCGCCTTGGCTAACTCTAATGCTCTAACCACTTCATTTGTCGTAATAATATGATCATGATTAGCTACTGGTGTACGGCCTGATGCATAAAAACTTTGCAATTCAGTACTTGGAATTGACACCCATGCGCTATGGATACGACACTCAGCCATATCTTCGGCTTCAGAGACTGCATTTTTAATCGCAGCAATCACCTTATCCAAGCTCACAATTTTGCCTTTAACCATGCCTCGGTTGCGAGCAGTTGCCATGCCAATCACTTGGATCTTATCCGGTGCATGGACCTTACCAATCAAAACTGAGACTTTATGCGTCCCAATATCAATCGCAACAACTGAGGAAACAGCTTCACTCATTACTTCATTACCATATCTTTTGTTGTTTAGTACGGGCAAACTGCCTGTTATTTTCAAGCCACGTATTATGGCTTTGCCTGAATTGCCCCTGCAAGGCTTGTGTCATCAATCGTTACAACTAACTGACCGTTGACAATCTTTGGCGGGATTGCGTTTTTCCATTGAATGGCCAAGCCATTCCGATAACGCAAATCAATTGCTGAGATTTTCGACCATACAGGTTTGAGATCCGTTTGTGCCAAATGGCTTAAGCGTTGAAGCTTGTTCATGGTTTGATCTTGATCCACAATAATCCGTAGACCCGAATCAAACTGCATAAACCACGTCATTCGCTCTGTTAAATACAATTCTTTTAATCTTAAATTCGCTGGATGAAACAGTTGATTAATTTCATTATAGCGACGCATCATCATTTTGGATTGGCTGACTGGCCCATGTAAAAGTGGCAAGTTTGGATGTACTTTTAATATAGCTTCACTAAAGACATCACCATTATCACTGAGCAAACGCCCTGTTCCCCAACGCGCAATTGCGTGACGCGGCATAACTCTTACACGAATCCCATTCGGCCAAGCTCGTGATACCACGACACGGTCAACCCAAGACACTTTTAGCGCCTGATCTCGAATTTGCTCTAAATCGGAAGTGAAATAGTTATCTTTGATAATTGGACTTAGATATTGCACTAACTGCTGATTTTCAATATCCGAGTTAGTCCCAACCACCTGTAATTGTGCGACTTTTGCATCAGTCATCACTTTATATAAGCCATAGAGACCAATTGCCAATACAATAAAAGCAATGATCAACAACGCCCAGCCACCTGCATTCATCATTTTTTGTTTCTGTGAAGGCGGTTTCTCATGAATCGAGCTAATGGCTGGCCGTATTTTACGGCGCATAGAAGCAGGGAGTTGAGCCATATATCATTAAGCCGATTGGGTTAAAGTTTGCTCTAAAATTGCAACACAGAGCTGATCGAAACTATAACCTACGGCTTGAGCTGCTTTAGGCACTAAAGAATGACTGGTCATTCCCGGTACGGTATTGACTTCTAACAACCAGAAATTGCCTTGCTCATCCTGCATTGCATCAATACGCCCCCAACCTTCCGCACCAACTGCTTGAAAAGCACGTAGACACAATGCTTGTAAGCTTTTCTCTTCATCTTCGCTTAAACCACAAGGAATGCCATATTCCACGTCATTGCGTTGATACTTTGCCTCATAGTCATAGAAAGCAACGTCTGCTGGCGGTTGTAAACGAATCACAGGCAGCGGTTGTCCATTCAAGAATGAAATGGTGAATTCACGACCCGTAATCCACTTTTCAGCCATCACGATAGCGTCATGCTGTGTCGCTTTCTCAATCGCAGCCGCAAAATCTTCTGCTTTTTCAACCTTACTCATGCCAACACTTGAGCCCTCATGTACTGGCTTGATAATGACAGGTAATCCTAAGTCTGCCACGACAGCATCTAGGTCAGAATCTTTGGTAATAATGCGATATGGTGCGGTCGGTAAATCGCTCCCTTGCCAAATTTGTTTGGTTTTGACTTTGTCCATCCCAATCGCAGAACCCTGCACACCCGTGCCTGTGTATGGAAGGTTTAACCACTCCAACACACCTTGGATCTGACCATCTTCACCACCACGACCATGCAATACGATAAAAGCACGATCATAACCGACTAACTCAGTCACGCTTCGCTCTTGTGGATCAAATGCTTCTGCTTGCACACCTGAGCGCAACAAAGCCTCTAAAACGGCTTGACCACTATCCAATGACACAGCACGTTCAGCCGACTTCCCACCAAACAACACAGCAACTTTGCCGAATTTTGCAGCATTTGACACGTTTATATCCTTAAAAAAACTTCATATATTCTATTAAATTCCTCTCCATCTCCCTTTTCAAAGGGAGGAGTTCCCCCTTTAACAAAGGGGGTTAGGGGGATTTGGCATACAAACGATGCTGAGCCAATTCTACCGAAATTGCGCCCACGTTACCCGCGCCTTGTGTTAATAGCAAGTCATTCGCTTGTAACACTTTTTGTAAAACATTCGGCAAATTGCCATCAACTGGATCAACTAGAATCGGTTCAACTTCACCACGTAAACGAATACTGCGTGCCAAAGCACGGCTATCCGCACCCACAATCGGTTTTTCACCTGCTGGATAGACTTCCAGTAATAACAGTTGATCCACTTGCGATAACACATCGACGAAATCATCAAAACAATCACGGGTACGACTATAACGGTGTGGTTGGAACAACATTACCAAACGACGGTCGGGATGGCTGGCACGCGCTGCTTTAATGGTGGCTTCTACCTCTTTCGGATGGTGACCATAGTCATCGACCAATTTCACCAAGCCTTCGCCCACTTCAAATTCACCTTGAACTTGGAAGCGACGACCCACTCCACTGAAGCCTTCTAAAGCACGGCAAATCGCACCATCAGAAACACCTTCATCAGTTGCCACACCAATCGCAGCCAATGCATTCAAGACATTATGCAGACCTGGTTGATTGATAGTGACGCGTAATGGCTCACGATCTTTACGCAGTACAGTAAAGTGCGATTGCATACCTTCTTGTACCACATCGACTGCACGAATATCGTTATCTTCACCAAAACCGTAAGTCAAAGTTGGACGACCAATACGAGGAAGAATTTCACGAATATTAGCATCATCACCACAGACGACTGCCAAACCATAGAATGGTAAATTATGTAAGAACTGAATAAAGGTATCTTTTAACTTATCAAAGCTACCTTCATAAGTGTCCATATGATCTGCATCAATATTGGTCACGATCGCAGCCATCGGTTGCAAATACAAGAAAGATGCATCTGACTCATCGGCTTCTGCAACGATAAAACGGCTTTCACCCAGTGCAGCATTGACACCTGTGCTATTCAGCAAACCACCAATCACGTAAGTTGGATCTAGATTTTCTTCTGCCAACATCGTCGTTAATAAACTGGTTGTTGTGGTTTTACCATGTGTCCCTGCAACTGCAATACCGTGACGATAACGCATCAACTCACCTAGCATTTCTGCACGGCGCACAATCGGTGTGCGTTGTTCAATCGCGGCTTTAATTTCTGGATTTTCAGGATCAATCGCAGTTGATACTACTAGCACATTGGCATTTTTAATATTTTCAGCCGAATGCCCAATATAAACTTTAATACCATTGCTTTCGAGTTGCGCTGTGGTCTTTGAGGCTTTAATGTCTGAACCAGAAATTTTATAACCTTGATTGGCCAATACCTCGGCGATACCACACATCCCCGCACCACCAATCCCAACAAAGTGGATATGTTTAATACGGCGCATTTCCGGCACTTTGATGAGCTTTTTGGCTTGGTTTGGATTTTTTGGAGACATAAATAAACTCGAATTACAATTTTTTAATCAGATCAACCACATGCTGAGTTGCATTCGGTTGTGCTTGTTGACGTGCTTTAATTGCCATTTCAGACAGTAGTTGGCGATTTAATAATGTGGCTAACAACTCATCTAAAACAGCGGGTGTCATGTCTGCTTGTTGACAAATCTTCGCAGCGCCGACATTTGCTAAAAATTTCGCATTTGCGGTCTGGTGATCATCCACTGCGATAGGCAGCGGAACAAACACTGCAGCAAGACCTGCAGTTGCGACTTCTGTAACCGTTAATGCGCCAGCACGGCAAATAATTAAATCAGCGTCACTGTAGGCTTTTGCCATATCATGAATAAATGGCTCAACTTGAATATTCAAACTTGCAGGCGCACCCTGATAACGCTCACGCGTTGTATCTTGCTGATTTTGGCCACATTGATGAAACACATTCAATGGAACATTGACCTTTTTCAGAGCTTCAGGCAAACGTTCATTTAGTGCTTGTGCACCCAGTGAACCACCAACAATCAAAATATTCAGTGGTAATCGTTCTTGCTCACGGGTTTGATAACGCCATGATGGGTTCAAAATCGCAGTAATTTCAGCACGCACAGGATTGCCTGTGGTCACGACTTTATCACTGTTTGCAAATGTATTTGGAAAAGCCTGACACACGGTCTTGGCAATACGCGCCAATTGGGTGTTGGTAAATCCTGCAATGGCATTCTGTTCATGGATTAACACAGGAATACCGAGTAAACGTGCAGCCAAGCCACCGGGTCCAGCGACATAACCACCGAAACCCGCCACAGCATCAATGTTTAATTGCTTCATATAGCGCATCGCGCTTAATGTTGCTTTTAGAATTTTAAATGGCGCACTCAGCTTACGTAAAATACCATTACCACGCACACCCTGAATATCAATTTGATAAATCGGAATATTTTGATCTTTAAGTAACCGATTTTCCATTCCTGTAGGCGTCGCTAACCAAGAGACTTGGCAGCCTTCTTGTTGCAGTTGTTTGGCAACAGCAAGCGCAGGGAAAACATGCCCACCTGTACCAGCGGCCATCATCATGACATGTTTAGCTTTGTTCTGTGGTGAATTGGTCACGGTCTAATTCTTCAACTCAAAAGAAGGTTATCGTCTATTGTTTTCGGGAGTTATTCTAATCCTAAAGCTTCATTCACGAAAAGCGAATTTCACCTGTTTACAACAGAAAGCTAAGCTTTTTTTAATTCTTTGTTGAAAACAAGGTTCTGCCAATATCCAAACGCCCATTTGCACATAAATTTAATCGAAATACAAACGGGCAGTTTGGTCAAAAAATGGCGTAATCTTAGCTGTTTCGCCCCACTTCTAGCACATCAAATAAATCGTCTGCAATCGAGGTTCCAAATTGGGCATCAATCTCACGGATACAGGTCGGACTGGTGACATTAATTTCAGTCACATAGTTACCAATCACATCGAGACCGACAAAAACCAAACCTTTTTCACGCAGGAAAGGCCCAACTTTCGCCGCAATCATTTTGTCATTTTCAGTGAGTGGACGTGCCTGACCTAGACCACCTGCCGCCAAATTACCTCGTACTTCACCATTTTGCGGAATACGCGCTAAACAATATGGAATCGGTTCACCATTGACCATCAAGATACGCTTATCACCTTCAACAATTTCAGGAATATAGCGTTGTGCCATGATTGGACATGTACCCATTTCGGTGAGCATTTCCAAAGTTGAACCAATATTTACCCCATCTTGGTATAAACGGAAAATACCCATCCCACCCATACCATCCAAAGGTTTCACAATCACATCACCATGTTCTTTGATGAATTCACGAATCAAGCTTTGTTGTGAAGTCACTAAAGTTGGTACTTGAAGTTCTGGAAATTGAGTCGCGAACAACTTTTCATTACAGTCGCGTAGCGATTGTGGTTTGTTAATAATCCATGCCCCTTCACGTTCAGCTTGTTCCAGAATATAAGTGGTATAGACAAAATTCATATCAAACGGTGGGTCTTTGCGCATCAGCACCACATCGTAATCCGCCAATGACTCTTTGCGCTTCTCGCCCAACTCATAATAATGATCGTAATCTTCAAAAACTTGGAGTGGTGAAATCAAACCAAAAGCTTTGCCTTGATCAATATATAAATCGTGTTGTAATGCATAACCCAATTCATGACCGCGACGGCTTGCCGCCCATAACATTGCCATCGTGGAATCTTTCTTGAGATTCACCGTTTCGATTGGGTCCATCACCACAAGTACACGCATAGTTTGACGCTCATATTTTTAATCTTGGCAAAAAGTATAGCGAAGTTTGTTGATGTTGTTTAAACAAGTTATGTAATTATTAAATCTAAAAAATTCTAATTTATTCAAATCACTAGATTCGATTTATTTAAATAGACGATTTTCTGAGTGATAAAAATAAAAAATTACTGGTAGATGATTTCGATACCAGTAATTTTTAAAGCATTGCATTTTAAAATCAAATTAAGCCAATAGTTTTTGAATATCTTTGCTAATTTTTTCAGGTTTGGTGGTTGGTGAATAGCGTTTGATGACTTCACCATTTTGGTTAATCAAAAACTTGGTGAAATTCCATTTGATGCTTTCACTACCTAAAATGCCTTTGGCTTCTGAAGTGAGATATTTATAAATCGGATGTGCATTTGAACCATTCACATCGACTTTGGCAAACATAGGGAATGACACACCATAGTTGCGTTGACAGAAGCTGCCTATTTCCTCATTACTTGATGGGTCTTGGTTGGCAAACTGGTTACATGGAAAGCCTAAAATCACCAAACCTTGTTGTTGATAGTCCTGATATAGCTTCTCAAGTCCTTCGAATTGTGGGGTTAAGCCACATTGACTTGCCGTGTTCACCACCAATAAAACTTTGCCTTGATAATCTGCTAAGTTCTTTTGCTCGCCTTCTAAAAGTTCAGCCTGAAAATCATAAATTGTCGTCATACAACATCTCGCTCTGATTCAATCAATCTTATTTGCTTAATAGCTTTGTCTATTTGTTCAGCTATGCGAATTAATATTGCACACAATTATATTGTGCGCAAGTTAATTATGCACAATATACTTTTTGCATTAAGCAAACTATACTGTGATTTCGCAAAGATGACGTTGAGGAGCAAAGCATGACTGAATTTTCTTACTTGGATAATCAAGTGTGTTTTGCAATGTATTCCGCGACCAATGCAATGATTCGCCAATATCGTCCTTTGCTTCAGGAATATGATCTGACCTATCCGCAGTTTATTGTGTTACTGGCTTTGTATGAAAAGGACAATGTAACGTTGTCTGAAATTGGTCAAAAGACCTTTTTTGATTCGGGCACGCTGACGCCAATTATTAAAAAACTTGAAGAAAAACAGTTTTTAAAGCGCATTGCAGTGAAAGAAGATGAACGTATGAAAAAGGTGATTTTGCTTGAAAAAGCACTTGCTGCAAAAGATGAAATTACCTTAATTCCGTTTAAACTCGCCTGCTCTTTAGGTGTTGATCCAAATGATTTGGTGGCAATTCATAATCTATGCCATCGTTTTTTAAAGGGTTTAGAGGATTCTAAACTCGAAAGTTTGAGTGAATAAATGCAGCAAGCCATTGTTGGATTTCATCTCGATGACGAAGGACATTTCGTTGCTGATCTCGCATGTGGTCATACGCAACATGTACGCCATGACCCACCGTGGCAAAATCGCCCTTGGGTTTTGACGGAGCAAGGGCGTAAAGAAAAGTTAGGGGTGATGTTGGAATGTAAAAAGTGTGAGGAAGAGTGATTCACATAAGAGATTTTATGTTAAATGTGTGTTTCAATGAAGCATTGATATTGCTCATCAAATGAGTAATTTTGAGTACGATCTGAGATATTTTTTAGTAATAGCACAAGGCTATGTATATTTGTAATAGGGTTATTTGAGTTTACCTGTACTTGTTGCTCATATAGTCGAATAGAATTATGAATAGCGTGATTATATTGAGAGGCTAACGCTTCAATAATATCTGTATTAGTTTCAGAATACTCAGGTGCATATGTCTTTTTAAAATGCTCTTTAACAGTATCACCAATAGATTTCTTTCCTTTCGATTGGAATGGCCGGGGATTACATTCATAATGGAGAAGAAACCAAATCTCTATACAAGGAAATGAATAAATAGGGATAATTTGTTTGAAATCAGAATTTATTTTTGACAAAATTTCTAAATGTCTTTTATTTCTTACAGTGTCTAAGTCAAAAATACAGAAAATATAATTTAACTCCATTTCTGTATCTTTTAGTTTGATAGCCTCTTCTTCAGCCTCTCTCAATATACCTGTACAAGCTGTACTAACACTTTTCCTTGATTTAACAGTACCTAAACTTAATATTTGGATTAATTTATTAAAGTATATATTTTCTGAATGCCCCTCAGTCAATATTAAAATATTAGGAATGATAGAACGATTGCCAACATTACGTGCTTTTCGAGTTTCCTTTTGAGAGTTCCGTCTTTCTTTGTTTGCAGAAATACGTTTTTTAGCTATATCGTCACTACCCATATCTGATTCTCAAATTATCCAAAAAATGGAGTAGCGCCATATCTTCCTGTCAGATAGCGCAACTCCCAATTTTCTCTATCGTTTCTTGGATTGAATTCTAGCAAAGAATAGATAGAGGAAACTTGAGATTTATCTTTTTCCACGAAATAAATTTGATCTTTTCTCAAACATTCTTGGTTAATTAAGTGAGTATCATGTGTGACGCAAATTAATTGATTATTAGTAGTCCTATTGAATTCTTTCAGAAAATTTTTAACTAATAGTGGGTGCAATGCTGAACTTAATTCATCGACATAAAAAGTCTTTTCAAATTTTTTATAATTATTCAACAATAATGAAGATAGAGCAAAAAGCTTACGTGTCCCTTGAGACTCTAATTCTAAATCAAATGGTTCAAGTTCATTATCTGAGTTTTTGTGGAAAGTTTTAATGTCGTAGTAATATCGGTTTTTAAGATCTTCGATAATTCTTTCTTGAACCTCTGGAGTAAAATCATTATTTTTAATAATTTGTTCAGCAAGTGATCCTTTATCTACACTAATATCTAAAATATCAATATCTTGATCTTTTAAAAATTTTAAAAAATTTTCCTTAAATTGATTGTCAGAGTGAATACTTTTAGCGGTATCCTCTAATGAAAATTGTTCAGATAAAGTGTTAGCAAACCAATCATAGATAGTTTTTAAAAATTGACTATTTTCTTTTACCATCTTTGATAAGTATAAAACGTTGGGTAACGTTTTTAGGGCTGTATCTTCATAGATTCTTTTCGGTTTTAAATCAGTACCAATATTATATTCATATTCTCCAGATTCATTTAAATCTCTAGTAAAAATGTTCTTTTTATACTTTTTAGGGTAATAAGAAAGGTGTTCATGAAATACTTTTTTTTTGTCTAATACCAAATAATAGTTATATCTAATATCTGCACAAAAGAAATTAACTTCAAAAGAGGTTGGAGCATTCTTTTGTTCTTTATCTAGAAGAAATGGAATTAACTCAAAAGGTTCATCTAGCTTTTTTTCTGTCGAATTAATGATTAACTGTTTAAGAAAATGGATTGCTGATAAAAAATTAGATTTCCCTGAAGCATTCGCACCATAAATCACAATAGTTTTTAGGAGCTTTAAGCCTTTTTCTGGAGTGTCTAACAAGTGATCTGGATGAATATCATAAGGAGGCTCAGCGACAAAACTTAAAGTTTGTTGCTCTTTAAAAGATAAGAAATTTTCGATTGTAAAATCAATAATCATGCTGAAACCTTGTTATCTTGGATGTTTTATCCATGAAATTATTATTGTGTATATTTAAATATATATCAAACTTTATTTAATACAAGTATCATTTATTTAGATTTTTTAAAATTAACATAATACAGCTTATGCGTAATCACCCAAATTAGTCATTTTATTTCAATATCTTATAATGTTAAGTACAACCTGATTCTTAGCAATCAGGCTTTTTATGGATTTTTCACATTTCACACCTATTTTTAATCATGATTTGCAATCAAAATAAAAGGAAGCTTAGGCTTCCTTCCCTACTATCTAAAATTTAGATGCCATATTTTTCACGATAAGCCTGCATATTTGCCAATGCTTCTTTCTCACCTTTTGCATCCAAATAATCCATCAAATCTTTCATCGTGATTAAAGCATGTACAGGGATTTCAAGTTCTTTTTGTACTTCCTGAATCGCAGAAAGCTCACCCTGACCACGTTCTTGACGATCTAACGCAACCAACACCCCTGCAATCGTCGCACCTGCATTTTTTAAAATAGTCACAACTTCACGAATCGCAGTCCCCGCAGTGATCACATCATCAATGATCCAAACTTTTTGCCCTGCAACCGATGCGCCAACCAACACACCACCTTCACCATGATCTTTGGCTTCTTTACGATTAAAACCCCAAGGAACACTCTTACCATGTACTTGAGACAATGCCACTGCAGTCGCGGCAACAAAAGGAATACCTTTATAAGCAGGGCCAAAAATCACACCAACGTTTTCACACTGAACCAATTTATCGGCATAACCTTGTGCTAACAAAGACAACGCTTCGCCATCATTGAGCAAACCTGCGTTAAAGAAATAAGGACTGACACGACCTGATTTTAAGGTAAACTCACCAAATTTAAGCACACCACGTGATAATGCGAGTTCGATAAAAGCTTGCGGATGAAATGACACAGGCGTTGTCATATAAGGTGCTCCAAATTCTTTAATTGAGGTTAAACAGACGTATGATACCAAAGGATCGCTATCCAAGTGATGTAAAAATTCTTCGAGTGGTTTCAATTAACGTAAATGGTCTACGTTCATCTGTGACCAAAGGTCTGCTTGAGTGGTTAGAACAGTCCGATGCCGATGTGGTGTGCATGCAAGAAAGCCGCATCACCCATGAACAATGGACACATAAATTTAAACCTGAAGGTTGGTACACACATCTATTCCCTGCTGAACGTGCAGGTTATGCAGGCACAGCCATTTATAGTCGCTTACCTTTTGTCTCTGTGCAAAATGGCTTAGGCTTTGAATTGGCAGATTCGCAAGGACGTTTTATCACGGCGGAATTCGATTTAGGTCTGTCACACCCTGTTCATATTGCTTCGTTATACTTGCCGTCAGGTTCAAGCGGTGATGAAGCACAAGCACGTAAAGATTTGTTTCTTCAAGAATATGCCCAAATACTCAAACAATGGCGAGATGAAAATAAATCCATCATCGTGTGTGGTGACTACAATATCGTGCATAAACGTATTGATATTAAAAACTGGTCAGGCAATCAGAAATCATCTGGCTGTTTACCGCATGAACGCGCATGGCTCGACCATATTTATGATGAACTTGGCTATGTAGATACCTTCCGTGAGGTACGAAAAGAAGCCGAATTGTATTCATGGTGGTCAAATCGTGGGCAAGCACGTGCGAAAAATGTCGGTTGGCGTATCGACTATCAAGCATGTTCTCCTGATTGGAAAGCACGCACTGCAAATGCTTGGGTGTATAAAGAACAATGGTTTAGTGACCATGCACCTGTGATTATTGATTATAAAATACACGAATAAGTGAACACTTGTTCACTTTACCCGTCTCTTTAGCTTACATATCATGTCGTTTTTTGTGTATTTTTATTTACCAGCTGTAACGGCATTATAGCACCACGGCACAGGGAAGCGGTCAGGATGACCAAAAAGGAATAGGACGCCGTAGGAAGACAAAATAAACTTAGATTAAGTTTATTTGCAAGGATGAGACATTGGACGTTGAAATGAGACCCGCATGATCAGGATGATTAGATGCGGGTTTTCTCTTTTTCAGATATTAAATATTTTTCCCCTGCTTTGTATTTAGCAATTTTGTTCAAAAAATAAGAAAGATTTGGTCATTTAATCTACGCTTAATACATAACATCAATTAACTTGATAAAAATTTTCAACTGGTACATTCCCTGTCTTTTACGTTAGGCTTTAAGGCATATCTTTCATTGTGTTGTTATGGTTTTCAGTATGTTTAAAATTTATGGTATTAAAAATTGTAGTTCAATGAAAAAGGCTTTCGATGCCTTACAAGTACAAGGTATTGCTTACGAATTTCATGATTATAAAAAACAAGGGATTGATGCTGACACTTTAGCAATTTGGCTAAAAGAGATTGGCGCAGATAAGGTCCTAAATAAAAAAGGTACGACTTGGCGTAAATTAACCGAAGCAGAACAGACACATGCAACCAGTAATCAGGAAAATTTGATTGAAACTTTAATTGCTCAGCCGAGTTTGATTAAACGTCCCGTTTTACAAACGCCTGAAGGCTTTGTCATTGGCTTTGATGAAGCGACTTATCAAGCTTTATCAGCATAAATGACTTATTCCCATTAATAGAAATAAAAAACCGAGTCATGAGACTCGGTTTTTTTACGCTTAAAGTGTGATTAGTTTGCACGAATCCAAGTTTGGTTACGACCAAGCGCCGCTACACCGATATAACCGCGTAATTTAAGCTTTTTACCACCTTCGATGATTTCAGCTTTCAATTTATAAGTTTTGCCATTCTTAGGATCGATAATCGAACCACCATCATAATTTACGCCACCCACATTTTTAAGGCTATGAACAATCGTTACGCCCTTTAATGTCTTGTTATGAAATGTTCCTTCGCATTTTGAACATGCATTCTCTTGACCTGGAACTAAATATTTTTGAATAGATGCTGTAAGCGTGCCATCCTTCAGCTCCGTAAATTTCACGATCGCTTTTGGCTGTTTTGTTTCATCATCAATGGTTTGCCAAACTGAGCCATTTAATATATCTGCTGCATTGGCAAAAGTTGTTAAACCGAGCAATCCAAATGCTAAAGCAATTTTCTTCATTTTTGTAATATCCTTAAGGGGTCTTTTCAAGACTAAGAGTATTGAGAATTTTTATCAATATTGCAATTCTTGATTATGACTATTGGGTATACTTTGAGCAAAAACAAAGCACTGCTTTTATTGCAGCGCAAGTCAAAACTCTTATTTATATATTGACCTAACAATATGGAAAAATTATGAAACTTGGTACTGTTTGGAAATATTATTTTACTGAATCATTACTAAAAGCGACCATTCGTACGCCGAGTCAGTTTAATTTAGCCCCGAATGCTTTGCGACCTTTATTAGACCAACTTTGTCGTCTATTCCCTCAAAATCCAACAGTACAAATTCGACCATTGCGCTTAGCGGGTGTTCGTGGCGAAGAGATCAAAGCACAAGCATCGGCCACTCAACTAATTTTCCATATTCATGGCGGCGCTTTTTTCTTAGGTAGTTTAAATACCCATCGTGCTCTCATGACCGATATTGCCGCACGAACCCAAATGCAAGTGGTTCATGTCGATTATCCTTTAGCACCTGAGCATGCTTTTCCCGAAGCCATTGATGCAATTTTTGATGTTTATCAAGCATTGTTAGTGCAAGGTATTAAGCCCAAAGATATTATTATTTCAGGTGACTCTTGTGGGGCAAACCTTGCATTGGCATTGTGCCTAAGACTAAAAGCACAACCTGAGTTAATGCCAAGTGGTTTAATTCTCATGTCACCCTATTTAGATCTCACCTTAACCAGTGAATCATTACGCTTTAATCAAAAACATGATGCCCTGCTCTCTATTGAAGCCTTACAAGCAGGAATTAATCATTACTTAAAAGATGGTGTACAAGCGGATGATCCCCGTGTTTCTCCTCTATTTGATGATCTTAAAGGCTTACCGCCAACACTGGTGCAAGTCGGCTCAAAAGAAATTTTACTGGATGATTCAAAACGCTTTAGAGAAAAAGCAGAAAAAGCGGGCGTCAAAGTACACTTTAAACTGTATACAGGCATGTGGCATAACTTCCAAATGTTTAATGCATGGTTCCCTGAAGCCAAACAAGCTTTAGCAGACATTGCGGATTTTGCTCATGCAATTGATCGTGATTAAAACATAATTTGATGATTTTGCAGAAAATGGTCAGCTATGTCTGACCATTGTCATTCTTAATTCATTTTTGTCATTATAAGAACAAACTGATCGAATATTTAGATTAAGCTTCCTTTTTCAAAGAATTTTTCCTCTCCTAATTTACATTAAAAAGCACATAGCTAGACTTACTTCTCATTCTAAAGGTGCTATTGTTATTTTAATAATCGTTTAATAATATTTTTGACAACGAATTTACACTAATAACGTTTCTTAGGAATCTCATTGCATATAAGGAAACATGCCAATGATGAGGATTCATTGTAAGAGATTAGTTGACAGAGAAAAATGGAATTTCTCGCAGTTCTGGGAACATGAACCATTAATTAATTGGAACATGTTAAAGAAATGTATTTTGTTGCTAATCTTAGCCTCACTTATGAGTCTATTTGGAATTATTTGGGACAGTTTTGTCTTGCTCAATCCATTTACATGGCAATGGGTAAATTTACCGTTGGTTCGATCTAAACTTTGGACCAATGTAATCATGCTTTTTGTCTTTTTAAGTTTGATTGTGCCCTGCTTTATTTATAAAGATAAATCTTGGGTAAAAGAAATCATTCCGATTTTAAGCGTACAGATCTTTACTGTTTTACTCTGTCATACAGGCTATCTGATTGGCAGTTTTAGTCCTGCAACCATGGTTGCCTATGTCAGTGTCGTGGGAGTAGGTCTGGTTCTGTTTGATCGTAAAATGATTTATTGTGCGCTGGTGCCAGCAACAATCGCACTGCTGTTTTGCAACTTTTTAAGTATGTATGGTGTCCTACAATATGCACCGATATTTAAGCTAGAAGTCCTGAATCAAGCTCAAATGCATCCTTTTTGGGTTGGCAGCATGTTTTTCTTCTTATTGCCAATTTTAATTGCTTGTTTACTGCTATTTGAAAGTCTACTCAAACAATGGCGAATTCGAGAAACAGCTATTCAAGTACTTAGTCGTTTAGATCCGCTCACGAATGTGATGAATCGTCGTAGTATTAGCAATCACTTAGAGCGCTTACATCAGCAACCCAATCAACTGTACTCGATTGTATTACTTGATTTAGATCATTTTAAAAATATTAACGATCATTTTGGGCATAGCGTGGGGGATCAAGTGTTGGTCAATGTTGCAAAATGTTTGGCGAATAATTTACGTGACCGAGATATGATTGGGCGCTTTGGGGGCGAGGAATTTATTTTATTATTGCCCAATACTACGCCTGCACAAGCACAAAATGTGGCTGAGCGCTGTCGCTTAGCGATTAGTGAGTTACAATTTACCTCAGAAGATCATCAAGAGTTTTCTATCAGTGCCAGTTTTGGAATCAGTAGCACACTCAGTGCCGATGAACCTCATTTAATTATTAGTCAGGCAGATCAAGCATTGTATGCGGTAAAAGCATCTGGTCGAAATCAAGTTAAAATTTTTACTGAACTTTTCTTAAATTAATCCAATAAAGGCATCCAAAGATGCCTTTATTTTTGATCTGTTGTTTAGTCTTTTAAATATTCTTCACGATGATTACGATAAGGCTCATCAAAGGGTACAAACATCTGTTCTTGTTTGGCTCCTGCGATCCACTCTTGAACTGATGCCAAAGATAATATGTTGTGCATATAACTTTGGCTAGCAGCAGAAATGGGTAATTTATAACATTCAAAACGCATCGCCACAGGCGCATAAAATGCATCGGCTAGACTAAACTCACCACATAAAAACTGCTCTTCACTTGGTCGCTCTGACCAAATTTGATCAATTCGAGCGACGTCATTCCGTAATTGCTCATGGTCAGCCCAAAGTTCTTTTCCAATCTGGGACAAATCAGCCTCAACATTCATTGGACACAAATTACGTAAGCTTTGAAAACTACTATGCATTTCTGCACTAATGCATCGTGCTCTCGCTCGTTGCTTTCTATCTTGGGGTAGCGCATTCTTCTCTGGATTTTGTTCAGCAATATATTCACAAATCGCCAGACTATCCCAAATAATCAAATCATCATGCATGAGTGTTGGGACTTTGCCCGTTGAATTCAATTTTAAAATCTCAGTTTTAAATTGGCTATCAGCTTCAAAACTATCAAATTGAATTAAATGCTCCTGAAATGGAATGCCAAGTTGTTTTAATAAAATCCACGGTCGCATCGACCAAGTTGAATAATTTTTATTGCCAATAAACAATTGATACATGATTATAATTTCCCTTTCAGCAAGGTGAGTTGTTGTAATAATTCTGATTTTTGAAAAGCACCAGTTAAACGCAGTGAACGTACTTCTTGTTGTTTTTGATCTAAAAATAAATAGGTTGGCGGTCCTAAAATATCCCATTGATTTAATAAGGCCTGATGCGACGCATCATAATGACTTAAATCAAGTTTAATCAAATAATAACGAGATAATGCCTGTTGAACTTCCGCATCTTTTAATACACGATGTTCAATCGGCTGACAAGCCACACACCAGTCTGCATACACATCAATCACAACGGCCCGATCTTTTGGTGCGTTGGCTAGAATCCGCTGAAAATCAGCAGCGGTTGTTGCGACATGCCACTCGGCTAATTTATCTGCCTGAACTGTGCTTAAATTTTGAATATGTTGATATTGGTTAAAAGCTAAAAACGGAACTGAGATCATCAGCAACAATGCATATAACCACTGTAATTGCCCTTTCTTCACAAACAGACGATATATCGCGAAACCAATAAATGCCATGCCCAATACAAGACTAAGTATTTGAATCGCTAATTCAGGCAACAACGGACGGATAAAATAAATACTTAAAGCCAACATCAAAAAGGCAAAAATAACCTTAATTTGATGCATCCATTCTCCTGCTTTCGGTAGTGCCTTTGCACCTAGAACACTGGCAAGCAGTAATGGAATACCCATACCAAATCCCAAGGTGAATAATAGTAAAGCACCTTGCCACTGATTTTGCGTTTGTGAAATAAAGAGTAATGTACCCGCTAGAGGTGCTGTCATACACGGACCGACTAACAATGCGGAGATCATGCCCATGATACTTGCACCAAGCAAAGTCCCACCTTGTTGTACTGACTGCATTTGGTCGAGGCGATTCACCCATTTCTGTGGCAGTTTCAATTCAAATAAACCAAACAGATTTAAAGCGAATACAACGAACAATAGACTAAATGCAACTAATGTCGCAGGTTGCTGTAACCATCGTTGGAAATTTAGCCCTGCCACAGAGGCAATTAAACCCAATACGGCATAGACCATTGCCATACTAAATACAAAAGTAAGCGCAATCGTCCATGCTTTAACGCCTTTATGTTCACGAACAATCAATGAGGTCAAAATCGGCAACATTGGTAAAGAACACGGCGTAAATGCCAATAAAATTCCTAAACCTAGAAATAATAACAAGCTATAAGCAAGAGAGTGCTGTGCCAATGTGCTTGACCACTGTTGGTCTTGCGCCATATTGGTTGAATCATTCAGCTTTACATCATTAGATTTTTCAGTTGTAAGTTCATCCGTCTCTGCGGTCTGAGCATTTAAGCTATTCGCAGAACGAGCAACATCTAAAAAACGTTTTTGAGAATTAGAACTGACATTTTCGACACTGACCAACCCATCAGCATCGGTTTGAAATTCAATATTTTGAGGTGGATAGCAAATACGGTCTTTGGCACAACCCTGCCATGTAACACGATAATGTTGAGATGCTTGAGTGCTAATCTCAAACTCTGCTTGCTGATAATAAACTTGGCTATGACCATAGTTTTCATCGTACTGTTCAACTGCTTTGGGTAATTTCAACGTAACAGGTTGATTGCCTTGTTGAACCTCAAATTTGTGTTGATAGAGATAATAATTGGGCTGAATAGTCCAGTGTAACCGCGCTTGATTGGTTTTGGTCGATTCAACTGAAAATGCAAATGCCTGTTCAGGAGTCAGTAACGGTGCTGATAGATTGTCTTGAGCGTAAACCAAAGACGTACATAACAACAATAAAGTAGCCAAAAAGTAGCGCATTAATTGGCTAAGGTACCCACCCTGAACAGACATTCTCATGTTCATCTCACTGTAACTCTCCCGATAACTTAAGACTCATTTTGTAGAATGATTTCAAAAGTTAGCGGAGATTTTGACTAGAATAAAACAGATAAACCTAAACCACCGTTATAGCTTTTTTGATCGCCATTCAAATCGACACCTATACTGGCATCAAGTTGAGCTCGATCATTTAAGCTATAGACTAAGCCTGTTCCTAAACCATATTCATAGTCTTGGCTTTCTGCTTTACGATAAACAAACTCTGAAAAACCAGATAATTTACCCGCAATTTTATAATCAATGGTTGGAATTGCTGTCACGGCCCAATCACTGTTTTGTGCTTCATAACGCATAGTAATTGATGTACCCACCAAATCGCTGAACTTATACGCAACTGCTGAAGTGAGGCTATAAATATCATCGTGATTCGTGAATTCATCATTGCCAGTCGCAATAATCGCTTCTGCTAACAATGCCATTGTTAAACGATCATCTTTTAAATTAATCGCCTTTTTCAAACCAATACTGACATCACCTAAACCATGGGTTTCTTTCTTAGTGCCAGCATGTTTATATTGCTGCCAAACAGGACCTTGCCAACCCAATTGTAATTCTAGACCATCAGCTAAACCTGTGCGTAACAACATGTCACCGTTCAATGTAAGCGTTTTATCTTTTACGCCATCGACTGTCCCTTCTTGATAGCTTACGCTCGGTAGTCCTTGCTCCCACGCCAAGTGACCTACAGGTGTAATACCCGTACCTATACCTGAGCCTGGGCGGTCAAAAGAGAAATCTGCTGCAAAAGCAGTGCTTGCCATCATTGATGCAGCAATCAAGCTCAATGTTCCAATTTTTTTCATGATTATCCCCTTTCTATTCTATTGGCTGAACTTATACCGTTAGCTCTTTTGACATTTTCGCACCATGGCTGCGTAATAACTCGAGAGTTTCACGTTCTTCTGGTAAAGATTCTGACCAGTCAATTTCATCGAAATCACAATCAAAAAACAGTTGGCTGATTGAAGATAAAATCGTTAAACCTTCTTCGTCACGTGTGTTCGGATCTACTTTTTCATCGAGTAAACGCTGTACAACAGGTACACATGCTGCACTAGCGGCATCCCAAAGTGGGCCGTAGAATTCTTCTGCATCCCATAAATGTAAATTGGCTTTTGCTTGAATCAATGCATCTAAAATGTGTAGGTAAACTTGCAGTTGTTGTTGTTTTTCAACGTCGGTCAATGGCTTGCCTGCTTCATAGGCTTCACACACATTTTCCCACCACACAAATAAACCATCACATACAATAGATACAGGAAAACCATGTTCAGGATCAATAAAGTTCGGGTCGAGTCCTGCAGCAAGTAAAGATTGCACTTGGTCTAAATCGAGTTGTTGTATGGCTTGCACCAAGGCTTGCTGCTGATTGCTTAACATGACCAATTCTCACATTGTATTGAATGTTTCTATTATGCCGAATATCCCGACAGGTTTTTATAAAACGATCTAAAAATCATGTATAAATTTGATACACGCATAAAAAAAGCCCACAATTGGGCTTTCTTTATGCGCTAATTTTACGCTTCATCATCAATTTTTACATCGTCATCGACGTCAACATACTCTGGTAAACCACCACGATGATGTTCTTTTTTCTCATATAAATGTTCCAGACTACGTTTTAGTTTATCAATCGCACCATGAATAGATGCATCGATATTCGCAGCTTTATGAGTCACGGCAAGTGGCTTCAAACCTGCTGGACGAGCTTCGATCATACAACGTTTATCATGATCGCCCGTTTTCTCCCCATTTTCATCACTAATATGAACCGAAAAATGTGTAATACGCTCGCTATAGCGTTGAAATTCTTGCGTAAGTTCTGCACGGATATAACTGATTAAGCGTTCGCTACCTTGAATGTTTTTATCTGTACGGATTTCAATATTCATAAATATCTTCCTCTCTTTTCTGTGAGACGGTTCTACGAAACTTTTTTATTTAGCACGCTTTGAGCATGCATTCATTCAGTGCAGTTGTATATTTTGATTATGTAAATACGTGTAGTCTCCTTGCCTTACATCTGTTGCTTTTCAGTCATTAAGAAGATCTTCTATAACTCCAATATCTGACTTTCATAACAAATATGCAAGCTGATTTTTGACATTTTTATTAAAACTTGATCAAAAAGATTTTTAAATTCATGAACTTTTTTCTTTTGATCGGCTCAGTCCAATTCTTTTGAGCATTTGGTCAAATTTGGCTTTATTTTTGCTTAATTCCTTGTATGATTTACACGCCATTTTTGGGGGATTTTTTTAAATGCAATTGAAGCAACTTGCAGCGACTTGTTTATTGGTATCTACAGCAGCTTTCGTTCAGGCAAAGCCTATTTGGCAAGATTTTAGCCTCACAGGTTTATACGGTGAAAACTACGAAGTTGTCGACGAAAAACAAACGACTTTAACGGTTGAATATGCTGCTAAAGTACAATATGCCGACGTATTCTTCTTTATGGATCGTATGCGTGGTGGTGACGATCATAAAAGTACCTATTTCGAACTTTCTCCTCGTTTGAGCTTAGGCGAAATTTCTGGTCAAAAACTTGCTTTTGGTCCAGTCAAAGATGTGTTGATCTCAACGACATGGGAAGGCAATAATGATGACTTCTCTAGTTTCGACAATTTCTTATATGGCGTAGGCTTTGATTTAGCAATTCCATATTTCCAATATGCAAACGTGAATTTCTACCGTGCCAATAATGAAAAAACCACTGATGACTATCAAATGACTATCGCTTATGCGTTGCCATTTAAAGTCTCTACAGAAGATTTTGTGGTTGATGGTTTCCTTGACTGGTCTACAGCAGAAAAAGATCATGCAAGCGAACTCAACTGGACAACACAATATAAGTGGAATGTCGGTAAACATATTTCACCTGAAACACGTTTATACCTCGGTATTGAACATTCTGTTTGGAATAACAAGTTTGGTATTAAAGGCAGCGACGAAAACAATGTCAGCGCTTTAGTGAAATACCATTTCTAAGCAGTCAATCTGTTTAAAAACAGCAAGCTCCGTCTTGCTGTTTTTTTTGCAATCACGCATATTCAGGATATGTGAACTTTCTTTTATTTTCTCATGTCATTTGATCTTAAGCTTGCAGCACATTCTCTGAATTCCCCTTATCAAATTCGTTTTGCGATGATGGATGATTTGGAACAGATTCTCGCCATTTATAATTATGAAATCCTGACAGGTACAGCCAACTGGAATGATCAGGCCATTACTTTAGCGCAATATCAACAACGTTTTCAGGACATGCAACAACAGCACTTCCCCATGATCGTGGTCGAAGATCAGCAAAATAATAAAATTGCAGGTTATGCGTATTATTCAACATTCCGCAATATTAGCGGCTATCGTCAGAGTATCGAACATTCTGTCTTTGTTGATCCAAGCTACGCACGTCAAGGTCTTGGCAAAGCCTTGATGCAACAACTGATCCATCTCGCGATACAACAAAACATGCATATCATGGTGGCTGCAATTGATAGTGAAAATACGGGTTCAATTGTGCTACATGAACAGCTTGGTTTTGTACAAACAGGTTATATGCCACAAGTCGGACAAAAATTTGGACAATGGCGTGACTTGGTTTGGATGCAACTACAACTCTCAAGCTAACAATTTGCTCACAGCATATATTTTCACTTCTTGTTTAAAATGAGTATCAAGCAGCTTTAGAAATATTGAAAATGATGAGAACAACGCAACTTTGCCTAATGGTTATAACAGCAATTGGCTCAGCTTCAAGTTTTGCTGAAGATTCATTTGAACAAGAGTTACAACAAGGCTGTAGCAAAGTAAAACAATATGCCCAAGCAGGTAAAAAGTTTTATGATCAAAAGCAATATACCAAAGCAGTAAAACAATTTGAAGATCAAGCTGCATGGGCTCAGTTCTGCCAAATGAATGCTGAGGAAAGTGGTATTCAGGTGACTGACCGAGACATTGAAATTGCCAATAATAATGTGGGATTGAGTTATACAAAATTAGGCAAGCCGCAATGGGCAAGAGTGTGGTTTCTAAAAGATAAAGACTCTAAAACTAGCCAATACAACCTGAAACAGCTAGCAAAGCCCCAAATATCTAAAGACCTACAAGGCACTTATGTTCGAGCCAATGGTTTTGGACAATGGGATTACATCAAGGTCAGCAAAAAGCAAAATAAGTATCAGATCGCTTTTGATGGTTATTACTTTGGGATTCGAGGTCTGATTTATGGTCCAAATATGGGGCAGTTTGAAACGACCATGCCGATCACGGCAAAACAGGCAAACTATCGCTATGAAGACTGCCAGATCAAGCTTCAATTTACGAATGATACAAATAATGGTCAAAAAATTGAGGTTAAACAAAATAGTGACGAGTCTGGATGTGGTTTTGGGCATAACGTCTATGCTAGCGGCACGTTCTATAAGGTTGAAGGTAAATAAATGATCTTTACCCTCAAACTCAACAAAAAATTTAAGAAAACTTATGAGTCTCAGAAACGTTATTCACAACCTGAGCAAGCTAAAGCGACTAAAGCTTTAGCGAAGCGCAAGAAAAGTGCAATCAAAATAAAAATTGAGAAGTTTTAATCATTCATCGTATAGGTGAAAATGCCTTTGCCCTTACGAAGCTTCAAACGCTTCTACGGGCAAAACCAAAGTAACTCCAGCGGAAGGCGTATTTAAAAATTAGAAGACTACTAGGTATGACTCCGAAAGATAATCATTTTTTTAATATCTAGTTTCTAAATAGTAAAATGAGATATATAGGGTTGATACTAAATCGCCACCAACTCCCTTATTCCCTTTTCAGGCATTTCCGCACCTTGCCCCTGTGCGATCACCTGTCCACGAGCCATCACGGTATAGTTATCCGCCAATTCTTCAGCAAAATCATAAAACTGCTCAACTAAAACGATCGCCATTTCACCCTGATCTGCTAATTTACGAATGACCCGACCAATATCTTTAATAATCGAGGGCTGAATACCCTCAGTTGGCTCATCCAAAATCAAGACACTAGGCTCAGAAGCCAACGCTCGAGCAATCGCAAGCTGCTGCTGCTGACCACCCGATAAATCTCCACCACGGCGATGTTTCATTTCATCAAGTATAGGAAAAATTTCGTAGAGATAACTCGGTACTTTCCGCGTTTTTGCACCTGAAAATTTCGCCATACCAATTAAGATATTTTCCTCTACCGTCAAGGTTGAAAAAATATCTCGTCCTTGCGGTACATATGCCAAGCCAGCACGCACACGTTGCTCAGGCGACATCTTGGCAATATCTTTGCCATCTAGCAAAATCTGTCCTGATTTAATCGGTAAAATCCCCATCAAGCATTTCAGCAAGGTGGTTTTACCTACGCCATTACGCCCTAAAATGACGCTGCATTCACCTATAGGCGCTTGAAAAGACACGTCACGCAGAATATGACTACCACCATAAAACTGGTTAATTTCTTTCACTTCTAACATAGCAGTCTCCTAGCGTCCTAAATACTTTTCAATCACATCTTCATTGGCTTGTACCTCTGCCAATGTGCCTTCTGCCAAGATTGCGCCCTGTGCTAATACCGTAACTTTTTCGCTGATGGTGTCAATAAAGCTCATGTCATGCTCTACGACCACAAGCGTATGATTTTTTTTCAATTCCAAACACAGTTCAGCCGTCCGTTCTGTTTCCGCATCGGTCATTCCTGCCACAGGCTCATCCAATAAAATCAGCTTCGGACGTTGCATCAATAGCATGCCGATTTCTAACCACTGCTTTTGACCATGCGATAATAATCCTGCGGGTTTTTTCACAAATTCCTTTAAGCGAATTTGTTCTAAACTTTCCTCCAATGCCAATTGTGCTTCTGGATCAAGTCGGCTAAACAAGCTCTTTTTCACTCGCTTATCTCGTGGTGCAGCGAGCAGTAAATTTTCCATGACTGTGAAATTTTCAAATACCGTTGGTTTTTGGAATTTGCGCCCAATTCCTGCTTCCGCAATTTCCTCTGTGCCCATTTTGGCAAGATCATAGTTTTGTCCAAAAAATGCTGTGCCAGTAGTCGGACGAGTTTTACCTGTGATCACGTCCATTAAGGTAGTTTTACCCGCACCATTTGGTCCAATGATG
The DNA here is from genome assembly GCF_027105055.1 of Acinetobacter sp. TR3. Lineage (NCBI taxonomy): Bacteria > Pseudomonadati > Pseudomonadota > Gammaproteobacteria > Moraxellales > Moraxellaceae > Acinetobacter > Acinetobacter sp. TR3. Next base: position 3,127,592 of record NZ_CP114264.1, read on the forward strand.
CAGCGTAACTCACCTTCGGCGATGTACAGCGATAAATCATTGAGGGCACGAAACGAATCAAACCACACACTGACTTTTTCTAAATACAAGGCAATCCCGTGACTAAAATCTGCACCTTGGGTTTTGGCACGACCATAACCCTCACCGAGTTGACCGCCATGTTGAGCTGAGTCTATGAATAAATCACTCATTTAATTGCTCTCCTTTTTAAAACGATCAAATAAACCAATCACGCCTTTAGGTAAGAAAATCGTCACCACGATAAATAAGGCACCTAAGATCAGTAACCACGCTTCGGGCGCAGCCACAGTGAAATAAGTTTTCAGTGCATTAATCAAACCTGCGCCTAAAATCGCCCCAATCAAAGTGCCACGACCCCCTGCGGCAACCCACACTGCCATTTCAATTGAGTTGACAGGATTCATTTCACTTGGGTTGATAATACCAACCTGTGGCACATACAACGCACCTGCGATACCTGCAATCACTGCCGATAGTACCCATGCTGACAGCTTGTACCACAGTGTGCGATAGCCCAAATATTGCAAGCGGTTTTCACTGTCACGAATCGCCCCCAACACTCGACCATAAGGACGATTCATCAGTTGACGTAAGCCGATAAAGCACAGCATCAAAACCAGAGCGGTGACAAAACATAAAGTGGCACGCATCGGTGCAGAAGTGATATCAAAACCCAATAAGGTTTTAAAACCCGTGAAGCCATTGTTACCACCAAAACCCGTCTCATTGCGGAAGAACAAGAGTGCCGCTGCAAAGGTCATGGCTTGAGTAATAATTGAGAAATACACGCCCTTGATTTTGGAACGAAAAGCAAAGAAGCCAAAAATAAAGGCAACCAATGCAGGGATGAGTAATACCAAACAGATTGCCCATGCAAAATGTTCAGTCCCGACCCAATACCACGGTAATTCTGTCCAACTGAGAAAGCGCATGAAATCAGGTAAGCCATCGCCTGCGGATTCACGCATCAAATACATACCAAAAGCATAACCACCGAGAGCGAAATACAAACCGTGCCCCAAGCTTAAAATTCCTGCATAGCCCCAGACCAAATCCAATGCCAAAGCGACCAAAGCCAAGCACATGATTTTGCCAATCAACGTAATCCAATACGCTGACAGATAAAATGCGGAATCAGGTGATAACAAATGCAACCACGGTAAGCTCAATAACACTGCAAAACAAATGGCAATCGCGATTGCGCTATACGGTTTATCTGCAAATAAAGAAGTGATTTTCATTGGCTTACTCCACGAAACGACCTTTGATGGCAAACAAACCTTGTGGACGCTTTTGGATAAACAAAATCACAAGAACCAAGAGAATAATTTTTGCTAAAACCGCACCTAAACCAATCTCCAAAACTGTACCGCTAATCCCTAAGCCTAAGGCTGCAAGTACCGCACCCCATACTTGACCGACACCACCGACGACAACGACAAGGAAAGCATCGATAATGTAGTTTTGTCCGAGGTCAGGACCCACGTTACCCACCTGTGCTAACGCACAACCTGCAAGACCAGCTAAGCCTGAACCCAAACCAAATGCCAGCATGTCGATACGTGCAGAACGAATGCCCACGGCACGCGCCATTTGACGGTTTTGTGTAACAGCACGGACAAATAATCCGAAACGGGTTTTGTTTAATAAGAAAACTAAAAGTAGTAATACCGCCACGGTAAAACCAATAATCGCAATACGGTTATACGGCAACATCAGGCTTGGTGTTAGGGCAATACCACCACTGAGCCATGCGACATTCGACACTTCAACGTTCTGTGCGCCAAAGATCATGCGAACCGATTGCATCAAGATTAAGCTGACACCAAAGGTGGCCAATAATGTTTCCAATTGGCGACCATAAAGCGGGCGAATCACAGTACGTTCAATCAGCATGCCAATCAGCGCACTCACCAGAAATGCAGCAGGAATCGCAGCCAATAAATACCAATCGACTAAGCCTGCAAAGTGTGTTTTAAAAAAACTTTGAATGACGTAAGTGGTATAAGCACCGATCATGATGAGTTCACCATGTGCCATATTGATGACACCAAGCAAACCATATGTGATCGCAAGACCAAGCGCCGCTAAAAGTAAAATACTAGCGGTACTAAGACCTGAAAATACATGCCCTGACCATTCACTGATTTGCAAACGCGTTTTAATTTTATTTTGTGCTTCAACCAAAGCTGCTTTTAATGCAGGATTACTTTGTGGCTGTTCTAAGCTTTGGTTGATCAATGCGAATACATCGGGACGGTTCGAATCTGCCAAAACTTTTACCGCTTCAATCTTAGTAAACTCATCTGAGCTATTAAAATCTAAACGGGCTTTCAGTTGTGCCAAACGTGCTTTAACCGCTTCACTTTTTTCATTGAGATAGAGTTGCTTAACTGTGGCAACATCGAGCTCATCTAAATTATTTTCTAAAATGTCCACCGCAGCTAAACGTTGTGATGCATCGTCTGAATTGAGTTTAACTTTGGCTTGTCCAAAGTTCAGTGCCTTACGCAGCGTATTAACCAGTGTCACTTGAGACAAGTCAGATGGCCAAGTTTCGATCACTTGTTGTTGCGGATAACTTAATAATTTTTCATCATTTTCTAAAATATATGTGTTGCCAGAACTATCGGTATATAATTCATTTTGATCAATATACGCGACCAATTGATCCAATTGCTCAATACTGGCTGGCCATTGATTCAACATTGCACGACGAGCGGTAAAGTCGGATTTAACAAAAGTCTGGATGGCATCCTGAGAAGTTGTAGACGTCACTGTTGTTGGTGAGGTAACTTCTGCCCATGCAGGATTAAAAATGATCTGTGCCATGATGCAGAGCAGTGCCAAAACATAGTGTTTCGCCATAAGACTCCCCTTATATTTTCTATTTAAATCAATCAATCAGAAATAAAACTAAGAAAAACCTGCTGCCAAAACAGCAGGTTGCATGGAACAATTATTTAGGAATATATGGGCTCCAAGGCTCAGCTTTGATGGTCTGCGGTGTTTTATAAACCACATCAAATTGACCATCAGCACGGATTTGCCCGATCATCACAGGTTTATGTAAATGGTGATTGGTTTCATCCATTTTGAGGGTATAGCCCGATGGTGCTGCAAAAGTTTGACCTGCCATTGCATCACGAACTTTATCAACCTCCGTTGTACCTGCTTTTTCAACCGCTTGTTTCCACATATTGATACCAACATAGGTCGCTTCCATCGGATCGTTGGTCACAACTTTGTCAGCATTTGGAAGCTTGTACTCCACTGCATACTGTTTGAATTTATTGACAAATTCGGTATTTTTCGGATTTTTAACTGACATGAAATAGTTCCATGAAGCTAAATGACCCACTAATGGTTTGGTATCAATACCACGTAACTCTTCTTCACCAACTGAGAAAGCCATCACTGGAATATCAGAGGCTTTAATACCTTGGTTACCTAACTCACGATAGAAAGGAACGTTGGAATCACCATTGATGGTGGAAATCACCGCAGTCTTTTTACCCGCAGAGAATTTCTTGATATTGGCAACAATGGTTTGATAGTTGCTATGACCAAATGGCGTGTACTCTTCCATGATGTCTGCATCGGCAATGCCTTTAGACTTCAAGAATGCACGTAAGATTTTATTGGTTGTTCGCGGGTAGACATAATCTGTGCCGAGTAAAACAAAACGTTGTGCTTTACCACCCTCATCTCCCATTAAATATTCAACGGCAGGAATGGCTTGTTGATTCGGCGCTGCACCTGTATAGAAAATATTCTTAGACTGTTCCTGACCTTCATATTGCACTGGATAGAACAATAAACCATTCAACTCTTCAACCACAGGAAGAACAGACTTCCGTGATACTGATGTCCAACAACCAAAAATAACGGCAACTTTGTCCTGAGTGATTAACTGACGTGCTTTTTCAGCAAATAACGGCCAATCCGATGCTGGGTCAACGATGACGGGTTCGAGTTTTTTACCCATCACCCCGCCATTGGCATTGATTTCATTGATGGTCATCAATGCAGTATCTTTCAGAGATGTCTCAGAAATTGCCATCGTGCCTGAGAGTGAATGTAAAATCCCTACCTTAATCGTATCGCCACTTGCTGCAGGTGCCGCTTTCGTTTCAGTTTTTGTTTGTTCTGTTTTTTCTGCTGGTTTTGAACAACCGACCAGTCCTACCCCCATCATCGCTGCCATAAGTACAGACATCGACATCAATTTATTTTGCATCTTTGTTCTCCACAGGTTGATATTGTGATTTTTACTGAGTGGAGTTATTCAATTTCTGTGCCAATAATTTAAGCAATTGTTTTATATTAATTTTATCTAAACTTTCTCGTTAGAAATCCAATCTTGTATACAACATTGCATACAAAAAATACGTAATGAACCAAAATGATGCAGAATCACTTATTCAAGACGTGAAATTGATAGTTAACCCTGATAGCGAAAACTTAAATTTCTGCTTTGGAAAAGATTGATAAATTCAAAGTCCTTTTATTTAACGAATCCATGTGATATTTCGATATTTAAAACATAAAGCACACATGATTACAGCTAGGCTATAAGACACAATTAAAGCAAACCAAAATCCATAAATTCCCAATGGAGCGATCTTGAATATCCACCAATCCATTCCCCAATATGCCAATACCTGACCAAAGCCTAGACCAAAGATCAATAACGAGCTGCTATAAATCATACTCGGTACAATCGTTATGTCCCAGCAACGTAATACCGTTGCAAAAATACATAACATTGCATCGGCTAAATGAAACAGTATTCCGAGTATAAAGAGGTAGATCGTGATCTGAATAACCGCTGAATCTTGAGTAAATAGGGAAATGAATTCCTCACGAAGAAGTAGTAAAATACTGCATAAAGTCACAGCTAAAACAAATATAAGCAGAAAGGCTTTTTTTGACCAAAGTAAAGCAACTTGCTTCTGTTGAGCACCAATTTTTTCAGATAACATCAAACTGAATGCAACAGAAAATGCGGCAGGTAAAATGTATAGCATGGAACATATGCTTGCGATCACTTGATGCGAGGCAATCACGATACTGCCAAGTGGTAATGCTAAAATCGAAATCGCCATGAAAGCAATCACATCAATCACGATCATGAGAGCGGTGGGTATTCCAATTCGAAGAAAACGAATCAACAATTCATAATTGAAAGAAAAGCGACTCAGATCAAGTTTAAAAACAGCTTTGCCACGTATATAACCGCACAGCAATATCAACATCACACTGTCCCCAAGCAATGTCGAAAATACGGCACCATAGACACCCCAAGGTGCAATATCAAAGTACGCCACTCCATTGATCAAAGCATAGGACAGTGGCAGTTTGATCAACAAAAAAACCACACCAATATATGTCGCGATGATAGGACGATCTAAAACCTGTATTTGTATGGTTAAGATACGACAACATAGACGAATCACCAGATCGACTGAAAAAATCATCAAGCAATTTTTAACCAGTATCAGAACCGTGTCAGGTGCTTGAAAAAAGGTTAATAGATGCTCAGTATTGTTGATCAAAATGATCGCGAAAATACTAAACACAGCTGCGATTAATACAGCCAAACTCACGAGGTTAGTTAATTTTTGTTGATTTATTTCCCGCCCTTTTTCTTCAGCGAGGATTTGAAACATTCCTTGTAGTAATCCGTAGCCCACCACAAAAACAATCATATAAACTGAAAGAGAAACGGATAAAGCCGTTAAATGCACATGGCTATAGTGGGATAAGAAAGCAGTATCAATAACACCACTCAGAATAAAAATCGTATTACTAAACAAAATTGGAAAAAAAATACTTAAAAAACGCTTCATTATATTTCCACTATTATCAATTGAAAATTTGATATATTTGAATTTTAAAATCTTAGAAACAAACAAGACATTTTGATCAATGTGCTTCAAATGTTAGATAGAATTTTACCGATAGATAAAAAGCAAATAGCGTTCCATATTTATTCTTATGCTTATGAATTCATATTTTTAACAAGACATAAAAAAGCCCAGATGGACTGGGCTATGCAAAAAATCGATTCAAATCAAACCACAATATCCGCCAAATTACCTTTCTGTTCTAACCAATGCTTACGATCACTCGAACGTTTTTTTGCAAGCAATTTATCTAATAATCCTGCGGTAAAATGCGCATCATCCAAATTCAAAGGTGCGGCTTCTTTAAATGTTTTCCAACACGTTAATATTAGATTGTATTAGACCAATAACCAGTAATTAATGCGTTCATAATTTCCTGATGATGGTAACTACAATCAGGCTCATCCAACAAAAATTGTAAATAATCTGCAACAACTGCGCGCTGTTCAGCACTAAATAAGCAAAATTTTCTTTCTCTGTCATCACCTAGATGTATCAATGTAAAAGTGAGATCATGTAAATAATCACCATTTAAACTTGCCAATAAAAATGCAGGTAAATGAAACAGCATACCCTGAGCATCAAAGAAAGTTGGACTGCTGTTACAGCGATTCAAGTCATTGATTGAGATATTATGCCAGTCTAATTTTTCATCTTTGGCACGATAAGCCAGACATTGTGCCTGACTTGCATAATCATCTATTCCTTGCGCTTCATATAAACCAATACCCTCTTGCAAAGTGACCCCAGCAAAAGCACTCTCAATCTTTTGTCTGAGCTGATTCAACTGATGCCAACGTGGTAATAATTCCTCAGCTTCTGCGATTGTAATGGAATCGTAACCTCTGCGACGCATTTCCTGAATATCATCAGGTGAAGGATATTGTTTCATCAGACGATAATATCCGCCAAATTACCTTTCTGTTCTAACCAATGCTTACGATCACTCGAACGTTTTTTGGCAAGCAATTTATCTAATAATCCTGCGGTAAAATGTGCATCATCCAAATCGAGTTGGACTAAACGGCGGGTATTGGGATCCATCGTGGTTTCACGCAATTGACTGGCATTCATCTCACCCAATCCTTTAAATCGAGTGATTTGCGGATTTTTATTACCTTTCACTTTTTTCAAAATGCTTTCGAGTTCACTATCATCTAACGCATAATAAACATCTTTACCAATATCAATACGATACAGTGGTGGCATTGCGACAAACAAATGACCGTCTTCAACTAAAGTCGGGAAATGCTTCACAAACAACGCACAGAGTAATGTCGCGATATGTAGACCATCCGAGTCTGCGTCGGCAAGAATACAGATTTTGCCATAACGTAATTCAGATAGATCATCGCTACCCGGATCAACCCCTATGGCAATCGCAATATCATGAACCTCTTGAGAAGCGAGCACCTCATCCGAAGATACTTCCCACGTATTTAGAATTTTTCCACGAATCGGCATAATCGCTTGGAAATTCTTGTCACGAGCTTGTTTAGCACTTCCACCCGCAGAGTCTCCTTCGACAATAAATAATTCACTGTCTTCACGCGTTAAACCCACACAATCAGCCAGTTTTCCGGGTAACGCAGGACCAGAGACGATCTTTTTACGCTCCACTTTTTTCGCTGCTTTTAAGCGACGCCCAGCTTTAGCAATTGCCATTTCAGCTAACTGCGTTGCAATCTCAGCATGTTGGTTTAACCATAAAGCAAAGGCATCTTTGGCAATATTCAACACAATATTGGAGGCTTCACGACTCGATAAACGCTCTTTGGTTTGACCAGAAAATTGAGGTTCTTGGAATTTCAGCGATAGAATGAAATTGACCCCATCCCAAACATCTTCCGCAGAGAGTTTCATATTACGTGGTAATAAATTACGTAACTCACAGAACTCTCGTAACGCCTCCGTGACCCCTGAACGCAATCCATTGACATGGGTTCCCCCTTGTGCGGTTGGAATCAAATTGACGTAACTTTCTTGTATTTGTTCACCACCCTCAACATTCCAACAGATCGCAAATTCACAAGCTGCTCGCTCTGCTTGTCCACTACTGACAAAAGCAGGATCAGGTAGAATCTCTCGACCCTCAAGTTCATCCATTAAATAGTCGACTAAACCATTTTCAAACTGCCATTCAATTTTTTCATTATTAATTTTATCGTCATAAATAATTTTTAAGCCCGCCGCTAAAACGGCTTTAGCTTTTAAATTATGCTTCAATGCTTTTAGGGCAAATTTTGGACTATCAAAATATTTTGCTTCTGGCCAGAACCGAACGGTTGTTCCTGTCGCACGTTTCGCAACTTTACCTTCTAACACCGATAATGGTGCAACAGGTTCGCCTTGTTCAAATGCCATTTGATACAAGTTACCTTGGCGTTGTACCGCAACCTCAACACGTGTTGATAAGGCATTCACGACAGAAATACCAACACCATGTAAACCACCAGAAAATTGATAATTATCGGTACTAAATTTTCCGCCTGCATGTAATTTGGTCAAAATAATTTCAATACCACTTTGTCCATATTCAGGATGAATATCGACTGGCATACCTCGTCCATTATCTTCGACTGACAATGAACCATCTTCATATACGGTGACACAAATTTGATTGGCATGTCCTGCAAGTGCTTCATCCACCGCATTGTCAATCACCTCTTGCGCCAAATGGTTTGGACGTGAGGTATCGGTATACATACCGGGACGACGACGAACAGGATCTAAACCTGAAAGAACTTCAAGGGATTGTGCCGTGTATTGTGTCACTGGGTCTGACTTCCTTATTAGAGGGCTGTCGATAAAAATCGGAGTACGAAAGGTAATTTTTCTTCAAAATCATCCATTGCATGATCACCATCAGCGTCGGTTAAAATCAATGCCGATGGCTGTGCTGCATTATAATAACGTTGTGCTTGACGATAATCCAAGACTTCGTCACCTCGTTGCAACAGTACAAGAATTTTATCAGCATGCTTTAACTTCGTGTCAGCAATTGATTGTAATTGCTGCAATTGGTCGGCATCGAGTGTCCATGAATCAGTGACTTTGAGCGGGATTTGTTCAATCCCGAATAAATCTTCGAATAACTGCCATGGTTGCATAGCAGGATTAATCAGTACAGCAGGGCATCCATATTTTGCGACAAAATATGTCGCATAGAATCCCCCTAAGCTACTTCCAACCAATGCAACTTGATCGAGTGGTAAACTTTCAATCAGCTTAGAAACATCTCTTAAAACGTGTTCAGGCGGCTTATTCAAATCAGGTAAATGCACATCAGTATGCTCAACATTCGTGCAATATTGTTCTAATTGTTGCCCCTTTTTTGACATGGGGCTGCTTTGAAAGCCATGTAAATAAATAATTTGCATACGCACCATAATAGACAACAGCTTGACTTATTGCCAAATAAATCACATTATTCAGATTAATAGACAAACAAACAACAATATAAATTACATTTAAGCTTGATATTGTCTGACACAAAAAACGATAGTGCACTCCGTTCATCAGTATTCTAAAAAAATTACTTATGAAACACATAAGATGTAAGCGTTTGTTGTAGTTTATCTAAAGAATATTAAGTCAATTACTTCAAACCTTCGGTATATATCAAGGATGGGGAAATCAATATGCCAAGTTTAACGCCTCTGCATGAAACCTACTGCAAATGGGACAGTACACCCCCTAGTCAGGCAGATGTCTTGGAAGGTTTTGCACAAGTTGTGAGCACAAGCTTAAGTGGTGTTCACGAATTGGTGCAATTAGTGCAAACAGAAGTGTTACGGACAACACTTGGTTTAAGCGCACAAAAAGCTAAAAAATTACAGAAACTTCCACAGTTGCAAAAATTTTATCAATTTTCTTATGACACATTACAGAAGTACGGTAGCAGTTTTCTTGCACCAAGTTTACGTCATATTATTGAAAAATTCCCGGTGCTGCATGATAAGCCCCTGACACCAACACTTCATTTTGTGGTGGGTGCATTAAATGGCATTTTTGGAGACTTTTTCTTAAAACAACACAACCCAATGGCTTTACCTATGGTGCTTTATGATCATTATGGATCATTACAACAAGGTGAATTAACTGGTCGTATTGTCATTCTTACACATGGTCTGTGTATGAATCATCTCAGCTGGTCAAATAGTCGTTATGGTGGAATTGGTGAACGTTTGCTTGCGCAACGGGACAACAACACCATGTTATATCTGAACTACAATACAGGGCGTCGTATTTCTGCAAATGGTCGAAGCTTTGCAAATGTACTTGAAGATTTAGTGCAACGAAATCCAAGAATCACCAGCATTGATTTAATCGGACATAGTATGGGTGGCTTGGTTTCTCGTAGCGCCCTATTTTATGGCAAACAAAATCTCTACCAATGGGTGCACATGGTTGAGAATTTAGTTTGTATTGGTTCGCCACATCATGGTGCAGTGCTAGAACGCTTTGGTTTTATTTTGCAAGATAAATTGGGCGCATTCCCTTTTATTAGCTTAATTGGTCAACTGGTCAACATTCGTAGTAATGGTATTTTAGATTTGCGTCATGGCAGTGTTCGAGATGATGATTGGGAACATAATGATGCACGTATTGGCTTTGCGGATGACAATCGTAAACCTGCACCATTGCCCTCACATATCAATACCTTCTTAATTGCAGGTACTTTAGAATTTGAGAAATTGCGTAATAAAGCACTCTCTGTCATTGGCGATTATTTGGTCAGTGTAAAAAGTGCGCTAGGTGAACATCAAAATCCACGCTTCCAACTTAAATTACCAGAAACTCATAAAGCCGTATTCTATGGTTTAAACCATTTTGAAATTCAATACCATTCGAGTGTTGCTGAACAGATTACGCGTTGGTTATATCCCGATGTTGACGAAGTCGTTGAGGAAGGTATCCAAACACATTTAATCAACGTTCCGAATAATTATACTTTTGACGATTTAGATGGCATCGTAGAAACCTGATCTCAGTCTTCTTGATCCAATAAAAAAGCCAACGCATCGTTGGCTTTTTTATTATTTAGCGGCACTATAATGTCTAAACAACTGCCATAAACATACCAATAAGATCAAACTGAAATACAGCAAGGACCATACTGGTAGAGATTGTCCTAAGAAAGTCCAATCAATTGCTGCACATTCGCCTGAACCTGAAAGCACTTCTTGAAATACCGCTTTCATTGGCAATGCATCAACTAAATAGTCTAAGCCTGGACCACAACTTGGCACCTTATCAGGTGGTAAATGTTGTAGCCAAACATGACGAGATGCCACGCCAACTGACCAACCAATGGATAAGGTTGCTAATAGTGCATAAAAACGTTTAAAACCATTTGAAATCGGATTATGAATAAATGCGACTAAGGCAATCAATCCCATTCCAATTAAGCCAATACGTTGGAAAATACACAGTGGGCAAGGCTCTAAACCTTGCACATGTTCTAAATACAACGCAAACGAGATACCAATAATACTCGTTAGTACCAGTAATGCACTAACTAAGCGGTAAGTCCATCGCATGGGAAGTCCTCTAAAATTTTAACGGTATTGTGCAAGATATTGTTCGAAGCTGATGTCGTTATCTTGTTCAAGTTGCGCCTGTTTTTGCAACGATGTTTGCGCTAATTCTGCAAAATATTGTTCTCTTTCTGCACCCAACTGATGTTGCTCATAACGATTGACATGTTGTTGAGCCATGACACTCCCAAAGTTCCATGTCCCACCATGATCCAAAGTATCTTTAATCACATGCGCGGAAAGTGTATTTTCAACATGATCTAAACGCTGCTGCATCACTTGGATTGCCTCACAATATAATTGTGAACCATCCATTTGATCTAACAAAATAGCGCAGTCTTGAATCGCATTTAAATGACGCTGTGCCCAATCATGAAGTGAAACTATTGTTTCACCTTCTATAATTTTAGCATCTACTGCACGTCCACGATTAACCACTTCAGTTTGATTATGATCAATTTGCTCTTGTTCTTCTGCAAACAAATCAGGACTGTCATTTAATAAACAATACAACGCTAAACTTTCAAGAAAACCCGCTGAAATTTCATCAATTCCAATCGCACTATAGGGATTGACATCGACTGCACGTAATTCCACATAGCCCACACCACGATTTTTCAATGCTTGTGATGGGGTTTCACCCGCTTGTGGCACTTGCTTCGGACGAACGAGACTGTAGTATTCATTTTCGATTTGGAGCACGTGATCATTGATTTGAATCGGCTCACCCTGTTCATCATTTAAACCTAAATCGGTAAATTCAGGATAAGGGGTATGTACCGCTTTTTGTAATCCATCGAGATAATCGTGTAGATCGTTGTAATGAATGCCCAATTCTTTTTGTGCTGAGTTTTGATAGCCCAAACGCCCCATCCGCAACGCAGTCGCTTCTGGTAAATATAATGTTCCTTTAACCAACGGCTGCAAGTGATGCTCGCGCCCTGTTAAAAAGCAACGACAAACCGATGGGCTAGCACCCAACATATACATCACTAAAGGGATCAAACGAATAAAGTTTCGAATCAAACCGAAATAACGATGGCTACGATAATCCTGCAAACTGAGTTGTTTTAATTCTGGCTTGGTTTCATGTTGTTGCAATACTGCAAACAATTGATCAGGAAAAGATAAATTGTAATGCACACCCGAAATGGTTTGCATACGGCGACCATAACGTACACCTAAACCATGACGATATAAGGTTTTAAAGCGGCCAATATTAGAAGTGCCGTACTGTGCTAATCGGATATTCTCTTCGTTGTCGTCCAACATACACGGCATAGAAAGTGGCCAAAGTCTTTCGCCTTGTTCTAGCTGCTGATGCACTACGCTATGGATATCTCTTAATTCATCTAATGCAGCTGCGATGGTTGTTTTCGGTGTGGTAATAAACTCCATCAATGCTTCTGAATAATCTGTCGTGATATGCGGATGTGTCAGTGCAGAACCCAAAGCATCTGGATGATTTTTTTGTGATAAAAATCCATTGCTTTGCATACGTAAACTTTCGCGTTCAATACCGCGTAACATTCCTTTTAATAGCGAAGCATCTACCCAAGTCGGTATCACAAAGGAAGAAAGTATGCTGGGTTGATTCATAATTTATATGCTCGCTTATTTAAGATCAGCAAACCACATCAATGGTCGCGACTCGGTTATTCCGCCAATTATAACGACAATTGTGATCTAGTCATCTGATTTAGTTTGGCAATTTTTATCACAATCTTATTACATAAGACATGCTGAAATTGTGATTTTATTAAAAAATAAATCTTCCGATGGATACTGAACTATGCAAGCGCAGGACATTATTAATTTCTGGTTTGACCCTGAGCATCGCTCGCTTTGGTTTGCCAAAAGTGATGAATTTGATGCAAAAATTCGCGACCAATTTCAAATAATTCACCATCAAGCGATCCAAGCTGAACTTTGGTCTTGGCGACACACACCAGAAGGTCGTTTAGCTGAGATCATTGTGCTAGATCAATTTTCTCGCAATCTATATCGAGACCAAGCGCAAGCCTTTGCCTATGACAATATGGCGTTGATACTGGCTCAAGAAGCGATTAGCTTACAACTCGATGCTCAACTTAGCCCTGAACAACGTGCATTTTTGTATATGCCATTTATGCATAGTGAATCTAAGCTGATACATGAGTTTGCTTTAAAACTGTTCCAACGCTTGGGCAACGAAATTAACTTAAATTTCGAGAAAAAACATAAAGTCATTATCGACCGTTTTGGACGCTACCCACATCGCAATGCGCTATTAGGGCGCGTCTCAACCCCCGAAGAACTAGCATTTTTAACAGAACCGAATAGCAGCTTTTAAGTCACTCATCTCCCACGACTTTGACCATAGGAATTGCAGATGAAAGCTTTATTGATCTACACGCCCCTCCTTGTTGCATTGACATTCACAGGCTGTGCAACCGTTCCATCTAAACCCAAAACCTTCGATCAACTGGGTCAATTCACCGCTTATCCATTAAATAACAAAACTTACCGCATTGGTTTCCAAGCAGATAATAATTTGAGTTATGGTACAGCAGAGGAAATTACTTTACTCAAAGCTGCACAAACCACGATAAAAAATGGTTTCCGTTATTTTACCGTGGTCGATGACCCAAGTAACGCACGACATAAAACGCAACGCCAAGCCGTGATTTACTCCACCCCATCGTATTACCCATATGGCTACTATCGTCGTCACCCTGCCTTTTGGCCCGATCCATTCTATGATATGCCACAAGTGGTCAATCTTGATCCAATCCAAGTGTCGTATACTATCGAGTGTTTTCAGACTCAGCAGCAATCACCTGATGCTTTTGATGCGCAACTCATTTTGCAATCATTAGGGCAAAAATACGGATTGAGTCCAACAGGAGACGTGTTGCAGCCCCCTGCGCCACCTCAAAACAAAAAGTAAATTGATAAGGATGACTCAATGAATTCAGTCGAAGAAATTCACGTACCGAGCCTGCAAAGAAGTAAGTACTTCGCCACAATGGCATTGATTATTGCTGTGGTGGCATGGATTGCATTAATGGTCGTGGCACATTTTCTACCTGAATATAAATGGATCATCCACATCTTGATGCTCGGTGCAGAAGCAGGTGTAGTTGGTGGGCTGGCTGATTGGTACGCTGTCACTGTACTCTTTCGCAACCCTTTTGGGAAAATGCCTTTACCAAAACTATTGCGTGACCACACCGAAATTATTCCACGGAATAAAGCTCGTATTGCAGAATCAATGGGGCGTTTTGTACAAGAAAACTTTTTATCTCCTCAAATTGTTGAACGCAGTTTAAAAAATGCCGACCTCAGTTTGGCCGTCGGTCAATGGCTAGCCAAGCCTCAAAATAACCAACAAGTCGTACAGATGATTCAACATACTGTACCGAAAATTTTTGAATTTGTGAGCCAAGATCAAATTGCCCACTTTGTGCAAAACAATAGTGTGCAATGGGTGCGCAGTACCAAAATCAATAAACTCGCCAGTGAAATGTTACGTGCTGTTTTAGAAAATGATTTCCATCAAGACGTATTACAACGTGGTCTTGATCTGGCGCATGAGTGGATGGTCTCTCATCCTGAAGAGGCACGAGATCTATCACGTAAACTGTTCCAAGAATTAGGTGTTTGGAAGCTTGCTAAAGGTGCAAGTTGGATTGGGATTGATGTGCAACAACGGACGATTGACTCACTGATTGAAAAAGTTGAATCAATGTTAGCCAATCCTGAACATCCATGGCGACAAGACATTGAAGCAACCACGCATGCACTGATGTTACAACTGGCAGATACAGACAGTGATGCCAGTCAACGTTTAAATAGTGGAAAAGATGCGCTGCTCGATAGCCCACAAGTGCTGAACTTTATCAGTGGTGCAGTGGCGATTTTATGCGATGCGATTAAAACTGATTTAATGCAAGAAGATTCAGGCATTGCCACCAACTTACAAGTCGCGATTCAACAATTGGGTGAAAGCTTGATTCAAAATGAAAAAGTGCGCCAAGTCTTGAATGAGAAAATGGTCGGCTTAGCAACCAATTTCAGTGAGCAATACAGTGATAAGATTATTCGCTATATCAGTGAACGCATTCATGAATGGGATTCGCGTGAAATGATTGCCAAAATCGAAAGTGAGGTGGGTGGTGATTTGCATATGATCCGTGTCAATGGCGTCATCGTGGGTGCGTTTATTGGTTTAGCCCTCGGTGTGATTCGTGCGGTTGTTGAAAATGTTTTGTAAATGATATGATTAAGGACGGTAAAACCGTGATGTTTTATCGTCTTTTTTATCACTGAATTGAAATAAAATAAGCCCCAATACGAATATCATCCGATTTAGAAATCTATCATTTCACGCCCTTTTCGTAGATCAAACCATGTATTTACTTTCTTGATAATAACGAGTCAAAGCATCTGTATCTTGCTTTAAAAATGCGGTCAGATAAGTTTTCACTTGTACCAATGAAAGTTGATCAAAATGAATCTTTTCTTTTGCCTGAAGCGTAATTAATCCAAAGATTTGCTTTTTAGCAATAACCACTGGAATATTAGTCTTCACGATAAATTTAAGTTCTTGAGCAGACCCATAAGGATTCAAGACAATTTCTATCGTTCGTTCCTTGTTTTCATCGGTAATGGTAAACGTTGGGCTAGCACCATTAAGCTGTAGCCAACGGCTTAATTGTTTTTTCCAACCCATTTTATCAAAGCGAGTTAATACCCCAATAGTATTCAGTGCCTCAAGCTGCTCTACATCTTTTAAATCAATATGATGTGGGTAGCGTATTTTTAGATCGAAACTGTCCATTACTGAATGCCCTATTTGACAAAAAATAGTATTTATTTTAATCAACACCTGTAAATTATATCGCTTAAAAAATAAAATATAAACACCCTATATATTTGAAAATTAACAATTAAATTTACAATTTTAAATCAAAATTGACCAATTCTGTCAGAATTGTTTTTATTAAGACACAATTCCAGTATTTCTCTTGATGGGAAACACACTCTTTAAACGAACAAGAGAGACTTATCTCTTGTTATTTAGAAAGCGAGAATTTGGAAAAATCCCCTCTTTATCGCTACAATCACCTCAAAATAAAATGGAATTAGGTTAACCACAATGTTGCAGCTTCAGTCAAAACTCCCAAGCCAAGGTGTTACTATTTTTAGCGTGATGACTGAACTCGCACAACGACTGAATGCACTGAATCTATCACAAGGCTTTCCCGATTTTCCTGCTCCGCCTGCACTACTCGAAGCCCTTAGCCAAGCCACGCTTTCAGGTTATAACCAGTACCCTGCGGGTGATGGTGTGTTGGCATTAAGAGAGCAATTGGCAAAGCAGTTTTTGCAGCGAGATCTACTGCAACTCGATCCTGTCACTGAAATTACCATTACCCCTGGCGCAACCATTGCGATTTTTTGTGCCATTCAAGCCTGTATTCATGCAGATGATGAAGTCATTATTTTTGACCCGAGCTATGACAGCTATGCCCCTGCGGTACAACTGGCAGGGGGAAAATCAGTTCATATTCATTTAGAAGCGCCAACATTTCAGGTGAATTGGCAAAAGGTCAAAGATTGTATCAATGCAAAAACTCGCATGATTATCGTCAATACACCACATAACCCAACAGGGGCAATTTGGTCAGAACAAGACTGGCACCAACTGATTGAACTCATTCAAGATAAAAATATTGTGGTGCTGTCAGATGAAGTATACGAACATTTGGTTTTTGACGGGCAAAAGCACTATAGCGCACTACAATTTCCAGAATTACGTGAACGTAGTTATGTGATTGGTTCTTTTGGCAAAAGTTATCATGTTACAGGTTGGAAAACAGGCTATTGTGTTGCTGCTCCGCATTTGATGCATCTGTTCCGTCAGATTTATCAATTTGCCAATTTCTGCGGCACCACACCTTGCCAAGTTGCCTTAGCGCACTATATGCAGCAGCATCCTGAGCACGTTCAGGAACTCCCACATTTTTATCAGGCAAAACGGGATCTTTTTAATACCCAAATCCAAAATTCACGTTTCCAATTTATTCCATCACAAGGCACTTATTTCCAAAATCTCGATTACAGTGCGATTCGCCCTGACTTGAATGATGTGGAAATGTGCCAATTCCTCGCAGAGCAACACAAAATTGTCGCGATTCCTATTTCCGTTTTTTATCAACAAGCCCCCGAGTCACTACGCCTGATTCGATTCTGCTTTGCCAAAACTGATCAGACTTTACAACGTGCAGGAGCAATCCTTGCAGAGTGTTGATCAACAAAAATAAACCGAACAATCATGACGTCAATATGACCGATGATGGTATGGTGGAAAAAATAGAAACGTTTCTGGGCGAAGCGTGAAGGAAATAGAATGACACCACGCCAACCTTTGGTCATGCAACCCAATCTATGGAAAACTTTTTTTGTTTTTCTTGTTCCGTTGATTGCTACCAACATTTTACAGAACTTGTCGGGAACGATTAATACCATCTTTGTAGGTCAAATGATGGGAGTTGATGCGATTGCTGCGGTTTCTGTATTCTTCCCAATTCTTTTCTTTTTATTGGCATTTGTCATCGGGATCTCCGCAGGAACGACTGTACTGATTGGACAGGCATGGGGTGCACAAAATCTTGAAAAAGTCAGAAGTGTGATTGGTTCGACTCTATTTATGACTTTAATTGGGGGCAGCATTATTGCTGTTTTAGGTTGGAGCTTTGCCGAGCATATTTTGCAATTATTAGGTACAGATCCTAAAGTCATGCATCTTTCTTTACCTTATGTTCGTTGGATGCTGGTGGGTAGTCCATTACTGTTTGTCTATATTATTTATACTTCGATTTTACGCGGTGTCGGTGATAGTGTTACCCCTTTGATTGCATTGAGCCTAACCAGCCTGATTGGTTTGGCGGTAACACCTGTTTTGCTCAAAGGCTATTTTGGATTCCCTGCTCTGGGCATTGTCGCGCCTGCGGTGGCAACTATTATGGGATATGCCGCAGTCCTTATTTTTCTGAGCTTCTACCTTAATTACAAGAACCATCCACTGAAAATAGATGCCCGTCTATTGAAAAGTATTCGTCACGATAGCAATCTAAGCAAACTAATCTTAAAGCTTGGTATCCCAACAGGCATCCAAATGGTGACGACCTCATTGGCAGGCTTAGTCATCATTGGTTTGGTTAATCATTATGGTGCGCATGCGACCGCAGCGTATGGTGCAGTGAACCAAGTACTCAACTATATTCAGTTTCCTGCCCTCTCTATCTCAATTGCGGCTTCTATTTTTGCCGCTCAAGCAATTGGTGCAGGAAAACCCGAATTATTAGCCAAAGTTACACGAACCGCTTTGGGAATGAATGTCATATTCACAGGCAGTTTGATCACTTTAGCCTACTTATTTTCCAAATATTTAATGGCATTATTTATTACCGATCACAGCGTCATTGAACTTGGGCAGCAGCTCTTATTCATCGTATTGTGGTCGCTTTTATTCTTTGGTGCGAGTGCTATTTTTGCTTCAATCATGCGGGCTAGTGGAACCGTCAATGTTCCGATGATGATTAATATTCTGACCATTATTGTAATTGAAGTTCCTTGTGCCTATTGGTTTAGTTCGTTATGGGGCTTAACGGGCATTTGGACTGCTTATGCACTTTCTTTTGTGTGCTTATGCGTATTACAAGCCTCTTATTATCAGTTCTTTTGGAAGAAAACCAAGATCAAAGTCCTTATTTAAAAACTTCTTTGATCCTCAAATAAAAAAGCCATTCTCTAAGAATGGCTTTTTTTATGCTTGAAACTTACATCATTTTCGTTGCAAGTGCAGCAATACGTTGATAACCCGTCGGGAATAGACGTTGGAAAGAATCCACAATACGAGCATCTGTTCCAATTAGCAGACGGCGTTTATCTTTCAATACTGCATTTAAAATCTGACGAGCAGCTTCTTCTGGCGGTGTACGTAAAAATTTATCAAACTGCTTGATCGATTTATTTGGATCCATGCCCAAGCTCTTTAAGCTGTCATTCATTTTAGCAGCTTTTGCGATATTGGTACGGATACCACCTGGGTGTACGCAAAGAGAACTTACGCCACTCTTTTCAATATCAAGTTCTTGACGTAATGATTCAGTAAAACCACGTACCGCAAATTTTGTTGCATTGTATGCAGATTGTGTTGGTTGCGAAGTTAAACCAAAAATACTTGAGATATTAATGATATGACCATCTTTGGTTTGCTTAATGAATGGTAAGAATTCTTTGGTGCCGTAAACCACGCCCCAGAAGTTAATTCCCACGATCCACTCTAAATCTTCATAGCTTGCGCCTTCAACAGTTGAGCCAAGTGCCACACCTGCGTTATTGAAAATCATATTCACTGAGCCATGATCTTGAACAGTTTCTTGCGCCCATTGCTTCACCGCTTCACGGTTAGACACATCAAGCACTTTGGTCGTTACTGTGATTGGGTTCTGTTTTACCAACTCAACAGTTTGCGCTAATCCTTTCTCATTGATATCGCTCAATGACAAATGGCAACCTTGTTTAGCCAATAAAATTGCCAATTGTTGTCCAATCCCAGAACCTGCACCTGTGATCGCTGCGACTTTATTTTTAAAATTTTTCATTGCCTATCCTTTGTATTGCGAATGATATGCACACATTTGTCTTGATCATGTGCAGTTTAAGCTATAACCAATATAATTTTGACAATATGGGTTGTCAATATAGTACACTACAGCTTTAAGACAAATGGCAATAACCAACATATTACTTGTCATATTAGGTCTATTTACATTTCATGACGTAAGATGTTTAGACACGATGAAATAAGTTTTACGAAATTTAGTTATTCTAAATTCGCAAGACCTGTTTAAAATGCAAATAAATCTTAGATATACGATTTAAAGACTTTTTAGGGAACGGTTTTTCCATGGCAACTGAAGATCTAGCGACACGCAAGAAAAATAATACCGAAGCGAAAGAGCGTCAGTTTAAAGGTCTCTCTTTAACTGAACGCAAAGAAGTTCGCCGCGAAAAGTTGATTGAAGCAGGCATTGCAACCTATGGTACACAGGGTTTTTTTTCGGTCACTGTCAAAGATGTCTGTAATGAGGCGAAGCTGACTGAGCGTTATTTTTATGAATCATTTAAGAAAAGTGAGGAACTTTTCCAAACGGTATTCTTAAGAATGATTGGCAAAATGCAAAATTGTTTAACCCAAGCCGTGCTGATGGCTGCGCCTGAACCTAAGAATATGGTCACGGCAGGTTTATCCGCATTATTAAGCGCAATTAAAGATGACCCTCGTATGGCACGAATTATTTATATCGATGCCATGTTGGTACAAGATTTACATAATCAGGCGACGATTCAAGAAACCTTGACTCAATTTGACCGAATTATCCAAGCTTTCGTGATGATTACCATGCCGAATGCACCTCAAAGTGGTGAAGAAGTTTCATTAATGGCAACAGGTTTAAATGGTTATGTGACGCATATTATTATTCGTTGGGTTTCCGAAGGTTTTAAACAGCCCTTAGAAGATGTGTTATCTGCTTGTTGTGCTGTTTTTTTATCATTTATTGAAACCACCTCACAAAAAAATTAAAATCCTTTTACAGTTTTGTGACGAACACAATAAAAAGGTTTCAATGGTATTAACCAAATGAATTGATTTGTTTTATTTACAAACAACTTGTCATCATTTGGTCACTACTCTGCCCTAGAATTGTCACAATTTATTGCTAAATTCGACTTTATTAACTCTTTTGCAATGATATTGTCATAATTAATCTTTGTAATAAGCCTGTCATAACAACAAAACGGTTCACCGTTACAGATTTTAAGGGTATTGCGCAGTGAAAGATGACTATATTTTAATTGTCGATGATGAGCTACCGATCCGCGAAATGATCCATACCTCTTTGGATATGGCAGGCTTCCAATGTTTACAAGCTGAGGATGCCAAACAAGCGCATCAGATTATCGTCGATCAGCGTCCTGCTCTTATTTTGCTGGATTGGATGCTACCGGGTGGTGTCAGTGGTGTAGATCTATGCCGTCGCCTCAAACGTGATGAAAACTTGGCAGAGATTCCTGTGATCATGCTCACTGCACGTGGTGAAGAAGACCATAAAGTGCAAGGACTTGATGCAGGTGCAGATGATTATATGACCAAACCATTCTCTACACGTGAATTGGTTTCTCGTATCAAAGCTGTGTTGCGTCGTGCAAATGCACTCAGTGGCGAGAAAGTCATTGATGCTAATGGCTTAATGCTCGACCCAGTCAGCCAGCGTGTGAGCTTTGGTAACAGTATTCTCGATATGGGTCCAACCGAATATCGTTTATTGGCTTTCTTTATGACACACCCTGAACGTGCGTATACACGTGCACAATTACTGGATCAAGTGTGGGGCGGTAATGTCTATATCGAAGACCGAACCATTGACGTGCATATCCGACGTTTACGCAAAGTCTTAGAACCTTTTGGCGTAGATCGTTTTGTACAAACAGTACGTGGCACAGGCTATCGTTTTTCTACACGAGCTGATTTAGCAGCAGGTTAAAATCCTTTATGTATGAACCTTATCCCGTCCCTGAACTGGCACGTGAACATCAACGTTTCCGTGACAGCAATTTATGGACGTTTGCAAAACAAGATCTAAGACTGCTACTTTTTTTCTTATTGATTGCGAGCTTAATTGGATTCGGGGTTGGATACTTTTGGAGCTGTATTTTTGTCGCGTTCGTCGTTTTTTTTATACTCCAACTCCGCTCACTGTATTTAGTCAATGAGTGGATTTCAAATCGTCCCTATGATGTTCCCCCAAATCTAAGCGGTATTTGGGGTGCATTATTATTTAATGTCTATCGAGCGCAGCGACAAGAACGTATCGTTCAAGCCGAAATGGTAGGTTTGATTGATCGTGCTCAATCATCTCTGGTTGCATTGGCGGAAGCTGTTGTTTTGATTGATGACCAACATCAGATTGAATGGTGGAATCCTGCTGCCGAGAAGTTATTGGGCATCAATCCTTTGGATCGTGGACGTAATTTACTGGCTATTTTGCGTCAACCCAGTTTTATTGAATATTTTAATCATATCGATCAAGCACCTGATGGTATCCGTCTACAGGCTCAAATGGACGAAGACCGATATGTGCAAGTCAAATTAACTCGCTTTGGTGGCGAAAGTCGCTTATTGGTGGCGTATGACACCACTCGCGTACATAATCTTGAACAAATGCGTAAAGACTTCGTGGACAACATTTCTCATGAATTACGTACACCTCTCACCGTACTGAGTGGTTATATCGAAACATTTATCGATCAAGATGACATTACTCCTCGCTGGAAACGTGCTTTCACTCAAATGCAATCACAAACCAAACGTATGAATGCATTGGTGAATGATTTATTGCTTTTATCCAATTTAGAAAACAATAAAAAAGTCGCAAAAAATCAAATTATTGACATGGCAAATTTGATGAATCAATTATTTGATGATGCGCGTGCTTATAATCTCGATTATGGTCATACTTTAAATTTAGATATCGACAGTCATTGTGATTTAATCGGCTCTGATATGGAAATTGCTAGTGCGTTTAGTAATTTAATCACCAATGCAATTAAATACACGCCGAAAGGCGGCATTATTACGATTGGCTGGCATGAAGATGGCGATCACGCTTACTTTACCGTACAAGACAATGGAATTGGCATTAATCCAAAACATCTACCCCGTTTAACTGAGCGTTTTTATCGTGTTGACAGCGCACGTAGCCGTCAGACAGGGGGAACAGGTTTAGGCTTAGCAATTGTCAAACATGTTTTAATGCAACATGGTGCCCATTTAGAAATTAGCTCCAAAGAAAACGAAGGCTCAACCTTTACCGCTGTCTTTCCCAAAGAACGTTTGTATCGTATAGGTTAAAATAGAGGGAGCTAAAATTGCTCCCTAAATATTTAATATTACAATTTAATTACAATAATAATATAATAATATTCTGATTAATTTCACCGCTTACACATTCTTCTTTAGACGTAATATATTTTATGAATTCTCATTTCTTTCGTAGTTTCGCCTTTCTCCTAGGCTTAAGTAGTTCATTTTCAGCGATCGCAATGCCTACTGATCCATTGATCGGTACTTGGAAAGTGGTAGATGAACGGAGTGGTTCTTATCTATCGGATATTGTGATCAGACGTAATTCTAAAACTGAACAATACAGTGCTGTCATTGTGAAAATGTATCCTCAAGGCAAAGAGGCGATTCCTACACTATGCACCCCTTGTACTGGTGCTTTAAAAAATCAGCCGATTATTGGTATGGAAGTACTGAGTAATCTTAAAATGCTGAATCTAAATGAAGAATTTGGACAAGGTGTATGGATCAATCCTTATGATGGATATAAATATAGTTTGAATGCGCGTTTAAGCAAAACAGGTAAAATGCTCACAATAAATGCAAAAAACCCGAATAATAATACGTTTAGAAATATGACGTGGATTCGTCTCTAAATTTGAAATCTCTCTTTCAAGTTTAGATTAAAAATCCATAAAAAAGAGCGTATATAAATACGCTCTTTTTTCAAATAATTCTGTGATTTTGAGATCAATAACACATAGATAAAAATACATTTCAAATGAAGGAATGACTTAAACAGATACAATTTTCGACTCCACCAAATGGCTGGGTAAACCAAAGATA
This sequence comes from Acinetobacter sp. TR3, assembly GCF_027105055.1. Classification (NCBI taxonomy): domain Bacteria; kingdom Pseudomonadati; phylum Pseudomonadota; class Gammaproteobacteria; order Moraxellales; family Moraxellaceae; genus Acinetobacter; species Acinetobacter sp. TR3. The sequence goes on from NZ_CP114264.1 coordinate 3,151,804, forward strand.
TGGTCGAAAAGATAATTATAAACAAAGGTATAACAAGGTATCAGAACCATCAGACTTAAATCTAACAAAAATGCTTTTATTAAACTGATCTGCATGATCCTAGACAAATTATTGTCGCGAGTAAACATTATGCTTTACCCGATCCACGCATTCTAGTTTCTGAAACCTATTGGACGACTGATAATTTGTCGATGGCAATTCAGATGGTCGAGCAAGGATTAGGTTGGGGAAATTTTCCCCTTTCTGTTGTGAAAGAGCATTTTTATCAGCAAAGTTTAGCTCGTTTAGCATTTAGTGATACGACCAATGGGTTAGATATGCCGATTCAGGCGATTTGGCCAAGCTACAAACCGCTCAGCCAATCTTTGCAATTTCTTATTGAGTTTTGGGCAAAACAAATTCAAATCGAATAAAAAAAGCCCGACATCCTGTCGAGCTTTTTTCATATTCCTTTCACTAGGTACAACTCCTGTCATACCTCACATCCTGATGCACAAACTTATCATTCTTGTTTTATGTTTTGGAACTTCCTGTTCCTGATGTGTTCATATTAGACAATTCAATTAAAGCTGCAAATGGGATATTCACCTTAATCACTGTAAGAAAAAGCGTACATGATTAAATTTTAGATCCATTTATCAAATAGATTAAATCTAATCTTTAACTTAAATGAATGCGGTTAATCACCTAATAAATTCATATGATCTATTGAATTCGTCATTCCCATATAAGCATCATAGCTTTGAGCGAGCAGACAAATGATAACAAAAGCGATCAATATTAATATTTTCTTTGTCATGGTCATCTTCAGTTACTCAAATAAAGAATCTATGAAAAAGGTATAAGATTTTTACCATCTAATCTAATATAGAAAAAACAAGCAATGATCTAATTTTGAGATATGTGGACATTAAAACAATTCAATTATCTAATCACGATTGTTGAAACTGGTAGCTTTATTGCAGCGTCAGAAAAGCTTTTTATTGCCCAATCAGCACTCAGCAGGCAAATTAAAAACTTAGAAGAAGAACTAGGCTTTGAAATTTTTGATCGCTCAGAGAAAAAAATAAGGCTCACCCCTGCAGGTGAAGCACTATATAAAAGTTTAAAGACCAATCTTGATCATTTAAAAAGCTCGATTGTGAGTGCTCAAAGTATTAGTCGCGGTGAAGGGAGAATTATTAAAATCGCACATTCTAGTAGTATTGTGCTTGATCAAAATAAGCTCGAAATCTTTGAGCAGTTGTGTGATACACATTTGATTGATATTGAAATGAATACTTTATCATCTGAACTACAGCTCGAATATTTATTAAATGGCAGCATTGACTTGGGCTTTATTCGCCCACCGATTTATCACAATCTAAATGATGTAAATTCGATCAGTTTATACACTGCACCCCTATATGTGGCTGCTCATAGTTCAGACTCCTTTTTCTACGAAAAAGAAAGTGTGACGATTCGTGAGTTAGCACAACTTAATTTTGTTTCTGTGCCTCATAAAGGGCGTGGTGGGCTAAGCTATCTGGCTGCTAATTTATGTTTGGTTAATGGTTTTACTCCCCAAAGAACCAAAATCTATTCGAGAAAAAGGTCTCAACTGGAATTAGTTGCGAATGGTTTTGGCATTTGTATCGTACCTGAGGAATTTAAAGTGATTCTTCCAAATAATGTCAGACTCATTCCCATTCATGATGACAATACTTTGAGTGAAGTCAGATTAATCTGGAAAAAGGATGAAGACCCAATCATTAACAGTTGTGCAGATGCTATTCATACTTATTACAATGCTAAGCAGATGAACTTTTAGGAACTTACTGAGTTCAGATCAAATGAAAAAGCCCGACATCCTGTCGGGCTTTTTCGTATTTCGCACTTTAGGTATAACTCCTGTCCTACCTCACGTCCTGATGCTCAAACTTATCATTCTTGTTTTATGTTTTGGAACTTCCTGTTCCTGATGAGTTGATATTAGGTGATTTGGATCGGTACGAATATGGGTCATTGACTGGAATTGGTGTAAGAAAAAGCGTACAGCTAAGGTTAGAGCTTGGCAAAACATACTAAATTTGCTTAAAAACAAGCCGACATCTTTCCAAGTCGGCTTTTTGGTGTTTTCAGGGTAGTTAAATTTATTTAAAATAATTTTTATAGATAGTTTCGCACAAGCGCCATTATGTTAATTTTAGGAAAATTCCACATTACTTACTTGGTAAAAATCAAATTCTAAAACCAATCATTCCAAGAATTATGGCAGATGCAACAATCAAACTTCCGATGAGACCAACTCCCCAAAAGTAATTGATTACAGGTTGCCTAACACCATGAGCTTTAAATAAAAACATTAGTCCTGTTGCAAGATGAGCTAAAACAAAAAATACACCTAGAAAATAATGCGGTACTAAACGTATATTCCATGGATCATAGATTAGTCCTGAAGGATACCCAGTGGCAAAATTCCAGTCTGTTTCAATTCCGAGATAAGTTCTAGCGTAAATAAAAACGGAATTCATGTGTCCTAGAATGAAAATAGATAAATACAACCCTGATGCAATTTGAAAAGTCCGAAAAAAATCGTGTTTTTTTCCGCTCCATTTCCATGCTAGATAAAGTCCGCTTCCTACCTGAAACAAGAATGCAGCAACCAATAATGGTTCGATAAAAGCGGCACGATAAATAACCCGCCCAATATTCATAACGATTTCATATTGAGTAGGTCCAATCAGCCCTACCAGATGATTTCCCAAGTGGAAAATAACGTAAACACAAACAATTAATGCACATATTCCATGGGCAACTCGCCACCGTGCCATATTAATAGGCATTTCTAAAGAAGAGTTATAGTCAGTTGAGCGAAATGCCCATATTGCTACAAGCAGCCATATGATGCACCAAATCCATGGATCAGGAATAGAACTTCCAACAAGAGCTTGTACTACCCCTAGTAAAACATATAGCGTGGGAGATACCACGCAGGCATAAGCTAAACGTCTAACGTTCTTCGGGATGTTCGCATAACATGACACAACAATCCCTGTAACTGGAACTAACAGAGTACAGATAAGAATAAAAGATGCTATTAAAATCTGAAGTAAGTTCATTTTTTCTGCCGATGTGCTAGCAACTTCATGAAAGAGCATCAGCAAGAATGGATAACAAATAGCTCCTAATAATGGAATAAATGAAACGGGATTGAATCGACTTATTCGACTATTTTTTTCAGAAGAGGCAGAAGTAGAAAGCCTACTTATGTTTTTTTGACTTGGCATTAAAAAAAGCTCTAAATAAAAGTTTACAAAGTTGTTTGGCTTGAATGAAGAAAATTTTTAGCAGTTCATGAGCTAAAACGGCTATTTTTACATATGCTTAGAATTCCTTATGTTTGATATTTATTAATATATTTAAATCATTAATTTAGATAAAATAAATTTTTATGAGTTCAAGGCAAATAAACAAATTATTTACATTTTTTATCAAATTATCTGATTGAAAAATAAATAATAAATTTAAATTGTTACTTGATCATAATTGAATTAGAAAAATAAATTTGTTATTTCATCTTTACAAAATTAGCTACGATTAAGAGTAAGAGAATGAACAAACCACATTGGTCACAAGTTGAATATTTACATCAAACAGTTAAGAATCCAAATATTCATATTAAAGGTACAACCAGTTACTACAGCCATGCATGGAGTGATTCATTTGAACAAAGTGTAGTGAGATATCTGTATGGTGATGAATACAGTTTAAAAGCTTGGGAACCTCTTTGGGAAATAGATCAGTTGCATATTGGTAGTTATGTTTGTATTGCTGCAGAAGCCGTAATTCTCATGGGAGGTAATCATACCCATCGTACAGATTGGTTTAGTTTGTATCCATTTATGGAGCATATTGTTGATGCTTATCAAATGAAGGGAGATACAATCATTGGAGATGGTGCATGGATTGGTATGAGAGCTATGATTATGCCAGGAATTAATATTGGGGAAGGCGCTATTGTAGCCTCTGGTAGTATCGTAACGAAAGATGTTGAGCCGTATAGTATCGTAGCAGGAAACCCTGCTCAAAAAGTGAAAATGAGGTTTAGTAATGAGGTAATACAAGAACTTTTAAATTTAAAATTATATGATTTAGAACCAGAAAAGTTTAATCAATTAATTCCTTATTTAGTGCAGTCCGATATCAATCTGTTAAAAGAAAGGTATTACCACTTAGTTAATGATTAATATTAAAATCCCTCAATCAAACCTATATTTTTAATTAATATAAATCATAACCTCACCATAAAAATTTAAAAATGCACGCTAATAAGAGGTGTGTATTTTTAAATTTCATCACAGAAGCGTTCAATTAATAGTCATTTTATAAAACATTTAAGAGACTCTTTTTCAAATCAATTTTTGTTTATGTTTTAATTAGCTAATCAACCAAATCCTATGCAGCTAAAAATACAAATAGCAGGAAAATTAATACAAAAATTAAAAAAACTGATAATAAATAACATTATAGTGCTTAATACATCAACCAGGTAATTGAAAATGTTAAAAAAATATAGACTAAGTCACTACTTCTTTCCATTAATACTATCTTGTTTTTCTATAGACGCCATAGCCGCTATTAATGTATACGGCCCCGGTGGTCCTGCACCAGCTATCCATGAGGCTGCGAAGCAATTTAAAAATAAAACTGGAATTGAAGTAAATGTCGTCGCAGGACCAACAGCACAATGGGCAGAAAAAGCTAAATTAGATGCCGATATATTTTATAGTGGCTCTGAGGCCATGATGTCTGATCTAGAGTTAAAATTCTCTAATCAAATTATAAAAGATTCTATAGAACCGATATATATACGTCCTGCTGCTATTTTAGTCAGAAAAGGGAACCCAAAAAATATTCAGGGGTTTCATGATCTTGCTAAGCCTAATACAAAAGTTTTAGTTACACATGGTGCAGGACAAGTCGGTATGTGGGAGGATATTGCGGGTCGAACTGGAAATATTCAATTAACCAAGTCATTTAGAAAAAACATTGTCATGTTTGCTCCTAATACAGGAGTTGCCAAAAAAAATTGGGAAGAAAACAGTAGCTATGATGCTTGGTTAGTATTTAATATTTGGGGTATTAGCAATCCTGATATAGGTCAAATCATTCCTATAGAGCCAAATTTGGTTATTTATCGCGATACAGGTATTGCTTTAACTCAACATAGTTTGAAAAATTCTGAAGCTAAGAGTTTTATAGAATTTTTAAAATCCCAACAAGGTAATACTATTTTCAAAAAATTTGGTTGGACAAAGTAATTTATTTTTATGAATTAAGCCCAAATAGTCACATTTCTTTAAACAAGTATTAAAGAATCTTGCAGACAACAATTTTTTTAGAGATAGAAATGAAAATTGAATTAACAGATAAAGAACGACTATTTCTAGCTAATCAGTATGAAATTTTAAGCCATCTAGATGCTGATAATTCAGACTATCACTTAAAGTTAGCTGAACAACTACGTGATGGTCATAAGTGGCTATATTCACAAAGTTTCGATAACTTCTCTGAAAATTTATCTGATGATGATGCTGAACTTGTTTTAAATATCTTACAAATCTATCAAATGATTGAAGATGCTTATGATGGACTATCAGATAAGAGCCTAATTTCAGAACATCAAATTAAGTTCCCTGGTTTTGATGGTAATAATGAAACTGAATTTATGGGCTTTGTTGATGCTTTAGAAAAATCCCATTGTTTTACTGATGTAATTCAAAATGGATACAGAAACTCTCATGTAGCTAAAGTTCATGTGTATAAACGAATGATTGCTAAGTGGCAAGAGTTTGGTGAGCCTTATAGTTTAACCAAAGAACAGCTAATCGAGATTTTAGGAAGATAATGAAGTTTTCCTACAATTAACATAATACGCCTTATGCGAAGCTATGATGTTAGAACCTATCTAGAATATTTTCCATGCAAAAGTAGCCTTAAAAAGGCTAAATTAATGAACTGAAGGCTCGTATTTAGGTGCTTTTCACAGTTTTTCCAAAGCCTTCTACATTTTTCTAACCAAGCAAATGATCTTTCCACAACCCAGCGTTGTGGTATGACTGCAAATTTATGTAATTCACTTCGTTTAGCAACTTCAACTCGCGCTCTGATTAAATCATTAACAGCCAAAGAAAAGGGTTCGCCTGTATAACCACCATCAACAAGTACAACCTCTACATTTTGTAAGGTGTCTCTATGTAAAGTTATGGCATCTAATGCACCTTGACGATCTGTTTATCTGCTGTCGTAATAAATATTCCATGAGGCAGACCTTGAGTATCAACAATAATATGTCTTTTAATCCCTGAAACTCTTTTACCAGCGTCATAGCCTTTATTACGTGCGGTATCTGTGTTTTTTACACTTTGTGAATCAATGATGATAAAGCTCGTTTGTTCTTTCCGTCCATTGTTGATACGGGCCTAGCCAACCACATTTTTTTAAAGCTTGCTCAAGTATGCTAGGTTCAGTTTCTGATGGTTTTCTATTCCAAATCGAGAAGTAATAATGCACAGTGCTTTTAGGGGGAAAGTCTCGAGGAAGCATACTCCATTGACATCCACTTTTTAGAATATAGAGCAAGGCGCAAAACACTTCATAGACATCAACGACTCTTGGACGTGTTTGTTTTCTTCCGCTCAATAGTAACGGTTCAATTTCTTTAAAGGCTTCTCGACTAATGTCGCTGGGATATGGTTTTCTCATGGGGGAGAATTTAACAAATTATTTTTCCAATTGCCAAAAAAGAATGAAATTAATATTGGATAGGTTCTAATGAACTTACTACACGATTCACAGTGATAAAAAAAGCTCCTACTTGGAGCTTTTTAAAAATCACATCTAAATTAAATCGAATGACCTAAACGCTCACCCATTACTACAGTTGAATTGGCTTTAAACTGCGCTTCCCACACCATTTTATCTTTTTCAAATAAAACCACAGCAGTAGAACCTAAATAGAAACGACCTAACTCAGCCCCTTTATCTAACTGCATTTGGTGATGTTGTAATTCAACTTTGCCAGATGGTTTTACTTTACCTGTTGCAACAGTTTCAATGCCTGCAACAATCATTGCACCGACTAAGACCACCGCCATACGACCAAGTTCAGTATCAAACAAACACACCATACGTTCATTACGTGCAAACAAACCCGGGACATTTTCAGCCGTGGTTTGGTTGACTGAGAACAACTCACCTGGAATATATAAAGTTTCGGTCAACGTGCCAGCCAATGGCATATGTACACGATGATAATCTTTCGGTGACAAGTAAACCGTTGCAAACTGACCATCAATAAATGGTTTTGCCAATTGCGGATCGCCAATCAATTTATCAACAGAAAAGCTTTGACCTTTGGCTTGAAAAATATCACCTGCTTCAATTTTACCCAACTGTGAAATCGCACCATCCGCAGGGCAAACAATACTATCTGCTTGTTCATCTACACCACGTACACCTTGTTTTAATGCACGAGTGAAAAATTCATTAAATGATTTATATTGATTTGGATTCGTTTGTTCGGCAATACTCATATCAATGCCGTATTTTGCTTTGAATGCTTGAATCACAGCAGTTTTCACCAAAACGTTTTCACTTGCTGCAACTTTGCCAATAACACGACTCAGTTGATGTTGCGGTACTAAATTTTGTGCTTTGATAAAAAGTTGTTTTTTTAAATCTGCTGAAAAACTCAAGACGGTGACTCCCCTGAAATAATAGGACTATCGAGGCGATTGCCCCATTCACTCCACGCACCATCGTAGGCTCTGACTTGCCAATTGAGCAATCTTGCCAATATATACGCCAAACCAGAACGATGATGTGACTGACAATACACCACGACAGGTTGTTGTAAATTAAAGCCTAATTGTTCTAAACGTTGTTGTGTGCGTTCAAGCGAGTGTAATTTTAGATGATTTTCACGGTTTAGGGCAGTACTCCATTCAAAATGCAATGCATTTGGGATGTGACCACCGCGTCGTGCAGCTAAACGTAGTCCAGTATATTCTTCATTGGTACGACAATCCCAGAGCTGAATATTCTGTTCTTGCACTTGCTGAAGTAATTCGTTGTACTCAATACGATGTTGTTGCACCGTCTCTAAATCAACGTTTAGAAGATCAGCGACTGGTATGACTTTTTCAACATCTGCGGTTGTTGGCAAAGCTGCACCTAACCAAGCATGAATCCCACCATTAATCAAACTGGTGCGGTTAAAACCAAGACAATGCAAATTCCAGATTAAACGCCCTGCCCATGCGCCACCCTCATCGTCATAGACCACGACATGGTGCTGAGGGGTAATATTCAATTTCTCAATTAAAGCCTGCAAACCTGCTAGATCAGGTAATACCCCATTGGCCTGTTCATGCTGTGCAACCAAGAATTTAGGCTGTAAATGAATGGCATGAGGAATATGCAATTGTTCATAAACCGATGCTCGGCTTAAATCAACGACACGAATCAGCTCATGTCCTATATAAGGTACAACTTCTTCAGGCTCAATCAGTAAACCCAGTTTAAAATCTACATCAGTCATTTTTATGCTGTTTTGTCATCCGCATTGGGGATGATTTTAGCATAGCCGACTTTTTATCTTTGTCTGATTTTTTGCATTCAATTAGCAGAAAAGTAGATATACTGTCTGACGAATATCCATAATGCTTTTGAGATTTAATATAACCTATCCCATTAAATTGGATACTCGAAAACGTCATCCACAACCTGCGAAATATCTACAAGATATTGTTTCTGCGAAATATAAAAATAGAAGAAGGAAGTGAACAGGTTTTGTGGATGACAATGGTTTTGCCTACTTTTCCCGAAAGAAAAGTAGGTCGAACCGAAGGTTGAACCTAATATTTAAAAAATGCCCAGTAAGACACCGCCATCACCACCATCCTATCAACTTGTTTGCTTAGACACTAACTTCGTTCTGTTCAATATCAAACACCTGTCTTAAATATGCAAGGAAAGTTTCATTGTCAGTCATGGTTTTGCCCGAACTATCGGAAATTTTGGCCACCGACTGACCATTACACTCCACCAATTTCAACACAATATTCAATGGCGTCTGTCCCATATCATTGGTCAAATTCGTCCCAATCCCAAAACTCACTTGGAAACGATCCTTAAAATATTGATGTAATAACCATGCTTTTTCTAAATTCAAACCATCACTAAAAGTCAGCATCTTGGTTTTGGTATCAATCTTTAATTTACGGTAGTGCGCATAGGCTTTATCGCCCCATTCGTACGGATCACCACTGTCATGGCGTAAGCCATCAAACAGTTTGGCAAAATACAAATCAAAATCACGTAAGAAGGCATCTATTCCCACCACATCAGTCAAGGCAATGCCTAAATCCCCCCGATATTCTTGTACCCAAGCTTCTAGCGCTGCCTTTTGAAAATTACGCAATCGCACATCCAAAGCCTGAAAGGCTTGTAAAAACTCATGTGCCATCGTCCCGATTGGGCTAATACCCAGCTCTTTAGCAAGTAGAACATTACTGGTTCCACGAAACACTTTTGGTGCAACCGCATGAAAGGCTTGTACCACATGTTTTTGCCATTCAAAACTATAACGACGGCGTGTACCAAAATCCGAAACTAAAAATGGTGGATCACTCTCTTTTTGTTCTTTAGCATATTGTTCTAACTGAAGTAATTTCTGTTGTAAGCGACGTTCACCTTCCGCCAATACTTCATCGCTACGGATACGGCGGAAATACAATTCATTGACGATCGCCAATACAAAAATCTCAAACATCATCGCTTGAACCATCGGCCCTTCGATACGGATATCTAATCGACCGGCATCATCAATCGTTGCTTGGATAAAACGACGTTTAAGCTGAAATAATTCTAAATAATCAACAAAATCACTTTTAATGAAACGTAAAGAACGAAGATACTGCAATTCATCTTCAGCAAAACGCAATTCACAGAGTAAATCAAGCTGATGATTTAGATCTTCTAGAATCTCAACCAAAGGATAAACCGTATCTTCTAAGTTTCGACAGCGAAATAAATACACGCTATGCGTCTGTGGAAATTGATGCAGCACCACTTGTAGCATGGTGAATTTATATAAGTCAGTGTCGAGTAAAGATCGAATAATGGCAGACATAGCGGATGGTTATAACCGATTCTTTTGCATAATGGCTATTGTTATACAATCAATTGACTCATATTGAATAGTAGACTTTTGCTGCACAACTCATTTTTATAGCGTGTCTCTGCTAAACTTACCCACTTCATTTTTCTGTTTTTTTCAATCTTATGCGTGCATTAATTCAACGAGTTCTCGAAGCAAAAGTGGTGGTTGAGGGTCAAACCACGGGGGAGATTCAACACGGCTTACTGGTCTTTTTAGGTCTAGGCAAAGAAGATACACTAGAGAAAGGGCAAAAACTGATTGATAAAATTTTAAAATATCGAATTTTTGATGATGAACAAGGCAAAATGGGGTGGAATGTCAGTCAAGCCAAAGGTGGACTTTTATTGGTTTCGCAGTTTACCTTGATGGCACAAACACAAAAAGGCTTACGTCCTGATTTTGGACCTGCAATGCCCCCTTCGGAAGCCAAAGTACTCTATGAACAATTGGTTGAATACGTACAACTGCAATTTGAAAATGTACAAACAGGTGTTTTTGCAGCCGATATGAAAGTTCATTTAATCAATGACGGACCAGTGACTTTTAATTTAGAAATTGAATAAATGAGACATAAAAAAACTCCCTTTTAGGGAGTTTTCTTTCAGGTTGGTTTATTTACCTGTTTTTTCTTTAATAAATGCACGTGCTTGACGGATTTTTTCTTTTACTGGCTTTGGCACTTTTGGTGGAATCAATTTAGCTGCTTGGTTAAACCAAACTAACAAGCTGAAGTCACCTTCCATTTTAATGCTGCCATCTTGCATACCTGTCATGAATGCAGTTGGATCACCCTTTACCAAAGTTTTTACACCTTGCTCACTTGAAGCAAATTGCAAAATAAAATCAGCTTTTTCAGGACCACCCGCAACCGTATCAATTTTGCCACGATTAACAATAATCTGACGTGCCAAACCTAAATCAGTACCGATTTGGATACGGAATTCACGGTCATGAACCAACTCAATAAACTTCGGGCTAGTACGTGCCAATTGCTTCATACGTAACGCCAAACCTGCCACCAATAAATCTAATGGATCAGTGCTTACATCAACGATCGGTAACTGAATCACAGGTAAAGAAGAAAGCTTCATGACATTTATGCCTACAGTATTATGATGAAATTTAAGACAACCGTATCCTAGCACAATTGTAGAAAACTCTGTAAAAGCTTTGTTTCAGAAAATTAATACAAAAAAGGCATCCTGAGCATGCCTTTGATGTAGTTCAAATTATTATAAATTATCGGCTAGAACATTGTTGTTGATCATCCTTGTAGACAGGTGTGTGTTCAATATATTGACGCTTCTCCAATTGTTTCCTAGTTTGTTGATCTTCGCGTAAAAGAATGAATGTAACCGTGACCATCGCAAGGCTTAGAGCTGTCAAATAGCTATAGGCAACTGACATTTCGAACATGGTTTGCATAGCAAAGCGCACCACTTCTAACAGCCCCCAACTCATCATACCTGCCAGCATAAAACCTAACCAACGACGATACGGAGAAAAGAAAACAGCAATAACTGCGACAGCGATTAAGCCAAATCCAACCCACATGGTGAAATTCGCTGCTTCCATAGAAACCTCCGTCTTTAAAAGGTGGTTTGGATCATGCCCAAACCTCATATTTGTTCTGTAATCTCTAAACAGTATTTGGTGTTGCATTAACGTCTTTAAGCATTATGGAGGGTTTTTTATAGAAAAAAAGTGTCTGAAATTAACCATACGACACAAGATGTCGCAATATGCTTTTGTCATTACATTTTCTTAAATTACAAAAGTCTCAAAGTGCTATATAGCATCAATTGCGGCGTGTCATTACAAAAAAATATAGCTCTTTTTAATCATTCAGAAACTTTTTTCAGAATTTTTTTATCGTTGTTTTTCTATACATTTAGACATAAATATGACGAATTAATGACGCTTGTAGAATAAATAAAACCGCTTTGAAAGCGGCTTTATTTACATCTAAGAACTCGCGTGTTAAGCACGATTTAAATCTTTATCATGCATACCCAATAAGTACAAAACACCATCTAAACCTACACTCGAAATCGCTTGATTCGCATTTTGACGAACAAGTGGTTTTGCGCGGAACGCTACGCCTAAACCTGCGATTGATAGCATTGGTAGATCATTGGCACCATCACCAACAGCCATCGCCTGCTCTAATGAGATTCCCATTTTATCTGCCAATTGACGCAATAATTCAGCCTTACGTGCGCCATCCACGATTGCGCCTTTGACTTCACCTGTCACCAACCCGTCTTGTACATCTAAAATATTGGCATGTACCTCATCAATACCGAGCTTTGCTTGTAAATATTCAGCAAAATACTGGAAACCACCCGATAAGATTGCCGTTTTATATCCCAATGCTTTCAGAGTCGAGATTAAACGTTCCGCCCCTTCCGTCACGGTTAAACGTTCTGCAATTTTAGGTAATACAGAAGCATCCAAGCCTTTTAACAATGCAACACGTGCACGAAAACTTTGTTGGAAATCGAGTTCACCTTGCATGGCACGTTCAGTAATTTCAGCGACCTGTTCACCGACGCCTGCTTCTAGCGCCAATTCATCAATCACTTCTTGTTCAATCAAGGTTGAGTCCATATCAAAACAGACTAAACGACGATTACGACGGTAAGCATTATCTTCTTGTACCGCTACATCAATATTCAGCTCACCTGACAAACTCAAACATGCAGCTCGCATCGCTTGTGCATCCAACATTTGTCCACTTAAACCAAACTGAACACAGGCACGACGTGGAAATTGGCTTTCTGCATCGAGATCTAAACGACCAGATAAGCGTGTTACTGTTTCAATATTGAAGCCCTGACTCGATACAATTTTAGTGACTGCCTGCAAATGCGCAGCGGTAAGCTCTGGTGCAAGTGCCGTCACGATATAACGGGTACGCCCACCTTCACTCACCCATTGATCATATTCTGCGTTGGAGATTGGTTTAAATCGCACAGTTAAGCCAATATCATGTGCTAAAATCAAAATCTCTTTCATTGCTAATGCTGTTGCAGTCTCATTATCCGAAGCAACAACAATTCCTAAAGTGAGTTGATTATGGATAACAGCCTGACCCACATCGAGTATTTGCAAAGAATGCACGGAAAGTACCTGCATTAATCGAGTAAACTGATTCGGTTGATCTGGTCCTAAAAAGGATATAAGAATGATTTCACGCATGAATTGACTCGTGTTTGAGCGACAACTATTGTATGTAAGAATCATAACATAACCTGACCTGAATCTATTTGACTCTTATTTATCTTGGAAGTTTAACTTGAATGCGCCACGCCAAGGGCTATTTGCTAGCCTGCTGATCGTAAGTTTTGCACTGCATACCTTTTTACTGGTGATTGCAACGACACATCAACTCAATGAAAACCGCACCAGTCAGGGACAACTGATGACCAGTCAGCTTGTGGCAGATAGCCTTTCAGAACTGGAACCTGCCAACACGGTCTCATTGGCACTGGTGGCCAACCGTTATGCAACCAACCCAAGTGTCGCATCCATTCGTATCCTCGATGCCAATAAACAAGTCCTTGCAACCAGTGGTATGGCAAAGACGCGTCAAGGTGAGGTCTTTGTTCGAGATGCACTACAAAATGAAAAGAAAGTTGGAACGGTTGAAATTACGCTTATCCAACCAAGTATTGGTGAAATCTTACGCACGCAGTGGCTGGCGATTTTGGCATCTTTATTTATTCATGGGTTGATCTGGTTGGCGTATCGTGCCATTGCACGTCCAACACGTAGTGAATATTTAGCCCGTATCAATCAGGAAAATCATCTTAAACATGAAATTCAACGTTTAACTCAGGCTCTCGCACTTGAGAAGCAAAATACAGTCACGTTAGTTGCACAAGCACAGCAACAGGCAAAAGCTCAACCAAAATCACGTATTGAAAAAGCTCCAACAACAGATCAACAAGTCAATTTAGATCATCAAACCGTCGCACTGAATATCCAGTTTTATGATCCAAAACAACTGTTGAGCAGTGTCAACCAATCCGTTTCTGTACCTTATTTTAAACTCTGTCAATTATTCTTGGATAAAAGCATTGATCTCTGTGCGAAGCATTACCAACTCGACGCTGCACAAATGAACGTCGTTCAAGAATTTAATGCTGAAGGCGCAACCTTGTCGACGACATCAGAACATCCCCATGCATTAGAATGTCTGATGATGATTGGTGCTGTTTTCCAGTTATTGGCAGATGTTTTATATAAGCGTTATCGTGAAGATAAACGTTTTGCACTACAAACGCGCGGTGCTGTTGCTAGTGCTGTAGAAGCGATGCAATTAGATGCGATTGAGGCAGCCAAGCGCTTAACTCAACACTTACATGCCAAGGAAGCAGCTTTACACCTCAATCATGAGCAACTCAAAACGGTTCAAAATAGTTATGAATTAGTTGTGATGCCAAATCCGAGTAGTATCATGACTCGTCATGCCTTTATGATTAATGGGATGAATGAGCAATGTGCCACCGTAGCACAAAACCTGCGCACTGAAATTTTGATGGGTAAAAAAGTAAAAGCTTCGACTGAATCTTAGCTCGATCGAATGTATCGGTTCAAATTCAAAATGCAACGCTCCCTTACAGGGCTATAAATGCCCATTAGGATAAAGCGTTGCTTTATTATTTGCTTGATTCACTTTTTTAATTGATAAAGAAGCACAGGCGAAATTTATTAAAATACGGTAAACTACACCAGATTTATCGAATACTAGTGCCCTATAAGGCAGCATAAAAGGTGAAAGCGAATGCCGCTGAGTCGTGTTGAAGAGCTTGTCGCAGATATTCGTGCAGGCAAAATGGTCATCCTAATGGATGATGAAGATCGTGAAAATGAAGGTGACTTAGTCATCGCTGCAACGCATGTTCGCCCTGAAGATATTAACTTCATGATTACGCATGCACGCGGCCTAGTTTGCCTAACTTTGAGCCGTGATCGCTGTAAACAGCTTAATTTACCGTTAATGGTAGATCAAAACGGTGCACAACATGCCACTAACTTCACGCTGTCAATTGAAGCAGCAGAAGGGATCAGTACTGGTATCTCCGCTGCTGAACGCGCGCATACGATTCGCACCGCAGTTGCAGCACATGCTAAACCAAGTGATATCGTTCAACCTGGTCATATTTTCCCATTGATGGCTCAACCGGGCGGCGTACTGCATCGTGCAGGTCATACGGAAGCAGGGTGCGACCTCACCCGTTTAGCGGGTCTAGAGCCTGCCTCTGTTATCTGTGAAATTATTAATGATGACGGCACTATGGCTCGTCGCCCTGATTTAGAAGTGTTCGCAGAGAAACATGGTTTAAAAATCGGTACAATTGCGG
Source organism: Acinetobacter sp. TR3 (assembly GCF_027105055.1). Lineage (NCBI taxonomy): Bacteria > Pseudomonadati > Pseudomonadota > Gammaproteobacteria > Moraxellales > Moraxellaceae > Acinetobacter > Acinetobacter sp. TR3. The sequence goes on from NZ_CP114264.1 coordinate 3,167,380, forward strand.
ATCTGATCCATTACCGCATGACCAATGAACAAACTGTTGAGCGTTTGTCTCAAGAGACGATTCAAACCGAATATGGTGAATTTGATTTATACAAATACCGTGAAATCGGTAATCCAGATATTCATTTAGCTTTAGTAAAAGGCGAACCGAAACAAGGCATCACCACTGTTCGTGTGCATGGTTTTAATCCTGTTCGCGACTTATTAAAATTAAATAAGGCCGATGGTTCGGCAGCGTGGAATTTAGATCTAGCAATGAAAACAATTGCTGCAAGCGAGCGCGGTGTATTGGTATGGATTGGTCAAGATCATTTAGAAGATCTAGGACATGCCTTAGAGCAGTTAAATCAACCAAAACCGCTTAAGTCTAATGCAGCACTTTCGCATCAGTACCAGACGATTGGTGTTGGCGCGCAGATTTTACGAGATTTAGGTGTTGAAAAAATGAAGCTTCTGAGTTCTCCGCTTCGTTTCAATGCTTTATCTGGTTTCCATTTAGAGGTAGTGGAATATATCACTGCCGATCAAATCACAGCAAAATAATCGAGGTTGCTATGGCAATTCGCCGAATTGAAGGTTTATTACATCTCGCAAGCGAAGGTCGTTATGCGATCTTAGTAGGACGTTTCAACAGCTTCGTGGTTGAACATTTACTTGAAGGCGCGATCGACACTCTAAAACGTCATGGTGTTTCAGAAGATGCGATTACTGTTATTCACGCACCAGGTGCGTGGGAACTTCCTATCGTTGCAAAAAAATTAGCGGCTTCAAACAAATTTGATGCCATCATTGCACTCGGTGCAGTGATCCGTGGTAGTACACCACATTTTGATTTTGTTGCAGGTGAATGTGCGAAAGGTTTAGGTGTAGTTGCACTTGAAAGCACAATGCCTGTGATCAATGGTGTCTTAACGACAGACAGCATTGAACAAGCAATCGAACGTTCAGGTACGAAAGCAGGAAACAAAGGTAGCGAAGCTGCATTGACTGCAATCGAAATGGTTAACTTATTAAAGGCAATTTAAAGCATGTCGCAAACACTTCAGGCCGCTTATGCAGCGAAACGCAAAGCACGTCGTTTTGCTGTACAAGGGATTTATGAATGGCAAATGAGTCATAACCCTGTCCATGAAATTGAAGCACGTACACGTGTAGAAAATGCTATGCACAAAGTTGACCTTAACTATTACCATGAATTGCTCACTCAAGTGGTTGCTCAACATGAAGCTTTAGATGAGTTACTCATCCCTGTACTTGATCGTGAGTTAACTGCACTAGATGGTGTAGAACTTGCAACCTTACGACTTGGTGCTTATGAATTACGAGATCATCTCGAAGTTCCATACCGCGTTGTACTTGATGAAGCAATTGAGCTAGCAAAACACTTTGGTGGTGCAGACAGCCATAAATACATCAATGGTGTATTAGACCGTCTTTCATCAAAGCTTCGTGAAGCTGAAAAACAGCAAGCAAAATAATAGGCTTGATGTTGCATGGCTGAGTTTTCAATTATTGAGCGGTACTTTAAACGTGCATCAAAATCTGATGTCAGTTTAGGTATCGGTGATGACTCAGCCATCGTCACCCCTCCTTCTTCACAACAACTCGTGATCTGTGCAGATACATTGGTTGCTGGTCGACATTTTCCCTTAGATACCTCTGCCCATGCCATTGGCTGGAAAAGTGTCGCGGTCAATTTATCTGATCTCGCCGCAATGGGTGCAAAACCACATAGTATTTTACTCGCACTCAGCCTCCCTACCGTTGATCATGACTGGTTGGCTGGATTTAGTCAGGGTCTTTTTGATTGTTGCGATCAATTTGGTGTGAGTCTGATTGGTGGCGATACCACTCAAAGCACCCAACTCACTATAAGTGTCACCGCTTTAGGCTGGATTGAACAAGGTCAAGCCATCACGCGTGCAGGTGCACAAGTGGGTGACTATGTCTGTATTAGTGGGCAGATTGGTGATGCCGCGTTTGGATTACAACACTTAGGACATCCTCTACAACAACGCTTAGATTATCCAACACCTCGTTGTAATTTGGGGCAACAGCTAAAAGGTTTAGCCTCAAGTATGATTGATGTTTCAGATGGACTCGCACAAGATTTAGGACATATTCTGAATGCCTCAAAAGTAGGTGCAACATTACAGCTTGAGCAGCTTCCGATAGATCAGTCACTAAAAAATATAGATTTGCGACAAGCTTGGCATTATGCGCTTGCAGGTGGTGATGATTACGAATTATGTTTTACAATATCACCGCAAAATTTTGAAAAACTGTCACGACAACAATTAGATGTTCCGCTTACAATAATCGGCAAAATTACCCAACAAACTGGATTGTTATTTGAGTATATGGGTGAGAATTACCCACTACAAATTCATGGATACCAACATTTTGCATAAGCCTCCCATTCACTTCAAACAGATGACTTGGTTCGATCGCTGCATCGTTTTCTGCGGGGTTGGATTTGGTTCTGGTCTCAGTCCTAAAGCACCGGGAACATTTGGTTCTGCATTTGCATTGTTATTTACACCATTATGGTTATATCTCGGTTTTAATTTGAGTGTTTTAGCAATCACGATTATGTCCCTCATCGGTATATACATTTGTGGACATACCGCCAAAGTCATTCATGTACACGATGATGGTCGAATTGTATGGGATGAATTTGCAGGGCAATCTATTACACTCCTACCCTTGCTCTATCTACAGCAATTAAATTGGTTATGGGTCATTGTCGGTTTTATTTTTTTCCGTATATTTGACATCTGGAAACCATTTCCGATTAGTTGGGCAGACCAAAAAGTTACTGGTGGTCTAGGGATTATGCTTGATGACATCATTGCAGGTCTTTGGGCTGCGCTTTGTATTTTTATGATTCATTTTTATTTTTTGACTTAAACCATTGATATTAGGGTTAGTTATGTCAACAACTGTTATTATTCTTGCAGCTGGGAAAGGAACGCGGATGCGTTCGAAACTACCCAAAGTTCTCCAACCATTGGCAGGTCGTCCACTTTTAGGACATGTGATTCAAACTGCAAAAAAATTACATGCTCAAAATATTATTACGATCTATGGGCATGGTGGTGATCTTGTTAAACAAAGTTTTGCTGCTGAACAAATAGAATGGGTTGAACAAGCAGAACAGTTAGGAACAGGTCATGCTGTTCAAATGACTCTCCCTGTATTACCTCAAGATGGTATTTCTTTGATTTTATATGGGGATGTTCCACTCGTTCGTCAAAGTACCCTTGAACAGCTACTTGAAGCCTCTAACCAATCTGGTATTGGTATGATTACGCTTAATGTTGAGAATCCAACAGGCTATGGTCGTATCGTTCGTCAAGCAGATAAGATTCAAGCGATTGTTGAGCATAAAGATGCCTCTGACGAACAGCGTCTAATACAAGAAATTAATACTGGTATTTATTGTGTAAGTAATGCCAAATTACATCAATGGTTGCCAAAACTGTCTAATAACAATGTTCAAGGTGAATATTACCTTACGGATATCGTGGCAATGGCCGTTGCGGATGGCTTAGAAATTGCTTCAATTCAACCTGAGCTTGAATTTGAAGTTGAAGGTGTGAATGACCGCCTACAACTTGCAACTTTGGAACGTCAATTTCAGCAACAACAAGCAAAAGAATTGATGCAACAAGGCGTACATTTAATTGATCCAAATCGTTTTGACCTACGTGGAACTGTGAAATGTGGTCAAGATGTACAAATTGATGTCAATGTCATTATTGAAGGTGATTGCGAATTAGGTGACAACGTTCAACTTGGCGCAGGCTGTATTTTAAAAAATACTCGTATTGCGGCAGGCACTAAAGTTCAAGCTTATAGCGTATTTGAAAATGCAATTGTGGGTGAAAATACCCAAATCGGTCCTTTTGCACGCTTACGTCCAGGTGCGAACTTGGCGGATGACGTGCATATTGGCAACTTCGTTGAAGTTAAAAATTCAAATATTGGACTCGGTTCAAAAGCCAATCACTTCACTTATCTAGGTGATGCAGATATTGGTGCGAATTGTAATATTGGTGCAGGGACAATCACTTGTAATTATGATGGCGCAAATAAACATCGTACTGTGATTGAAGACAATGTATTTATTGGTACCAATAACTCATTGGTTGCACCGATCAAAATTGGTCAAGGTGCAACAACAGGCGCAGGCTCAACCTTAACTCGAAATGTGGCTGAGCATAGTTTAGCTGTCGAACGATCTAAACAGTTTGAAAAAGCAAATTATCAACGTCCCCAAAAGCTGAAAAAATAAGAGGATACAATTATGTGTGGTATTGTTGGTGGTGTTGCTGAACGTTCTGTAACCGACATCCTCATTGAAGGATTAAAACGTCTCGAATATCGTGGTTACGATTCTGCGGGTTTGGTATTACTGAATGATCAAAAAATCTTGCGTGAGCGTCGCGTAGGTAAAGTTGCAAATCTAGCTGAAGCTGTATCAGAACAAAACTTGATGGGCCATGTGGGTATTGCACATACCCGTTGGGCAACCCATGGTAAACCAACTGAAAATAATGCTCATCCACATGTTTCAGGTGATGTAGCTGTTGTACATAATGGTATTATTGAAAACTACCAAGACCTTAAAGATGAATTACAAGCGCTAGGTTATGTCTTTACCTCACAAACAGATACTGAAGTTGTTGCTCATCTTGTCAACGACGCTTTAAAGCAAACTGATAGCTTACTTGAAGCTGTACAAAAAGTTATTCCTCGCCTAAAAGGCGCTTTTGCACTGGGTATTGTGCATACCGCACACCCTGATGAACTGATTACTGTGCGTGAAGGTTCACCATTGGTAATCGGTGTAGGTATTGGCGAGAACTTTATTAGTTCAGACCAATTGGCTTTATTACCTGTTACTAATCGCTTCGTCTATCTCGAAGAAGGTGATATTGCGCGCTTAACACGTACTAGTATTGAAGTTTTTGTCAATGGAACCCGTGTTGAACGTCCAATCAAAGAATTGGATGCAACTGTCAGCAATGCATCAAAAGGCGAATATAAGCATTTCATGCTCAAAGAAATTTATGAGCAACCAGAAGCGATTCAACAAACGATTTCACAAGCATTGAATGGCAATAATTTGCGTGAAGATTTTCTTCAACATGCCAATGCGGATTTTGACAAAATTCAGCAAGTACAAATCATTGCCTGCGGTACCAGCTACCACGCAGGTATGATTGCAAAATACTGGTTCGAGCAATTGATTGGTGTACCTTGCCAAGTTGAGATTGCAAGTGAATTCCGTTATCGCACGCCTGTCATTGTTGCTCATACACTGTATATCTGTATTTCTCAGTCTGGAGAAACTGCGGATACCTTGGCCGCATTACGCGAAACACAAAAACGTGCTCAAGCTCAGAACATCGACATTAGTACCATGACCATTTGTAACGTTGCCACTTCATCAATGGTTCGCGAAACAGATCATCATTTACTCACGCTTGCTGGTCCTGAAATTGGGGTGGCATCAACTAAAGCCTTTACCACACAACTTGCAGCATTGATGTTGTTAATCTTGAAAGTTGGTCAAGTTAAACAACGTCTTGCAGATGCTCAAGTGAATGAAATTACAGAAGCGCTATGGCATTGTCCGAAAGTGATTTTAGATACTTTACAAGGCAATACTGAGATTCAGCGCCTATCAGCACTCTTCGTTGAAAAGAACCACTGCTTGTTCTTAGGACGTGGCACACACTTCCCTATCGCATTAGAAGGCGCATTGAAACTGAAAGAAATTTCATACATTCATGCTGAAGGATATGCGGCTGGTGAACTCAAGCATGGTCCATTGGCTTTAGTAGACAATGAGATGCCTGTCGTGATCTTGGCTCCACAAGACGAAATGCTCGATAAGTTAAAATCGAATATGGAAGAAGTTCAAGCTCGTGGTGGGGAACTCTTTGTTTTTGCTGATGAAAACAGTGGTATTCATAGCAAAGATCGCCAACATGTCGTTCATGTTCCAGCTGTCAATGAATGGTTAGCACCAATTGTGTACAGTATTCCTGTGCAATTGCTCTCGTATCATGTTGCTGTATTACGTGGTACCGACGTTGACCAACCACGTAACCTTGCTAAGAGCGTAACAGTCGAATAATTACAAAATAAAAAAAGGAGGGTTAACCCTCCTTTTTTATTGCCATTGATGGTCATTTTTAAGCCACATAACGACTGCTTTTATGATTCAAAAGAATAATTGAATTTAAAATAACAGCCCCTAAAATTGAAATTAGAATCAATTTCCAATCTACGAAAAACAACGAAACTAATAAGATGGTAACATCAATTCCCATCTGCACTTTACCTGCTGGAATGTTAAAGCGTTCTTGTAAATATAGAACTAAGAGGTTGATTCCTCCTAAGCTTGAGCGATGGCGAAATAAAATCAGAAAGCTTACCCCCATCAACACATTCGCAAAAATCGTAGCATAAATTGGATTTACACTAGATAAATGAAAAAAATGAGGAATAATTTCGGTAAAACCAGCTAATAATCCAACGGCAATAAATGTCTTGACGACTAATGCCATGCCCATTTTTTTATAGGCAAAATAATAAAATGGGATATTGATCAGGAAAAATAAAACACCAAATTTGATGTCGGTAATGTAGTGGAGCAATAAAGATAAGCCCGCTGTACCACCTGTCATAATCCCTGCTTGCTGCAATAAAGTCATGGCAAACGATAGAATGAATGTTCCAATTAACATTGCCAATCCATCTTCAATCTTAGAGTGTTGGTCAATCACGGGCATGACTGGACTGACCAAAGATATATTCTGATCGGTATTCATAAGGATACAACTCAATAGGAGAACAACAGCAGGGAGAAATATCTTTCAAAGAAAGATATGGCATATTTGATCATTTTTATTCAAATTTCGCAATTTATTCTTATATTTTACCATAAATGCAATTTATACTCAAAATATTCTTTTTTGAATAATCTTTATGCAGTACAGTCCAATGCTTCAGTTTGAATGATATTGATCTAAGAGAAAGATTTTTTACTTAATCGCAATCCCATTTTCTTTTAATTTTTCCAACACAATCGATGTATTTAAATTACTGACGCCAAAGTTACTAGATGACAAAATCCCAATCAACTTGACCATTTCATCTAAATTTTTGACTGCAACCTTCAGTGCAAAATCATAACTTCCTGTGAGTTTATGAATATCTTTCACCGCAGGTTCATTTAAAAGAAACTCAACAAAGCGATCGTGTGTCGCATCATTGTAGTTTTGCAATTTTACTTCAATAATACCCATGATCGGTGTCGGATCTGCGCTTAATGCGATTTGCGCATAGTAACCCGTAATAATTTTATTTTGTTCAAGCTGAATACGACGACGTGAACATTGAGAAGTTGATAATCCCACCAATTCTGCTAATTCTTGATTAGCTAATCTTCCATTCATTTGTAAATAATGAATAATTTTCTGATCAAAATCATCAAGTTCAACTGACATAAAACGCTCAATTCTGTCTGAAGTTAGAGTTTAACTGATATTGATTTATCAGTTTTAGAAGTTTAACGCCTTTAGATCAAACGGCTCAAGCTTATGACAAAATTGTAGTCGATTGAATACGCTCAATCCCCTGCTCTAACATTGTTTGCCATGCGCTTTGTAGTGAACCATCCAAATCAATCGCTTTACAGGCATCTTCAATAACATAAGTTTTAAAGCCCATCTGTGCAGCATCTAAGGCTGTCCACGCAACGCAAAAGTCTGTGGCAATCCCTACGATATATACTGTATCAATTTGATGTTCTGTTAAATAACCCTTCAAACCCGTTGGTGTTTTACGATCTGCTTCCATAAAAGCAGAATAACTATCAATATCGGCATGAAAGCCTTTACGAATAACCAGTTGTGCAGTTGGAACATCCAGATCAGGATGAAATTCCGCATCGTGAGTGCCTTGAACACAATGTTTCGGCCATAACACTTGGGTTCCATACGGCAATTCAATGGTTTCAAACGGCACTTTATTGTCGTGATTATCTGCAAAAGAAATATGTTGCTCAGGATGCCAGTCCTGTGTTAGCACGATATGCTCAAACTTTTTTGCAAGTTGATTAATAATCGGAATAATTTGATCTGCTTTTGCAACGGCCAAATTCCCCCCAGGAGTAAATCCATTTTGGACATCAACAACAATTAATGCGACATGATGAGATTGTGTCTGCATACCATGCTCCAGTTTAAAACTTGTATTTTTACAATACCCTGCTGATTATGTTCTGGCTACTCATGTTTTCACTTTTACAAAAGATGAAAACAATTCAAGATAAAGATGAATTAAAGTTTTCCACAGTTTGACTAAAGCATATTGTTCTTATGCCTCCGATCAGTCATAATTTGCGTAATTGTCATTCAACCCGATCGAATTGTTGGGTGACCAATCAAAATACTGCAACCATCCAATATTTCGTTTCAACTAATTCAATCTCGGATGGGAAAATAGGATAGTTTTTTAAAATGACTCAGCTAGCACAGAATATTCAAGGCTCAATTGTCGCAATCGTCACCCCTATGTTTGAAGATGGCAGCGTAGATTGGAAGAGTCTTGAGAAGCTCGTTGAGTGGCATATCCAACAAGGTACACATAGTATTGTTGCGGTCGGCACGACGGGCGAAGCGTCTACATTAAGCATGGAAGAACACACACAAGTCATCAAAGAAGTGATTCGTGTAGCCAACAAACGTATTCCAATTATCGCAGGTACAGGTGCAAATTCAACGCGTGAAGCGATTGAATTGACTAAAGCTGCAAAAGAATTAGGTGCTGATGCGGCCTTACTCGTTACGCCATATTATAATAAACCAACACAAGAAGGCCTATATCAACACTACAAAGCTATTGCTGAAGCTGTTGATATTCCACAAATTCTTTATAATGTACCAGGTCGTACTGGTGTCGATATGCAAAACGAAACCGTTATTCGTCTTGCTGATGTTAAAAACATTGTTGGTATTAAAGATGCAACAGGCGACGTACCACGTGGTCAAGCCCTCATCGAAGGTTTAAATAATAAAATCGCTGTTTATTCAGGTGATGATGAAACTGCTTGGGAACTCATTTTACTGGGTGCAAAAGGTAATATCTCTGTAACAGCCAATGTTGCACCAAAGCAAATGAGCGAAATTTGTGAAGCTGCGTTAGTTGGAGATAAAGCAAAAGCACAAAGCTTGAATCAACAAATTGCAAATCTACACAATATTTTGTTTTGCGAATCAAACCCAATTCCTGTGAAATGGGCATTGCACGAGATGGGATCAATTGGTACTGGCGTACGCTTACCATTAACCGCTCTAGCAGAACAATATCGTGAACCGCTCCGCACAGATTTAAAAGCTGCGGGAATTATTTAATACGAGCAATTTATGATGCAATTACGTCTTGGTGTTGTCCTAGTCATTTCAGCTTTGAGTTTGACTGGTTGTGGTCGTTTTGCCCTCAATAATCATTCTTTAGATTATAAAAAAGCTCAAGCCCTTGAACCACTCAAATTTCCTGAGGGCATAACGGCAAGACCATTTACGCCATTGTATCCAGCGCCTACGGTTGACCCACTTGCAATTGAGCATGCGCCAAAGCTTGAGAATGAAAGTGGCAACCGCTATGCATTGCCTCGTCCAAAAGCGATGCAAAATTCAGCCGATAATACTTCAGCAACCGCTTCAACAGTGGGTCGCCCACAGCTCGTCACTGATGGGAATAAAAACCCATTACTCAAAGTTGATGGCCCAACAGCAGGTGCGTGGCAATATACTTTTGCAACATTGAGTAGCCTCAACTACAAAGTTATTTCTCAAGCAGAAAATGGCTATGAAGCAACGATTAAAGTAGGCGATCAAAATTACCTACTGAAATTATCGGCTGTAGGCTCAAGCAATACAGTTGCGCTATTCAAACTTGATACAACATTTGCAGACCCTGCTGTTGCAGCTGAAGTGTTAACCCAGATTTACCAAAATTGGCCAGCCTAGTCGTTTACTAGGCATACTTTTTCAAAAGGTTCCCCCATGTTAAAACAAACCTTGCTCTATACTGGTAAAGCAAAATCTGTATATGAAACAGATAATGCTGATCACCTGATTTTAGTCTTTCGTGATGATGCATCAGCATTCAATGGCGAAAAAATTGAGCAACTAGATCGTAAAGGCAAGGTGAACAACCGTTTTAATGCCTTCATCATGGAAAAGTTGGCTGAAGCGGGTATCGAAACTCATTTTGAAAAGTTACTTTCTCCAACAGAAGTACTTGTAAAGAAATTACAAATGATCCCTGTTGAATGTGTTATTCGTAACTACGCAGCAGGTTCATTATGTCGTCGTTTAGGTGTTGAAGAAGGTAAAGAATTAACGCCTCCAACATTTGAATTGTTCTTCAAAGATGATGCGCTTGGGGACCCAATGGTCAATGAATCTCAAGCAATTGCTTTAGGTTGGGCAACAGCACCTCAACTTGAAAAAATGAAAGAACTGACTTACCAAGTGAATGATGTACTGAAAGCATTATTCGATGCAGGTAATATGATTCTTGTTGATTTCAAACTTGAATTCGGTGTATTCCACGATCGTATCGTATTGGGTGATGAATTCTCTCCAGACGGTTGCCGTTTATGGGATAAAGACACCAAGAAAAAATTAGACAAAGACCGTTTCCGCCAAGGTTTAGGTGGTGTGGTTGAAGCTTATGAAGAAGTTGCTACACGTTTAGGCATTAACTTAGATAATATCTAAGCCTAAACTCTAACTTCTGAGTAAAAACCAGCCTGATTAGGCTGGTTTTTTATTGGTTTATCTACTTCCCTAATTTCTGATAAATCAGATTCCCTTCTTTATAGGTTGCCAATACCTGAATATTTTTGATCTCTCGGCTTGGAATCGTAAGCGGATTTTGATCCAAGATCACTAAATCAGCCAGTTTCCCTTGAGTTATCGTGCCCTTATGCTGATCTTCAAAATATTGATAAGCTGCCCAATCAGTCATGGATTTTAAAGCCATATAGGGACTCACGCGCTCATCTGCACCCAATACATAATTGCTGCGTGTCACTCGATTGACGGTTGCATCTAACATCATCAAACTATTCGGCGGCACAACAGGTGCATCATGATGCTCTGTAAAAATAAGCTGTTTCTTCAAAGCACTTGCCGTTGGTGAAATACGTGCTGCTCTCGCCTCACCTAAGGTTTGTTGACGATGCCAATCCCCCCAATAGAACGTATGCAATGAGAAGAAGGATGGAATAATATCCAAGGCTTTCAGTTGATCCAGTTGATCTTCACGAATCGTTTGAGAGTGAATCAATACGCTTCTACGATCTGCTTTGCCTTGTTTTAATGTGGCATCTTTTACAGCTCCAATAAATTGATCAATTGCCGCATCACCATTGGCATGTGCAAGTACTTGCCAACCCTGTTTAAACGCTAAATTAATATATTGATTGACCTGTTGGTTATCTTTAATCGCAGGATAGCCCTTATAGTTTTTATCTTTACCTTCAGGTGGAATTAAGTAAGGTTGTGTCAACCAAGCTGTTTTACCTTGTGGTGAGCCATCTAAACTGATTTTCACGCCACCGATACGGAAATGATGATCATATTGGCGATGACTGCCTTGCTTGAACATGTACTCTTGACTGGTGGTAATATCTGGATAAGAAACCACATCAATTGGCAATTGATTTTGTTTGGCTAAAGCATGCCACATCTCCGTTGTACCCTGATCAGCACGCCCTTCTTGTACCGTGGTAAAACCATTTTTGACGTAGGCATCAATACCTTTTTGCGCGATTTGGAACATCACTTGTGGTGGTACATCTTTAAAAATTGAACCAATCGCCGTAAATAAAGCCGACTCTTCTAAGACCCCATTTGGAACATTCGAATTCGCTTCGCGACGAATCACTCCTCCTTCTGGATTTGGTGTATTTTGATTAAAATTCAGTAATTCTAATGCTTTATGATTCACAGAAGCTAAATGCCCAGACTGATGTAAAATCATCACGGGTTGATCTTTGGACACCCGATCTAAATCACTTGCCGTAGGATGACGTTGTTCAGATAATTGTGCATCATCATAACCATTTCCCAAAATCCAACCACCCATCATTTTAATCACTGCTGGATTTTGTGTCTTCCACGTATTCATTACCTTTACAAGTGAGTTGATATCAGAAACTGAACCATCAGGCATCGGATACAAGTTCGCCACCATTTGATGAAAACCCACCATATTCACATGGCTATGCGCATCAATAAAGCTCGGTAATAAAGTTTTGTTGTTTAGATTAATATATTGAACTTGGGCATTTGCCAACCGCTCTGCTTGCTGCTTCGAGCCAACAAATACAATTTTCCCATCCTTTACTAATAGCGCCTCAGCATATTTAGGCTGCATTCCTTCCATCGTCAGAATAGAGCCACCATAAAATAATTTCTCCGTTGACTGCTGTTGAGCTGACTTGATGCTCATACAACCAGATACAGCAACGGCAAACAAAGTGATGAGAGAAACAGGATAAAAATATTTTAAATGCATAGAGCTAATTCCATGTTTTTATTATGCCTTTATTATTAAACCTTATTCTTTTTCTGTTGAAAAAGGTTAAAAGGATTCTTTTTGTAATACGAAAATAATATTTATCGTGCGATACAATATTCAAAAGACGAAATGAATACTGTAAAATTAAAATATCTTTGTAAGCCTATTAGAGACTTTAATTGCAATATCATCTACATAGCGACTATAAGGAGTAGCTAAAACAATACTTATAATCACTGTAAACAAACTCGCCCACAGACCCGCTACCCAATACGAAAAACCCAATTGAATATGCAATAGATTAAAACAAGGAATTGCTAAAGCATAAATCACAGCAAGATGAATTAAATAAATAGAAAATGAGATCTTGCCTAAGAAAACTAAAAATGGCGAATCAAAAAATTGTGCTAACCATTTGCCTTTTAATACCGCATACACGATACAAAAACCGCCAATGAAATTCAGGTAATCGTAGGTTTGCTCACCTAAAAATTGAGCAAAAATCCGATAACTCAAACTTTCATTATGCGCACCACAGAAATATAGCCCCAGCGTGAATAGCAACACAGATAACCCTGTTGCTAATTCTGATGCATATAGAAATAAACCCATACCTAAAATAAAGCTCAGCATACCGAGTAATACTGTTTGTGAAATCGTATAGGCTGTCGCAATACTCAACAGCAAGAATACACCTGCAAGCATCGGTCGTTTGCTATAAAAATAACTGGCGAGATAAATTACCAATGAACCGAGCAGCTCAATCTGCATCGTCCACAATACCCAATTATAGCTTGAGTCGCCAAATAAAAATGCTCCGATACTGCCCTCATACAAAGCTATACTTAATTTTGGATGAGGATTTGCCAAAGCTGCCCCCCATTCAGAAACATGCGTAACATCGACAGGAACAAAACAAACGAGGTAGGCAACAATACAAGAAATAAACGCAGGAATAGCCAAACGTGGATAACGTTTAATTAATGATTTTTTGAGTTTTTCAGCTGAATTTTTCTTTTTTAAACTCGATAAACTTAGGACATAACCGCTTAAAACAAAAAAGACAAAAACCGCGCCTGTACCTGAATAAAAGAATGCAAATGGAGAATGATAAAGTTGATCAAAAAAGGGATATTGAGGTACAGCACTTAAATCAAAATGATGCATTTGAGGAAAGAATGTCAACGATAGATGTGACAACACAACCGCAAGGCAGGCTAAACCTCGGATACTTTCCGCAGCATTGATTTTGTTTGTGATCATGGCAGAGCTTTATCATCCGTGATATGCCGCGATAATGCGATCTTTTATGTGAAGTGTCTAGTAGCCACTTAAAAAATATAGTGACTATAACAACTCAGAATAAAAGCATCTACCCATCTGAAATGCGCCTACTTATTGCTTCACTCGAGTCGAGAACCAACATAAAATTGACCCCATACACACCATAAAGGCACCATACCAAAAAGAAATCGTCAGTGGCGTACTGAGTAGAATTGCCGAGAAAAAAGCTGAGAATACAGGAATGAAATACGAAGCACCTGCCAATAACGTGACATTGCCATGCAAAATCCCGACATTCCATGCAGCATAACCAAAGCCCATAGCGGCAGCGGCAAAAAGTAAGGACGTGGAAGATGACCAATCAAAATCAAATGCGCCGCCGCCCATCAATGCATATTTAATCCAAAGCACCATCGAAACCAACATAAAAAATAAGGTAATCCCATTACTACCCTTAGCCATCTTCGCAGTGAGGGTACAATAAGCCGACCAAAGGAGCGTTCCGATGAAAGCCAGTGCATAACTCAGTGGGTTATGTTGTATGTTTGCCCACATGCTAGGTAAATCAAGACCTTGCTCACCGCCTAATACCCAGCAAATGCCCAAGAGAGAGATCATAAAACCAGGAATAATGAGAAAATTGGCTTTTTGTTGATTAAATACAATAGCAGCAACCATCGTGAATGTTGGCCATAAATAGTTCACCATCCCAACTTCAATCGCTTCTCGATTATTACTGCTAAAGCCAATAGATAGTGATAAACACACTTCATAACTAACAAATAAAATACTGCCCCAAATTAAATAGGCTTTTGGAAAACTTTTAAGATTGCTCCAACCTACTGAAAAAAATAGAAAAATAGAAGCAAGCGTATAAATTAATGCTGCGCCACCGACTGCACCAAAATGCGAACTGACATCCTTGATCAATGCAACAATCAAGCTCCAAAGGAAGATTGCAAGCAATCCAATGAATGTGGCTTTTTTTGAGGTCATATTGAAATAAATCGAATATAAAACCGCGGCCAAATTCCCATTTACACTTTTGGGAACTTGACTAGGTGAAATGTGAAAATACAACTCATCTGTTTAAACAGATCTTTATTGTTGCTGTTGTTCCTGCTGCCAACGGCGTTGCTGCAAACGTTCGGCTTCAACTTCACGTTTATTTAAGGCTCGCTCATACAGCTTCGTACCCCGCAATTCAGGCGGCAAATATTCCTGTAAAACAAAATGCTCAGGGTAATTATGCGGATAGAGATAATCCACGCCATAACCTTGTTTCTTCATCAATTTGGTTGGCGCATTCCGTAGATGTAACGGCACAGGTAAATTCGCAGTTTTTTCGGCAAGCTCCAAAGCTCGGTTAATGGCGAGATAGGTACTATTACTTTTCGGGCTGGTTGCGAGATATACAGCACATTGACCTAAGATAATCCGTGCTTCAGGCATACCGACCGCTTGTACTGAACGGAAACACTCACCCGCCAACAACAAGGCATTCGGATTCGAGTTGCCAATATCTTCCGATGCTGCAATCAACATTCGACGTGCAATAAAAATAGGGTCTTCACCACCTTTGAGCATGCGTGCCATCCAGTATAGGGTCGCATCCGCATCGCTACCACGAATTGATTTGATAAATGCCGAAACCAAATCATAATGCTGCTCACCTGATTTGTCATAACGTGCAATATTCTGCTGTGCGACTTTGACCACAATTGCATTGGTGACGATATTTTCAATATCAGGCTCAAAAGTGCTGGCAATTAAATCAATCAAATTAAGCGCTTTACGTGCATCACCCGCAGCAAATTGAATAAGCGCATCATATTCTTCAATCTGAATAAAACGCTCTTTCAAAAACTTATCACTTTGAATGGCTTTATTGATCAGGGTTTGAATCGCATCAGCATCCAAACTGTTTAAGGTATAAACCTGACAACGAGAAAGCAGTGCACTATTCACTTCAAAAGATGGATTCTCCGTGGTTGCACCAATCAAAGTGATTTTGCCTTTTTCAACTGCATTCAGTAAGGCATCTTGTTGTGACTTATTAAAACGATGAATCTCGTCAATAAACACCACTGGTGTCAGTAGATCACCACTTTCAGCAATCACTTCACGCAGCTCTTTTACGCCCGTATTTAATGCAGATAAACTAATAAAAGGGCGATCGACTGCTTGTGCCAATAATAAAGCAATCGTGGTTTTCCCTACCCCTGGTGGTCCCCAAAAGATAATCGAAGGCAAATGCCCCTGATCAATCATTTGACGTAACGGTGCATGCTCACCGAGCAAATGATCTTGCCCGATGATTTCTGACAAATCACGAGGGCGTAAACGTTCAGGTAAAGGAATATGCGTATCTGACATCATTATTGGCTTTATGCTGTTTTATCCTAGTCTATTGTGTCTGACTCAAATCTACAATTTGAATCTGCAATCACGCGACATTCTATTGCGCAGTATTCTTTTGAAGTAACTGCTGCATGACATGGTAGCTTGCAGTAATTCGAGCTTCATTCGGAAAATTAGTATTCGCGAGCATCACAATCCCAATTTTCTGCTGTGGAATAAATGCAGCATAGGCACCAAAGCCATTACTTGAACCAGTTTTATTAAACAATGTTGCTGCTGGAGCACGCTTTGGTTGTTTGATCGGTGTAACGATATGACTTTCTAAAGCCATTTTGCTTGAATTGCCTTGTAAAAGTGTTTCAAGCTTAACAGGATAAGCATATTGCTCCCAACCTAAACCTTGGGTCATCGCACCGACTTTAAAATACCCAACATGCGTATTTTCAATCGCTTTGCGAAGAGGGTGTTTTAATTTTTGTGGGTAAATTTGAGCATCTAAAAATTTCAGCATATCGAAACTGCTACTCTTCACGCCATACGCTTCCGCATCAAACATCCCCGCAGAAACGCGAATGGGTTGGTCATTTTTATACCCCCATGCGTATTGTGGCATCTGCTGCTCAGGCACATGAATAAAACTCTGTGTCAAACCAAGTTGCGGAAACAACGTTTTCTCAAGTAATTCTGCATACGGCTTTTTCATGGCGAATGCCGTGACATAACCCATCAAACCAATACTTGGATTGGAATATTGACGAGCTGCACCAACTTTGGTTTTTGGCTGCCAAGTCTGAAAATATTGAAGCATATCCTGCTGACTAACAACTTCATCTGGAAATTGCAGCGGAAAGCCACCTGCGGTATATGTACCTAAATTTAAAATCGTAGCTTTATTCAGTGCGGTATTTTTTAATTCTGGAAAATACTTGGCAGGATGATCAGACAACAATAATTGCCCTTGCGCCTGTGCATAGCCTGTCAAAGTAGCATTAAAGGTCTTACTGACTGAGCCAAGTTCAAATAAGGTCTTATTACTCATCGGTTGATTGCTTTGCTTGGAAGCAACACCATAATTTACAAAGTAATGCTGCCCTTTCAATGTCACCGCAACCACTAATCCAGGAATCTTATATTGATCTAATAGTGGTTTAAATTGCTGATCTACAATCTCTTTGACTTGCTGCTCACTGAGCGGTTGCGCCCAAACCGAAGAATAACAAGATAAAAGCCCTACGGTGAAGAACAGCATTCTTGATGCGATCATGTCTATTTCCCAAACTCATTTCATTCAAACAACTAGAGAGCCTGCGGCAACAATGCCTGCCTCTCGATGCTCATCCTATCGGGGGAATAGAAAAATTACTGTAAAAGTATTGTTTTTATTGCTGAGAAACGCTGATCAATAAAGAGAACTCTATCTTATCGTATCCAACGTACGACATAATCTTCGATATCTTCGTCATTGATATCTTGTTCTGAAATACAGCGTCCTGCTGCTGATTTTTTCGCTTTAATCACACTTTGACGTGAGCCCGTATTTAAATAATGCCATGACGGTAAATTTTTACCTTCATTCAAACGGCGATAAGCACAACTAGGAGGTAACCATGTAATTGTTTGCAATCTTTCAGGTGTCAATTGAATACAATCTGCAACATGCTGTTGACGATTCGGATAATCAGAACAACGTGCCGTTTTACAATCTAATAATTTACATGCAACTTTGGTGTATGCGACTTCTGCCGTTTCTTCATCTTCAAGCTTAACCAAACAACATAAGCCGCAACCATCACACAATGCCTCCCACTCAGTATTATTCAACTGATCAAGTGGATATAGTTTCCAAAAGTTAGCGCGCAATTCGGTAGACATGACAAATGTTTTAGGCTTTTAAAATTTGTGTTGATTATAGCATTTATTCTCAATCAAGCTGTTTTCCAAGCGACTTAAGCGATTAACAATACTTAAGTTATTGAACATTTCAACCACAGAAACACCACATTTGGTTCAAAAAATACACGCTATAGTAATCTCATAACGATAAATTTAGGAGTAAGTAATATGTTCCGTTGGGCTATTATCTTTGCAGTGATTGCATTAATCGCGAGTTTATTAGGTTTTGGTGGTGTTGCTGGTTTATCCAAAGACTTTGCCGTCATTTTATTAGTGATCGCGGCTATTCTTGCTGTAGTGGGTTTTTTATCACGCGGTAAAGCTTAGTTTAAAGAGAAATAAAAATTCAGAAAGAAAAAAGAAGAATCGCCGTATTCTTCTTTTTTTATTGTCATCATTTCAGCCGAATAAAAGTTTGTCTTTCCGCTAACATCATCAATTTTTTGCTTTTTTATGCTTTAATCAAAGCATTGAAAATATAGATCAGGATTAAAAAATGAGCTTTCCAATTACAACACGTGAAATTGAATATACTGCCCCAGATGGTCAACGCCTTATTGGCTATTTTGCGACACCTATCCGAGATGTACCAGTTGCAGGAGTTATTGTTGCTCCAGAATGGTGGGGACGTACCGAATATACCGAGCAACGTGCGCGTGAACTTGCAGAACACGGTTTTGCCGCTCTCGCAATTGATATGTATGGAGACAAAAAAGTTACCTCTGATGTTCCTCAAGCATCTGCATGGATGATGCAAACATTTGATCATGTAGACACCGTGGTTGAGCGTGCTCAAGCAGGCTTAGATGCTTTAAAAGCACAACCAGAGGTCAATACTGAAAAATTGGCAGCAATTGGTTTTTGTTATGGTGGTAAAGTTGTTCTTGATTTGGCGCGATCTGGTGCCGATTTGAAAGCTGTGGTGACCTTCCACGCGAATTTAAGCCCTAAAGCACCTGCACAAAAAGGAAAGATTCAGGCTGAAATTCTTGTATTACATGGTGAGATCGACACCATGGTTTCTTTAGATGATGTCGCAAGCTTCCGTCAGGAAATGCACGATGCAGAAGTCGATCATGACGTGATTATTTTTGAAGATGCCAAACATGGTTTTAGTAATCGCCTCGCAGATGAGCGAGCTAAAGCAAATAATGTTGACTTAGGCTATAACGCCGAAGCTGAACATCAAGGATTAGAAGCTATGTATAAATTACTAGATAAACATTTAAACTGATTCAAAATATTGGCATAAACTTTCGCAAAGACTTCATTCTGTGTAGGTGGCATTTATGTCTCCTACACACGAACAAATGTTTTTATCATTTAAATGAGTCCACGATTATATTTTCATTATACTAAGCCTCTGCTTTTGATAGTTCTGATTCATGTCTGATTTCTCATTTTCTGATGCACTACTCACGTGGTTCGACCAACATGGCCGCCACGATTTACCATGGCAAGTCGCTAATGATCCCTACAAAGTTTGGGTATCAGAAATCATGCTACAACAAACTCAAGTTAAAACTGTTCTGCAATATTTTGATCGCTTTATCAAAAGGTTTCCAACCGTAGACGATCTTGGTCAGGCCAGTTGGGATGACGTTGCCCCTTATTGGGCTGGTTTGGGCTACTATGCCCGTGCACGCAATCTGCACAAAGCCGCTGTAATCGTAAAGCAGAAAGGAAAGTTTCCTGAAACATTAGAACAGTGGATTGAATTACCAGGCATTGGTCGTTCAACCGCTGGTGCATTAATGTCTCTTGGCTTACGACAATATGGCGTCATTATGGATGGCAATGTGAAACGAGTTTTAGCACGTTTTTTTGCGATTGAAGATGATCTATCTAAGCCACAGCATGAGCGCACTTTATGGCAAATTGCGGAACAGCTGTGCCCTAAAGAACGTAATCATGATTACACCCAAGCAATCATGGATTTGGGTGCTACAGTCTGCACACCGAAAAAGCCTTTATGTTTATACTGCCCAATGCAACAACACTGTCAGGCCTATCAACAAGGTTTAGAACAAGAACTCCCATTTAAAAAAGCAAAAAAACCTGTCCCTGTTAAAACGGCGAATGTGCTCCTAATTCAAGCAGGTCATGAGTGGCTTTGGCAACAACGTGAAGCCCACGGTCTATGGGGAGGTTTGTATTGTCTGCCTGTTATTGAACAGGCAACCGAATTACAACAGATTGAACAGCAATTTAAGCTCCAAGCTCAAGTATCATCACTACAGATTAGTCATAGTTTTACCCACTTTACATGGATACTGCATGAGCAACTGTTCCACGTGGAACATGATCAAAAAGAGCAGCTCAGTATCGAATTAAATGGAGTATGGCTAAGTCCAGAAGCTGCGATTGCCAAAGGCATTCCAACCGCCATGAAAAAATTGATTACAGCAAAACAAAAGACTTGCTCTACTTAATTGTTGTAAATCGAAATCACAAGGAGTTTGTGTGCGTCTTTCGATTCCATTTATCGTGATTAGTCTATTGGCTATTCTAATTTCTGCATGTACGACAACGCCTAGTAAGCCTACGCCCCTACCAGCCACTCAAATCAATAAACTTAAAAATCTGCGTTTAGATAGCCGTTTGCCCGTTCCAGTCAAAGGTATCAATCGAAGTGAATTACGAGATACTTGGGGAGCTGCACGTAGCCAAGGACGTAACCACGAAGGGATTGATATCATGGCGGAGCGTGGGACGAAAGTGTATAGTGCTACCGAAGGGTTAGTCGCTGATTTACGTAATAATAATTTAGGTGGCAAAATCATTTGGATTCTTGGACCATCTGGTTCTTGGCACTACTATGCCCATTTAGATGGTCATAAACGTGGTCTTAATGTGGGAGACTATGTTCATAAAGGCGACCTCATTGGTTATGTGGGCAATACAGGCAATGCTCGTGCGACTGCCCCACATTTACATTATGGTATTTATTTAAATGGCAAAGGGCGTGGAGCAGTCAATCCATACTCATATTTACGTTAGGAACATAGAATGTCAGAAGCATTGATTGAACGACTGGTTAAATTTGCAGAGTCTGGAAATCAGCAAAAAATCATCATCAATGGTACAAGCTATCAAGGCTGGATTATGGAAATTACCGAAGATGCTCTGCTGATTAGCACAGGATTTGCAGATAAATCTGGTAAAGACTTTTGGCTTAAATTTACTGATTTAAATACAGCTGAACTGTATTATTGGGATACTCGCCCAAATGAATGGGTGGCATTCACACTTTAATGATTTTATATGAATAACAATAGGGAGCATCAAATATGACGATTCAACGCTGTGGCTGGTGCTCCAATGATCCACTCTATATTAACTACCACGATAAAGAATGGGGCAAAGTAGAACAAGATGAAAAACGATTATTTGAGATGCTTTGTCTTGAAGGTCAACAAGCTGGATTATCATGGATTACAGTACTAAAAAAGCGCGAGAATTACCGTTCACACTTCTTTCACTATCCAATTACTAAGATTGCAGAGTTTACTGATGATCAACTCGAAGACAAACTGAGTGATGCAGGATTAATTCGTCATCTAGGTAAACTTAAAGCGATTCGAGACAATGCAATTGCATGGCAGCAACTCAAAAATGAAGTTGGTGATGTATCTCATTGGCTATGGGCCTTTGTTGACCATCAGACTCCAAATAACGATGTCATTCACTATCGTGATGCACCTGCACAAACCGAACTCAGTCAAAAACTTTCAAAAACACTGAAAAAACGTGGTTTTAAATTTGTTGGCCCCACAACTTGTTATGCGTTTATGCAAGCGGTAGGAATGGTCAACGATCACGAAAATCACTGCCATTTTAAATAATATCAATTCATTTTCCTTTCCAAGGAGTTATCGAATGAGCAATAACCAAATTCGTGCTTATGCTGCAATGAAAGCAGGCGAGCAATTGGTTCCTTATCAATTTGATGCAGGTGAATTAAAGCCACATCAGGTTGAAGTTAAAGTTGAATACTGCGGTTTATGTCACTCAGATTTGTCTGTGATCAATAATGAATGGCATTCATCCGTTTATCCTGCTGTCGCTGGACATGAAATTATTGGCACAATTATCGCACTCGGTTCAGAAGCCAAAGGACTGAAACTTGGTCAACGTGTTGGCATTGGTTGGACAGCTGAAAGTTGCCAAGCATGTGATCCTTGTATTGGTGGTCATCAAGTTTTATGTACCGGTGGCAGCGTTGCGACTATCGTTGGTCATGCGGGTGGCTTTGCAGAAAAAGTTCGCGCAGGTTGGCAATGGGTCATTCCTCTACCGGAGGCTTTGGATCCTGAAAGTGCAGGACCATTGCTTTGTGGCGGCATTACCGTGTTTGATCCTTTGCTTAAACATCAGATTCAAGCAACACATCATGTCGGTGTGATTGGGATTGGTGGTTTAGGGCATATGGCCATCAAGCTACTTAAGGCTTGGGGTTGCGAGATTACCGCATTTAGTTCAAATCCAGACAAAACTGAAGAGCTCAAAGCCATGGGCGCTGACCATGTGGTAAATAGTCGTGATGCTCAAGCGATCAAAGCGCAACGTGGCAAGTTTGATCTATTGCTTAGCACCGTCAATGTAACCCTGAATTGGCAATCCTATCTCAATACATTGGCACCGAATGGTAGTATGCATTTCTTGGGTATTACCTTAGAGCCTATTCCAGTTTCTGTAGGTACTATCATGAGTGGTGCCAAATCTGTTACAGCTTCACCAACTGGGTCACCTTTAGCACTGCGCCAACTACTACAATTTGCCGCACGTAAAAATATTGCACCACAAATTGAGCTATTTCCAATGTCTCAACTCAATGAAGCCATTGAACGACTTCATTCAGGTCAAGCACGTTATCGTATTGTACTTAAAGCAGACTTTGATTAATTTAAAATCGACGACATACGCTCTCTCACCCAATCCGCCAACTGTTGAATTGCTTGGCGGATTTCGGTGGTCAACGCATGCCCTGCATTTAAGCGGATGAAGTGCTGATAACGCTGATCTTCACCAAATACTTCCCCTGGTACGATATTAATCCCTTGGCGCTGCGCTAAATAATATAACTCTAAGCCCGTAATATTTTCTGGTAGTTGCAACCACAAAGCATAACCACCTTCTGATTGACTCAAGGCGATTGAAATCCCATCAAATACTTCCAAAATATAAGCACGATACTGTTCGACTTGTTGCATCAACTTCGGTCTTAACTCATCCAAATGCTCACGATAACCACGACTATAAATGAAATCAGCCAAGCCTAACTGTAAGGGTGTATTGACACCGACGTTATTTGATAAGAGTTGTGGTCGTAAGTGTTGCAATTGTTGTCCCAAGCAAAACCATCCTACACGATAGGCCGTAGACAGTGACTTCGAGACTGAACCACACCAAATTACGTAGCCTTGTTGATCCCAATAACGAATCGGCAAAGGCCTCTCTTTTTGGAAACTGCATTCACCATAAATATCATCTTCTAAAATAAAACATTGGTATTGCTGTGCGAGTTGAGCAATTTTTTGCTTCTGTGAATGACTTAAACAGTAGCCCAATGGATTTTGAAAATTAGCAGTGAGTAAACACAGCTTGGCATCGCCCTGTTTCATAAAAAACTCAAGACGTTCAAGATCAATACCTCGATGATCTGCTGGAATCTCAATAATCTTACGCTTAAGACTTGCCAACATTTGCAACTGACCGTTAAAAGTAGGTGTTGGAATTAAAATACTGTCCCCTTCCTGACTGATCTGCTGAATTAACAGGGACAAAGCTGGCATACAGCCATTGGTAATAAAAATATCTTCCGTAGCGACATAAATTCCATCTTCACGCCAATGATCTGATAAAGCCTTACGTAACTGCTCATGCCCCTGTTTATTACAATATAAAAAATCTTCAGGCTGACAGTGTTTAAGCGCACGCTGTAGGGAACGACGTAGCCCATCTACAGGAATTAAATGGGGCGACAACTGAATAGCCCCTAAAGGGGTTAAATGATTTTGAATCGATGCTGTTTGAATCTGATTTTGTAAGTCTAAATTCGAGACTTGCCGTGCTTTGGACTCAAAGCTTGGACTTTTAGGAGCAGCACTTTGATATTGTCTTGAACTTACAAAATAGCCTGACTTGGCTTTGACATAAATCAGTCCTTTCGCTTCTAACAGTTCGTAGCATTGTTGTGCGGTACTCAAACTAATACTTTGCTGACGAGCAAATTCCCTTAAAGAACTCAACTTTTGCTGTGGCTGTAATTCATGTTGATAAATTTTATGAGCCAGTTGATCTGCTAGGCGTTGATATTGAAAAGTCATATCTGTACTGCTTTTTTATAAATTTCTGTATCTGTATTGGTTAATACAACACCGTTAAGCTATAAAAATCAACTGACAAAGGATAAGAGCATGAAAAACAATATCTTATTTATATTTTCTACAATTTTTTTTACAGGCTGCAATCTGACTGACCAGTCCACTTATCAGCAACAACAAGTGTGTAAATCACTCTCACAGGGATATCTGCAAATTCAAAACCAATCGACCTATGAATTATGGAAAATGGAGAAAAGTGAAGCCCCTGAGCAGACCCGTGTCATCAAACTGACCTATAAGAAGCCCAATGAAAATGGCCTGATGCTCTCAAGTAACTTTCTACCAACGGTCAAAATTGAATGCACGCAACAACAGCAACAGGTCAAAGTTGCAGTACAACAACCGACTGGACAACTTGTTCAAGTTTTAGAACTCAAACTTGCCGAAACAGCTATTGGCAAACCGAAAATCCATGACTTAACTGCTCAGTCAAAAACTCAATAAATAAGCGAACCCGTTTCGGCAAATGCGCTTGTTGATAATACACAGCATGGATGCTTTGATAAGAATGCTCAATCTGATCTTCAAATAGAGCCTCAAGGCGGCCTTCTTTCATATCCTGCCAGATTTCAAACTCTGATAATCGGGCAATCCCCTGCCCACGTAAACAGAGTTGTCGAACGGTTTCGCCACTCGATGCTTTTAGTTTCGGTTGGGCTTGAAAATACTCACCATCAATTTTAATGGGCCAAGTATTGATATAAGTGGGACGGGTGAAACCAATCACATCATGCTCAATTAATGTCTGGGCTTGTACAGGTCTACCCTTACGCTGTAA
Organism: Acinetobacter sp. TR3; assembly: GCF_027105055.1. Lineage (NCBI taxonomy): Bacteria > Pseudomonadati > Pseudomonadota > Gammaproteobacteria > Moraxellales > Moraxellaceae > Acinetobacter > Acinetobacter sp. TR3. The sequence goes on from NZ_CP114264.1 coordinate 3,192,693, forward strand.
ATATTCAGGACTGGCAACAATATAAATTCGGCTTTTACACACCAGCTTCGCATGCAGACTGGAATCATGTAATTCACCAAAACGAAATGCCACATCGGTCTTATGTTCTAATAGATCTATCACTAAATCATTACTATTCAGCTCAATCTCAATATTGGGATAACTTTGTCTGAATTTATGTACCAATGGCGTAATCACATGCAGAATAAACGGTGTAGCTGAGTCAATCCGAATCACACCCGAGGTATCCTGATCCGATTTTTCTAGGGCTTCTTCAGCTGCATTTAAATCACTGAGAATTTTACGCGCATGCTGTAAAAACTGTTGTCCTTCTTGGGTCAGTTTTAACTTTCGGGTCGTGCGTTCCAGCAAGGTAACTCCAAGCTTTGATTCTAGACGACTGAGAGAGCGGCTCATTCCCGACGCTGTCTGACCAAGTCGCTCGGCAGCAGCAATAAACGATCCTGTATCGACAATGGTCATAAAAGCAAGTAGTTCTTCTACCGTAGATTTCATTGCCACCTCCTCAATTATTGATATTTAGTCAACTATATTTTGCAAATTCATCTATTTTTTAGCAACAATAATCATCGCAAAATAACAGCCATCAATAGCTCTTCAGAGCATAAAAAAACAGGTGAAAAATATGCGCATCCCACAATTTGGTTTAGGTACTTTCCGTCTAAAAGATCAAGCAGTCATTGATTCAGTTAAAACCGCACTAGAAGTGGGTTATCGTGCCATTGATACCGCACAGGTTTATGAGAATGAAGCTGCGGTTGGTCAAGCCATTGCAGAAAGTGGTGTTGCACGTCAAGATTTATTCTTAACCACAAAAATCTGGGTCGATAACTTTACTGAAGACAAATTCATTCCAAGTTTAAAAGACAGCTTACAAAAACTTCGCACTGATGCTGTCGATCTCACCTTGATCCACTGGCCAGCTCCAGCATTGGGTGTATCCATTCCAAGCGTGATGCAATTGCTTTTAGAAGCGAAACAACAGGGTCTGACTCAACAAATCGGGATTTCAAACTTTAATATCGCCTTGACTCAACAAGCGATTGAGAGCATTGGTGTCGAACACATTGCCACTAACCAAATTGAGTTAAGTCCATATTTGCAGAATCGTACTTTAGTCAATTTCTTAGGCGAACAAAATATTGACGTGACCTCATACATGACACTGGCCTATGGCAAAGTACTGCAGGATCCAACCTTAATTGAAATTGCAGCCCAACATCAGGTAACCACCGCACAAGTCGCTTTAGCTTGGGCCTTACAAAATGGTTTTGCGGTGATTCCATCATCAACCAAACGTGAAAACCTGATCAGCAACTTAAAAGCTCAAGACTTAACTTTAAGTACAGAAGAAATGCAGTTGATTGCTCAACTTGAACGTAATGGTCGAGAAATAAATCCTGAACGATTTGCGCCTGAATGGGACAAATAACATGAGCAGCCGCATCAACCTTCCTTTGCTGGCACTGGCGATTGGTGCATTTGCAATCGGAACAACAGAGTTCTCTCCAATGGGGCTGTTGCCCAATATTGCCAATGATCTTGGGGTATCGATTCCAAGTGCGGGCATGTTGATTACCGGTTATGCACTGGGCGTGATGCTCGGTGCGCCAATCATGACCTTATGGTTTGGTGGATTTGCACGTCGTAATGCACTGATTCTACTCATGGCAATTTTTACCATCGGTAATTTGATTGCAGCCTTTGCACCCAATTACATGAGTTTAATGGGAGCCCGATTAATGACCAGCTTAAACCACGGTGCCTTTTTCGGGATTGGTTCTGTGGTGGCAGCCAGTGTTGTTCCAGCAAATAAACAGGCCAGTGCTGTTGCCACCATGTTTATGGGCTTAACCATCGCCAATATTGGCGGTGTATCCCTCGCAACGTGGGTGGGGCAAAACATTGGTTGGAGAATGTCTTTCCTTGCGATTTCTGCACTCGGTGTCATCACCATGCTGGCGCTCTGGAAAGCACTGCCTGTCGGTGCTGTGGGTCAAAAACCCAATATCAAAATGGAACTCAAAGTGCTCACTCGCCTGCCTGTGCTGTTGGCACTCTTGACCACGGTATTTGGTGCTTCGGCGATGTTTACCCTATACACCTACATCGCGCCAAGCTTGGTTGAGTTTAGCCATGCTTCACCGACCTTTATCACTATGATGTTGGTCTTAATCGGGATTGGTTTCTCTATTGGCAACCATTTAGGTGGAAAGTTTGCCGATTTATCAATCAATAAAACCCTGATTGGCTTCTTGCTATTATTGATCAGCTTGATGTTGATTTTCCCAATTCTTGCTCAAGCACAACTGGGCACAGCCATTGGTTTAGTCATTTGGGGCACAGCAGCATTTGCCATCGTTCCACCTTTACAAATGCGTGTCATGTCAGTTGCTCATGAAGCATCTGGTCTCGCATCTTCTGTCAATATCGGCGCATTCAACTTCGGCAATGCAATTGGTGCGGCAGCAGGTGGAGCAGTATTAAGTTTTGGTTTGAACTATAGCGCGGTATCGATCATCGGTGCTGTACTCGCGAGTATTGGGCTTATTTTGGTTTTAATTCAAATGAAATTAGCGAGCAAAGCCAATCTGCGGTTACAACAATACCTCCAAGTTTAATCTGCAAAAAAAAGCCTGATTTAAATCAGGCTTTTTATGTCGAATAGGATTCCACAAATTAGTTCATTATTTAAGTAAATCAGGTAAATGTGGCTGCGCATATAATGGGTTATAAATTTCTTTCTTCATCTTCATTAGCATTTGATACGGTTGCTGCTGCACAAACATATTTACAAAACTGAGAGGGATCGAACCTGCTGGATCGGCATAACCACTGGTCATGACTTTGACTTTATTATTGGCAAGTCTTTGGAACGTCCAATCTCCTGTATACTGAGTTAGACGAATCACATCAGGCTGCTCAGGATAAGTATTCTTCACTGTACTATTCTTGATCGTAATACTACCATCTGCATTTTTAATCATTTTACCTTTAATCACCACATCTCGGTCTTTCAAAGGAAACGGAAAATCTAACAACATATATAGGGTAAATTCACCTTTCTTTTCATCACGAGACAACAGTTGTGCTTTCGCAACATAAGGTACCCATTGTGGCGTACGTTCAACATCCAGTACCACAGCAACAGCCCGTTCTAATGGCACATCAAAAGTGGTTTCTGCTTTATATTGGAAAACAGGATTATTTTCTGTTTGGTAAGTCCAAACTTTAATATTATTGCGATGTAAACTCAGTTTAGGTGCTTCTGCGGCACTGACGACTAAACTCGTCGCACTTAGCAGTGTAGCAAGAATAATATGCTTTTTATTCATGTCATGCTCAATTGTTTTAGTCATTGTGAGAGCTTGTTTGAACAGCACATTTTTTAGATGCTCAACAAGCTCTTTAGGCGAAAAAAGAAAGATTAAACTTCAATATCATTAAAGCCAAGAACATCTTTCATATCATATTTACGTGCTTCACGACCAACAACCCATGCAGCCGCGCGCACAGCACCAGAAGCAAAATTCATTCGATTGGTCGCTTTGTGTGTGATTTCAACACGCTCACCTTCACCAATAAACATCACGGTATGTTCACCGACGATGTCGCCACCACGAATAGTTTGAAAACCAATACTTTGACGTTCACGAGCGCCTGTATGACCTTCACGGCAATACACTGCATCCGTTTTCAAGTCACGGCCTAAGGTATCTGCAATCGCCTCACCCATCATAAATGCGGTACCTGATGGTGCATCCACTTTATGACGGTGATGTGATTCGATGATTTCGATGTCAACGGTATCACCAAACACTTTCGCTGCGAGCTCTAATAATTTGATTGAAACATTCACACCAACTGAATAGTTAGCAGCATAAACGACTGGAGTCTGTGTTGCAGTTTCATCTAAGAAAGCCTTTTGTTCATCCGACATGCCTGTAGTGCCGATCACCATTGCAACACCTGCCTCACGGCATAACTTTAAGTGTTGTTCAGTGGCAACAGGCGCAGTGAAATCAATCACGACATCACAGTCTTTTAAAACTTCACTTAAACTTCCCACAATCTTGACGCCGATGTTGCCAATCCCTGCAAGTTCCCCTGCATCTGCACCCACCAAACTGCTTTCTGGACGTTCAACAGCTGCTGCGAGTTGGTAGCCTGCTTGTTGTACTGCTTGAATCAGAATACGCCCCATGCGTCCGCCTGCACCCAAGATTCCAATGCGTGGAGAAGTCGACATAATTTTTCCTAGTCTTTTATTTAAACAATTGGGCTACTATAGCAAAACTCTATGCCTACGCTAAAAAATTCCCATAAAAAAACCTGCCGCAGCAGGTTTTTTATTGATGCTAATTAATCAAACAAGCGATCAAAGAATGATTTTTTCTTTGGTGATGCAGCATGACCATCACCATCAAATGACGCTTGTAATTCTTTCAACAATTCACGTTGGCGACTGTTTAAATTCACAGGTGTTTCTACCACGATACGGCACAATAAGTCACCGACCATGCTGCTACGTACAGGACGAACACCTTTACCCCGTAAGCGGAATAACTTACCTGTTTGAGTACCTTCTGGGATTTTTAAGCTGACACGACCATCAAGCGTCGGGATTTCAATTTCTTTGCCTAATGCAGCATCAGCAATACTGACTGGCACATCCATATATAGATCTGCACCGTCACGTTGGAAGACTTCATGTTCACGAACTACGACTTCAACGTATAAATCACCCGCTTGACCATCACGAATCGCTTCACCTTTACCTGTTAAGCGAACACGATCGCCGTTGTCCACACCCGCAGGAATAGTGACTTCAAGCGTTTGTTGACGGTCTGCAACACCTGAACCATGACAAGTGTTACATGGATTCTTAATCATTTTGCCTTGACCACGGCAGGTACTACAGGTTTGCTGAACCGAGAAGAAACCTTGCTGCATACGCACTTGACCCGCACCATGACAGGTACGACACGTCTCAACATCATTTGGATTCTTAGAACCTTTACCATCACAGCTATCACAAGGTGCAGGTGCAGTAAACGTAATGGTCTTTTTCACGCCTTTGACTGCTTCTTCAAGCGTCAATTCCATCACATAACGAAGATCTGAACCACGGCGTTGGCGTTGCTGTTGGCGACCACCGCCACCACCGAAAGCACCACCAAAAATATCGCCAAACTGACTAAAAATGTCTTCTGCGCTAAAACCACCACCGAAGCCACCGCCGCCACCAAAACCGCCTTCAAAAGCACTATGACCAGCACGATCATACATGCTGCGCTTTTCGCCATCAGACAGGATTTCATAGGCTTCTGCAGCTTCTTTGAACTTATCTTCTGCTTCAGTATTGTCTGGGTTACGATCTGGATGATACTTCATCGCCAACTTACGATAGGCTTTTTTAATCTCATCATCACTTGCGGTTTTCGAAACGCCTAAAACCTCATAATAATCACGTTTAGCCATGGTTGGCGATGCTCCTCACGGAATTGGTTCAATCTCTACAAATAAATAGGCTCTGTTGACATTTTATTAACAAAGTCAACAGAGCCTTAATAAGGGCACTACTCTAAATTTACAAGGCCTAGCACAATAAAAAAGCGATAAAATTAGAATACCGCTTTATTTTTAAAATACTTAGCAACACCTTTGATCCATGCATTTAACAAAAACAACCATGCGATTGCACTGAAAATCACACCTGCGACCGTCATGCCTGTTACCCACAATGCACTATCCCATGCAAAAAAGAATAATGGAATAAACCATAACGCAGCAAAGCAAATGATCATGGTAAATAACAGCACGTTACGCATGATCCAAAGGGCATGTGCATGAATCCATACTTCAGCATTATCCACAATCGCAACTTTTCGCGCTAATAGGTATGCAAATACTGCAAACACGATTGTAAATAATGCAAGAAACATGAACACATAAGAAATCGCCACGTAACGGCGATGCTGCTCAACATTGTCTTGCCCCATGCTCTAGATCACCTCATTCATCGCATTTTGCCAAACCAATCATGCAATGAAATTCAATTATTTTTTGGTCTTCAAATATAGGTGCTACTATATTGAAATTTTCAATATTTCGCACCTTTATTCACAAAATAATTACGATAGCGGTGTTGCTTTCTTCACTTTGAACCATGCTGCATACAATGCAGGTAAGAAAAATAAGGTCAATAAGGTCGCAACAATTAAGCCTCCCATAATCGCAACTGCCATTGGACCAAAGAAAAGACTGCGTGATAACGGGATCATCGCCAGTACCGCAGCCAATGCCGTCAATACAATTGGGCGGAAACGGCGCATGGTTGCACCAATCACCGCATCCCACGGCGCATACCCTGCCTGAATATCTTGTTCAATTTGATCAATCAAAATCAGCGAGTTCCGCATAATCATCCCTGACAATGCAATCGTCCCAAGCATCGCCACGAAACCAAACGGTTTATTAAACAAGAGTAAGAATGCAACCACTCCGATTAAGCCAAGTGGTGCTGTCAGCAGAACAATCGTTGCACGTGACATACTCCGCAATTGAATCATCAACAAGGTCATTACCACAGCCAAGAACAATGGCATACCTGCATTGACTGAATTTTGACCTTTCGCAGATTCTTCAACCGTCCCCCCCACCTCAAGCAAATAGCCATTTGGTAAATCCGCACGTAAAGTTTGCATTTTATCTGCTAACTGCTGAACCACGGTTGCAGGCTGTAAATTGGTTCGAATATCGGCACGAACTGTAATCGTTGGTAGGCGGTTACGATGCCAAATCAAGCCTTCTTCGAAGCGCGATTCAATTTTTGCAATCTGTGCCAAAGGTACGGTTGTTCCTTTGGTGGTTGGCACAGCTAAGCTTGCCAAAGAAGCTACTTCTGCACGTTCAGTTTTATCACCACGTAGACGAATCTCAATCAACTCACGTTTTTCACGATATTGATTCATCACTGAGCCTGTCACCGAAGCATTCAAGAAATTGGCTAAATCAACACTAGAAACACCCATTTGACGGGCACGGTCTTGGTCAATTTCAATCGCAATAATTTTACTTGGCTCACCCCAATCCAAATGGACATTGGTGGTATTCAGGTCTTCACCTACAACTTTAGCAACTTTTTGTGCCTCTGCCCGAACCGTTGCCAAATCTTCACCTGAGACACGATACTGCAATGGATAACCCACAGGTGGGCCATTTTCAAGTAAAGACACACGGGTACGTACTTGTGGCAAGAGTTGCTTGATTTGTTTCTCTAAAGAGCGGCGAATTTCATTACGATCATCTAAAGACGATGCCAATACCACAAATTGAGCAAAACTGGCTTGTGGAAGCTGTTGATCCAAAGGTAAATAGAAACGTGGTGACCCTGTACCGACATAGGCTACATAGTTATCAATCCCTTTTTGTTTCGCAAGGAATTGCTCAACCTTATGCACCGCCTGTTCAGTCGCAACCAGTGATGCGCCTTCTTCTAATTTTAAATCAACCAAAATTTCCGCACGGTTTGATGCTGGGAAGAACTGCTGTGGAACGAATTTAAACATCGCCACTGACAACACAAATATGCCAACGGTCACTGCAATCACTGTCTTACGATAGGTAATACAGATTTCAACGACACCACGGAAAGATTGATAAAATTTTGACTGATATGGATCATGATGCCCAGCATGTGCCTCAACGACAGGTGCTGGTTGCTTACGTAACCTTGCCCATAGGCGTAAATACCACGCCGCTTGTTGATTTTGCTTGGTGAAATCAGGCAGTAATTTTTCGCCCAAATAAGGTACGAATAAAACCGCAGCAATCCACGACACAATCAATGCAATCGTCACGACTTGGAAAATAGAACGAGTATATTCACCTGTTCCAGATTGTGCCGTGGCAATTGGAAGGAAACCTGCTGCGGTAATCAATGTTCCTGTCAACATTGGAAACGCGGTGGTTTGCCATGCAAAGCCTGCGGCTTTCAGTCGGCTGTAACCCTGTTCCATTTTAATCGCCATCATTTCCACGGCGATAATGGCATCATCGACCAACAAACCCAGTGCAAGAATTAATGCACCCAAAGAAATCTTGTGTAGCCCTACATCAAATAAGCTCATCCCTGCAAACGTCATCGCCAGTACCAACGGTATCGACAATGCAACGACCAACCCTGTACGGAAACCGAGCGAGAAGAAACTCACCAATAAAACGATAATCACCGCTTCAGCCAGTACTTTTAAAAATTCTTGAATACTGCGTTGTACTGCTACAGGCTGATCTGAAACTTTTTGCAGTTTCATGCCCAAAGGTAAGCTTTTTTGTAGACTGTTAAATTCGGTTTCTAGGTTTTTGCCCAGTGCAATGATGTCTCCACCTTTGCGCATCGACACCGCAATCCCAATACCGTTCTCGCCCATGAAACGCATACGTGGCTGAGCAGGTTCACTGAAACCACGATAGACTTCAGCAACATCACCCAATTGAATGGTTTTATTCCCGACCAACAACGGCATTTTTTTCAGGTCATCGACACTATGTAAATGCCCACTGACACGAATTTGAATACGGTCGGTACCTGTTTCAAAGAAACCTGCACCTGCCATATCATTTTGCTTTTGTATCGCTTCCTGAATTGCAGTAACGGGTACACCGAGCTGAACAGCTTTGGTATTGGATAATTCAATCCAGATTTTCTGATCTTGCAGACCAACGAGATTGACTTTGCTGACATCTTTGACCCGTTGCAGTTGTAGTTGCAAACGATCGGCATATTCTTTCATTACCGCATAGTCAAAATCTTTACCCGTCAGGACATAAATATTCCCGAAGGTATCGCCAAATTCATCATTAAAAAATGGCCCTTGCACGCCACTCGGTAGCTGTGAACGTACATCATTGACCTTTTTACGGACGTTATACCAAATATCAGGAATCTGGCTCGATGGCAAACTGTCTTTCGCAACAAAGGTCACCAACGATTCACCAGGGCGTGAATACGCCATGATGCGATCATACTGCCCCGTGGTCATCAATTCTTTTTCAATACGATCGGTAACAAGTGTCGACACCTCTTTGGCTGTCGCACCTGGCCAATAGGTCTGTACCACCATCACTTTGAACGTAAAGGGAGGATCTTCACTCTGAGAGAGCTTGGAATAAGACATAATTCCGACAATGCCGAGTAACAGCATAAAATACAGAACAATACCCTTATTCTTCAGCGCCCATTCTGAAAGGTTAAATTTCATGCTTAACCTCCCGTTTTAACGGTGACTTCGCGATTATCACGATCTACAGGATGGATTTTTTGCTGGTCACGTAATAGATGCACACCACCCACCACGACCCAATCTGAAGCTTTCAAACCTGAAACGATCGGTACGCTATCACGCCCATAAGTGCCCAACGTCACAGGGACTTTACGTAAGGTTTGATTGGCATTGACCACCCAAACATACGCTTGTTGATTATTGGCAGTGACACTGGATAAAGGCACACTCAACACATTATTTTCATTTTCGACAAAAATTACTCGCGCACTTTGCCCCAACTGGATGCTCGATTGCCCTTCCAATAATGAAACTTTAACTGTGAAGGTTCGCGATTGATCTGCGGCAGGTGACACTTCACGAACTTTCGCTGCAAAACGAGCATCAGGCTGAGACCACAACGTAACCCAAGCAGGTTGACCCACTTTAATGCTGCTAACGGCTTGCTCAGGTACGCCAAACACGACTTCTCGCTCGCCTTCAATGGCGAGTTGATAGGCAGGTTGTGCTGCTGCGATGACCTGTCCAACCTCTATTTGACGTTGTGTAATCACTCCATTCTTATTCGAAATAAGCTGGTTATAGCCCGTTTGATTTGAAGACACTTCATAATTAGAACGCGCTTGCTGTAACCCTGCTTGAGCAGATTCATACTGATTTTTCACCGCATCAAATTGTGAGCGACTCACTGCATTGACAGGTAATAACTGTTGATAACGCTGATATTCTTCAGCAGCAATTTTTGCTGCGGCTTCAGCACTTTGCAATTGTGCTTTGGCAGCGTTCATTTGCAATTGTGCGTCTTTCACATCTAATTTAGCCAAAACCTGTCCGACTTTGACCCGATCACCCACATCAACATAACGTTCGGTAATTTGTCCCCCGACACGAAATGCCAATGCCGTTTGTTGCTTGGCTTGAACATCGCCTGCATAACTTTTTTGATCGATATGATTCGTATTCGGCTGCGTCACCATGACATAAGGAATTTCCTCTGTCTTGGGAACCTCTTTTTGACATGCCGTTAAAGTGACACTGCTGAGTACGAGCAACCCCACAATTACATGATTTAGCAGATTCATCTCTGTTTCGCTCTTATTCAAATTGATTTTTTAAGGCACAATATGCACATTATGATAGATTGTTTATTTTTTAATTAATATACTCATGAGTACACTAATTAAAAAATAAATCTAGCATTCTGATTTTTAATTGAATTAAAGAGAAAGGTAACGTGCAAATTCACAGTGGTCGTCCTAAAGATTTAGAAAAGAGAGCCAAAATTTTACAGGCTGCGAAATCTATTTTTTTAAAAATGGGCTACCACGCGACCAATATGAATCAGATTGCAAAAGAAGCAGGTGTCACCAAACTCACGGTGTATAACCACTTTCAAGACAAAGCCAATTTATTTATCTGCGCGATTGAAGAAAGCTGTGAAGAATCGATTCGAGCGAAACAATTTGAACTGACAGCTGAGTCCGATTTTAGGCAAGCATTGTATTTAATGTGTCATCGAGCCTTAAACATTATTTATTTGCCTGAGGCGCTTAAATTAGATTGTCTCTTGTTTGAACTTGCCGCTGAACAAAGTCCACTTACACAACAATTTTTTGATGCGTCACATACGCGAATGTGTAATGTTTGGTGTGATTTTTTTGAGCAGGCGATTGCGTTTAAATTCATTCGGGCAGACGCGCCACTCAAGCAAACAGAGCTGATCATCTCGCTGATGTTAGGTATCCGTCATCAACAAGTGTTACTGGGTCTAGCCCCAGTGCCCACGGCGGATGAAATCGATCAGATCATTCAACATGCCATCGAGATTTTTTTGCTTAAATATCAACCGACAATTTAGAGAAAATTCACATTTTTTTACGTTCTGCTCTTGGAATGTCTCCCAATCGCGCTATAGTCGAGTGAGAACAACAGGAGAATTAGAATGATTCAGCAAATCACTGCTCCATTACGTGAAGATGTCCGCTTACTCGGCAATTTACTTGGAGAGACCTTAAAGCAACATGCTGGGCAAGATTTGTTTAATCAGATTGAACAAATTCGCACATTAGCCAAAGGTGCACGTGACGGCCAGATCGAGGCAGAAAAACAGCTCGAACAATTGTTTCTCGGTTTAAAAGATGAAGAGATTTTGCCACTGACTCGCGCATTCTCACATTTTCTCAATTTCGCCAACATTGCGGAACAATATCATGTAGTGCGTAATCGTCGTCAGGCTGAGTTTGACGAACAAGCCCCTAATCCAAATCCTTTGTCACATTTATTTGAAAAATTCAAAACTGAACAGATCAACTCAAAACAATTATTCGAACAAATCTGCGATTTAAAAATTGAATTGGTCCTCACAGCGCATCCAACCGAAGTCAGCCGTCGTACCTTGATTCAAAAATATGATGATATTACCGATTGCCTATCTCAACTGGATCAGCAAAAACTAACGCCTCGTGAACGCCAACAAACCATCGCCACCCTGAAACAATTGGTCAGTTCAGCTTGGCAGACAGACGAAATTCGCCAACATCGCCCGACCCCTGTCGATGAAGCAAAGTGGGGCTTTGCAACAATTGAACAAACTTTGTGGAATGCTGTACCCAAGTTTATTCGTGAGCTGAATGAACTCACCCAGCAGCATTGTGAACAGTATTTGCCACTCAATATTGCACCCATTCGCTTTGCCTCATGGATGGGCGGTGATCGTGATGGTAATCCCAATGTGACTCATCAAGTGACGCAAGAAGTATTATGGTTATCACGTTGGCAAGCTGCTGATTTATATCTACGTGATATTGAAAATCTACGCTGGGAATTATCAATTCAAAGCTGTTCAGATGAACTCACTCAAGCACTCGGTTATGAACATCCTGAACCCTATCGTGAATATTTACGCGAAACCCGTGAACGCTTGAAAGCAACACGTTATTGCTTGGGTCAACGCTTACAAGGCTTAGAAGCCGATGATAGCCAGATCATTCGAAATAAAGATGAATTATTACAGCCCTTATTACTCTGCTATCGCTCACTGATCGACAGTAACTTAGCTGAAATCGCCAATGGGCAATTACTCGATTTCATTTATCGTGTGAATTGTTTCGGGATTGAATTACTCAAACTCGACATTCGCCAAGAATCAGGGCGGCATCGTCAAGCCATTTCAGCGATTACCGAATATTTAGGTTTGGGTAACTTTGAATCGTGGACGGAGCAAGCCCGTCAGAACTTCCTCATTCAGGAACTACAAAGCAAACGTCCTTTACTCCCTAAATATTTCAATGAACCTGAAGGCAGTTTGATTCAACATCCTGATGTACTCGAAGTCTTTGCGACCATGCGCACTTTGGCTGAACAACCTACCGAGAGCTTGGGTGCTTATATTATTTCGATGGCAGAATATCCAAGTGACGTCTTAGCTGTCTTACTCTTACAAAAAGAAGCTGGTATCCAACATCCTCTTCGAGTGGTACCCTTATTTGAAACTTTAAAAGATCTTGATGGTGCAGCCAAAACCATGAATACCTTATTCAATATGCATTGGTACAAACAGCATATTCAAGGCAAACATGAGGTGATGATTGGCTATTCGGACTCTGCGAAAGATGCAGGCTTTATGTCGGCGAACTGGGCACAATATCGTGCGCAAGAAGAACTCACCGCTGTCGCTCGACAAAATGGGGTGCAATTGACTCTGTTTCATGGTCGTGGCGGTTCAATCAGTCGCGGCGGTGCGCCAACCCAACAAGCACTATTCTCTCAACCACCAGGTTCGATTTCAGGTGCAATCCGTGTCACTGAACAGGGTGAAATGATTCGCTTTAAATTTGGCTTAGAAGGCATCGCATTACAAAATTTGGAAATCTATACAGCAGCGACTTTAGAAGCAACGTTATTGCCACCGCCAGAGCCAAAGAAACAATGGCGTGATTTGATGAATCAAATGACTGATTTATCAGTACAGGTCTATCGCCAAACTGTGCGTGAAAATCCGAATTTTGTCAGTTATCTACGCACAGTCACGCCTGAGTTAGAATTACAAATGCTACCGCTTGGTTCACGCCCAGCCAAACGAAAAGTCAGTGGTGGCATAGAATCTCTTCGAGCGATTCCTTGGGTATTTGCATGGACACAAATCCGCTTAATGCTGCCCGCTTGGTTGGGTACAGGCACGGCGATCAATCAGGTACATGGACAACACCAAAACACCTTAAATGAAATGCTTGAACAGTGGCCGTATTTCCAAACTTTAATTGATATGCTGGAAATGGTTTTATCCAAATCTGATGCAGATATTGCGTTGTACTATGAATCTCATCTCACCCAAGATCAGGACTTAAAAGTTCTAGGGATTGAGCTACGCCAACGCTTGCAAAATGCCGTCGATACGCTGTTACGTCTCAAAGGTGAATCCAAACTTCTGAGTAATAATGAAGTATTGGATCAATCCATGCAGGTGCGTAAACCATATTTATTGCCTCTGCATTTATTACAAGCAGAGCTGATGAAACGCCGTCGTCTGTATTTAGCCGAGCATCAAACCGAGCATAGCCCTGTCGATCATGCCTTAATGGTAAGTATTGCAGGGATTGCCGCAGGTTTGCGCAATACCGGCTAAATAAGAGCCTTGCCATCAACATAAATCACACGTGTTGATGGCAAGATTGGCAAAACATTCCATTTTTAGAAAAAAATTAGAAAATATTTTTTAAATAAGATAGTTAACTTTTCAAATAATTTAGAAAAAAATAAATAATAAATACGATAGTTTATTTTAAAACTAATTTTACCAAAAGGTAAAAATATTAAACTTCAACGGATTATCTAACGACATTCTCAAAGATCAGTAGATGAAAGCTCGTTTTAAGACAGGGTATCATACCCGCTGATATCACATAATGAGTCTCATCTATGTCAAATTGGTTTCCAAAATGGCAGCCGTATCAGGGAAAGATTGATCATCGCCCTGTTGCGACAAACGAATATTTACCGCCCTTACAAAGTGCGGTATTAGGGGTACAACACGCATTTGCAATGTTTGGTGCCACTGTACTTGCACCCCTCCTCATGGGTTTTAGCCCGAACCTTGCCATTTTAATGTCAGGGATTTGTACCATTATTTTCTTCTTGATCACGGGTGGACGTGTTCCAAGTTATTTAGGCTCAAGCTTTGCCTTTATCGGTGTTGTTGCAGCAGCGACAGGTCACGTTACAGGATCAGGTGCTAACCCAAACCTAGCCGTTGCGCTTGGGGGCATTGTTGCCTGTGGTATTTTTTATGCCTTGATCGGCTTTGCTGTGATGCTGACAGGAACACGCTGGATTGAGAAACTCATGCCACCTGTCGTCACAGGTGCTGTGGTGATGATTATTGGTCTCAACCTTGCACCCGTTACTATTAAAGGCGTTGCTGGACAGCCTTTTGAAATGTGGATGGCACTCATCACTGTTTTAAGTATGGGCATCATCGCCGTATTTACCAAAGGTCTATTACAGCGCTTGTTATTGTTGGTCGGTCTATTGATGGCATATGCAATTTATGCGATCACCACCAATCTTTTAGGTTTTGGTAAACCAATTGATTTCTCCCAAATCGCAGCAGCACCATGGTTTGGTATCCCAACTTTTTCACACCCAACTTTTGATTTAAATGCAATTTTAATTATTGCTCCCGTTGCATTGATTTTAGTCGCTGAAAATCTAGGTCACATCAAAGCAGTCGGTTCAATGACAGGCGAAGATCTTACACCTCAACTGGGTAAAGCTTTTGTTGCGGATGGTTTGGCCACAACGTTATCGGGTAGTGTTGGCGCACCAGGGATGACCACCTATGGTGAAAATATTGGTGTGATGGCAGTGACCCGTGTTTATTCTACGATTGTGTTTGTAATCGCTGGCGTATTTGCAATTTTCTTGGGGCTGTCTCCTAAATTTGGCGCAGTGATTAGTACTATCCCGACAGCAGTCCTCACGGGTGCTTCGATCGTAGTATTTGGTTTAATCACTATTGCAGGTGCTAAAATTTGGATCGAAAATAAAGTCGATTTTTCTAATAATAAAAACCTTATTGTTGCATCTGTCACCATTATTTTAGGTGCAGGTAACTTTGAATTACTGTTTGGTAGCTTTAATTTAGGGGGAATTGGAACCGCAACTTTTGCGGCAATTTTCTTAAACTTGTTATTCAGTTTAAAAGACAAAAACTAAAAAATGGAAGGCAGCTAAGGCTGCCTTTTTTATTCTTCGATGTACTTAATGAAGCGCATCTTTGAGCTGTTGGATACTGGCTAACCAAATCTCATAATCATCCGCTTCCTGCCATAAATCTTTTAATTCAGACTGATCTGACAAAACCAAAACAAGTACTTGCTGAGCTTGTAGTAATAAATCTGCGCTTGGTTTCAGTGAAACTGACTCAAGCCACTCATCTACTTTCTCAGTATAAACATCTGTTTGAGTACCATGACCCAGACTCTTGGCAAGCACTTCTATCGCAGCTAGAGCTTCCATCGCAACATCTGCATCAAGATATTCTTGTCCTTCATCCAATGCCGTCTGTAAAGTAGCTTCAATGACTGAAAAATCAGTCGCATCTTCTAATTCGTCAGCCCAATCATTTGCCATGTCATTCCCAAATGGTTCATGTGACCAAGTTCCCATCTTTATTTCCTATTTATTAGTTTTTTCAGGCAATTCCTATTCAAGCTTTTTATTGAGGAAAATCAACTATTCTTCACTCTCTTGCTTATATTTTTCTTCAAGTACATTACTAATGATACTTTCAATCATCCAAACCCGATACAAGCTATTAAACACATAACTTTGCCCATCTATACGTAATTCCAATACAGGAAAATCTGGCTGATGCTTTTGCTGACAGAGTTCATCATTCTGTTTCAATAAAGCTTCAACATCTTGTTCGGTAATGTTGTCAATCTCTAAACGCTTCTGCATACGTTGAAAGTGGGTTTTGAAAGAAAGATCTTTGCCACGCGTCCAAACACCTTGCAATATCTCATGAATACAATCGATCTGTTCTTCTTCAGGCACGCTATAAAATAGTTTTGCCATTTCATAAGTCGCTTCTTTGGTAGGCCGACAGAATGGGGTGAATGCGACCTGTGTACGTTTGGAAACACGGGTCGCCAAACTCCAGTCAAACCAATCTCGCCCATGATAGCTCAGCGGATAAACGCTCAATTGAATATTATAATAATTGGCCAATTCTTCTTTGATATAAGCCAATAATAGCCAACTCATAGGGTCTTCAAGCGCAATATACAGATCTAATTCTGGATGTAAGCTTTGGACTTCTGTCAGTGACTCACCGTCATTAATGAGATGCTCACGCCATTCGATATGATTTATCAGAAAAATTGGATTTCCGGTGAGTAATTTTTGTTGTTTCAAACGGCGTGTAAGGCGTAATAGATCATCAACGGCCTGATATTTACGCTCACCAAATTCGAAGTAACTGGCTGCAACAGGCACATCTTTAAAAATACGTTCAGGATAATCTTGAGGTGTTTGATGCTGACTTGCCATCGCATAAAGAGTACGTAATTTCCCATATTGTTGTTGCCATAACATGTGGAATACATCTTCGAGTAAATGTAAAAAACTTTGTTCTCTAAGAGGAGTATTTTTTAGAATTATTTCTGCTTGTTGTAATGCTTCTGGACTAGGTATTTCAGGGGTTTCATCGAAACCAAACCGATGTTGTTTGGCGAGAGTTTTAGCATCATTTAAACAATAACTCTGCCAATCTTGTTCTGACATACCATTAGGAGGCTCAGCACCCTGTCTTGAAATAATCACTTTTAAAGGTTTTAGTTCATCACTCAAAATTTCATTGAGCTGATCAAGCTGTTGTACTGCAAGATAACTATAAACATCGTCTAAACGCAGGTAAATACTTAAACCCTGTTCCGTGGGCAACACCGCCTGACGAGAAGGTTTTTGATAGAACCAACTCGATCGGATGGGATCAAACCAACGACGTAACAAAGACATGTCGATCGCCTCTAATGATTATAAAGTGATGAATGGATAAGCTTTCTCTAACTTGAATTCAAACAAGTGAGCAAATAAGTATAATGAGTATCTTATAAAATCAGAAAAAAGTCCCTCTTTATCGTAATAAAGAGGGATGATAAACATTGTCGCTTAGCAATAGTTTACAGAACGCGTACAGCACCTTTCGCAGCACTGGTTGAATGCAAAGCATAAATTTTCAAAGATTTTGAAACTTTACGCTTACGCTCTTCCGCTGGATGCCAACCTTTGGCTTCTTGAGCTGTACGGCGATGTGCCATCGTTGCATCATCTACATCAAGGTGAATGGTACGATTCGGAATATCGATTTGGATGGTATCACCATCTTCAACCAGACCAATTGCACCACCTTCCGCTGCTTCTGGAGACACGTGACCAATTGATAAACCTGAAGAACCACCAGAGAAGCGACCATCAGTAATCAATGCACAGTCCTTACCCAAACCTTTCGACTTCAAGTAACTGGTTGGGTACAACATTTCCTGCATGCCTGGACCACCACGTGGGCCTTCATAACGAATGACAACGATGTCACCTGCCACGATCTTATGATCTAAAATCGCTTCAACCGCTGAATCTTGGCTTTCAAAAACACGCGCTGTACCGGTGAATTTAAGAATCGACTCATCCACACCCGCAGTTTTCACAATACAGCCATCTAAAGCAATGTTACCGTAAAGGACTGCCAAGCCGCCGTCTTTAGAGAAAGCATGTTCAGCATTACGAATCACACCTTTCTCACGGTCACCATCCAAAGTTGAATAATAACGGTTTTGTGAGAATGCCACTTGAGTTGGAACACCACCCGGTGATGAGCGATAGAACTCATAAACATCAGCATCTTCAGTACGGATAATATCCCACTTGTCTAAGGCATCTTTCAGAGTAGGTTCATGTACCGTTGGGCAAGAGGTGTTCAGTAAGTTAGCACGATCGAGTTCACCCAAGATCGCCATGATACCCCCAGCACGGTGTACATCTTCCATGTGCACATCTGACTTTGCAGGTGCAACTTTAGACAATACAGGTACTTTACGAGATAAATTGTCGATATCATCCATAGTGAAATCAACTTCTGCTTCATGTGCAGCAGCAAGCAAATGCAATACGGTATTGGTAGAACCACCCATTGCAATATCCAAAGTCATCGCATTTTCAAATGCTGCTTTGGTTGCAATTGAACGTGGCAGAATGCTGTCGTCATTTTGTTCATAATAACGTTTCGCCAGTTCAACTACTAAACGACCCGCTTTTAAGAACAATTTTTCACGGTTGGCATGTGTTGCAACAATAGAACCATTACCCGGCAATGATAAACCCAAAGCTTCAGTTAAACAGTTCATTGAGTTTGCAGTAAACATACCCGAACATGAACCACAAGTTGGACATGCCGAACGCTCAAATGCTGCAACTTCTTCATCGGTATAGCTTTCATCTGCTGCAACGACCATGGCATCAACAAGGTCAATGGCTTTTTCATTACCACGGAATTTGACTTTACCCGCTTCCATAGGACCGCCAGACACGAACACCACTGGGATATTCAAGCGCATTGCTGCCATCAGCATTCCCGGTGTGATCTTGTCACAGTTCGAGATACACACCATTGCATCGGCACAATGGGCATTGACCATGTATTCTACAGAATCGGCAATTAAATCACGTGATGGTAGTGAATACAGCATCCCGTCATGGCCCATGGCAATCCCGTCATCAACGGCAATGGTATTAAATTCTTTTGCGACACCACCAGAAGCTTCAATTTCTCGTGCAACCAGTTGCCCTAAATCTTTAAGATGCACATGTCCAGGAACAAATTGGGTAAATGAATTGACCACCGCAATAATTGGTTTGCCAAAATCTTCATCTTTCATACCTGTCGCACGCCATAAACCGCGCGCGCCAGCCATATTTCTTCCATGTGTTGATGTTTTCGAACGATAATCAGGCATTTTTGATTCCCAACAAGTTTGTGCTCGAGAAGAATAGGACATTCTCTCTGGCGAAATGATACTGAGCTCTTTGCATCATACTACAAGTTATCGTTTAACAGATGACCAACAGGCCTATCTTTTTTTGCTCAAAAGCAATTCATGCCCTGAATTAGGGGCTTATCGCTTTTTCGCTTATAATTTGCGATAAGTTTTATTTGGATTCCATTTGTGAAAATCATTTTTGCTGGTACACCTGAATTTGCAGCAACTGCATTAGCGGCATTATTAAAAACATCACACCAAATTATTGCTGTTTATACCCAGCCTGACCGTAAATCAGGACGTGGTCAAAAATTAACGCCATCGCCTGTTAAACAATTGGCACTTGAACACGATTTACCCGTTTACCAACCTTTGAATTTTAAAGCGTCTACCGAAGAAGGCTTGGGAGCTCGACAAGAACTTGCTGCTCTAGGTGCTGATGTGATGGTGGTTGCAGCCTATGGTTTAATCTTACCGCAAGCGGTTTTAGATACCCCTAAATATGGCTGTTTAAATATCCATGGTTCACTATTACCCCGCTGGCGTGGTGCTGCACCAATTCAACGTGCCATTGCCACAGGTGATACTGAAACGGGCATCACCATCATGCAAATGGCGGCAGGTTTAGATACAGGCGATATGATGTATAAAACCTACTGTCCAATCACCGCCGAAGATACGTCTGCTAGCTTGCATGACAAATTGGCTGCTCAAGGTGCAGAAGCGATTTGTACCGTACTCGAATCTGAACAAAGCTTACAAGATTTTATCGAAAGACGTGAAGTACAAGATGAAGCTCTCACCGTCTATGCACATAAATTGGTTAAAGCAGAAGCTCGGATTGATTGGCGTCTGAATGCTAGTCAAATAGATCGTAATATTCGTGCTTTTAATCCTTGGCCAGTGGCTTTTATCCAACTGAATGAAAACAATGCTTTAAGGGTTTGGAATTCGATCCTTTCTGAACACAGTAAAACGGATGCTCAATTGGGGGAAATCATAGGAATTGATAAACAAGGCGTACATGTTGCCTGTGGCGACAATAGCGCAGTGTGCTTAACCAGTTTGCAATGGCCAGGTGCTAAAGCCCTCAATCCAGTTCAAATTAGCCAAACCCAGAAATTACATCTTGGACAAATTCTCCCATGAGCCAATCGAATCAATCATCTACAAAAAATTTGAACCTGCGTGCGCAAGTGATCAAAACACTTTTGGCTGTTCAAAATGGGCAATCTTTGGCTTCTGTTTTAAATCAACATATCAATATTGTTTCTGAACGTGACCGTGGTTTATATCATGAGCTTACTTTAGGGTGTTTACGCCAATGGTTTTCTTTAAAAGCAATTACTCTACCATTGCTTACGAAACCATTAGACAATGAAGCACTAGAAAGTTGTTTATATCTTGGTCTATATCAAATTTTATGTACCCGTATTCCTGTACATGCTGCGATTTCAGAAACGGTAAATGCGGCTAAGCAACTCGGTTTCGAACCAATGAGTGGTTTGGTCAATGCGATTCTGCGTCGTGTTTCACGTGAAACAGCTGAGTTTGAAACAGCGTTGAATAATACGCATGGTTTACCAAGTTGGTTATTCAAGCGACTTAAAAAAGATTGGCCTGAGCAAGCAGAGACTCTATGCCAAGCCTTAAAACAAGTCGCTCCACTAACTCTCCGCATCAATGAACGCCAAGTCAGTCGCAACGAATATTTAGAGATCTTGGACGAAGAGCAGATTGATGCTCGTCCTTGCACGCTTTCAGATGTTGGTATTGTTTTGGAGCAAACGGGCAATATTACCCATTTACCCGGTTTCGAAGAAGGTGGTTTTTCTGTTCAAGATGAACATGCACAATTGTGCGCGACGCTTTTACCGAACTTAGATAATAAAGTTGTTGTCGATGCCTGTGCTGCACCAGGGGGTAAAGCCGCACATATCCTTGAGCGCTTTAACCCTCAAAAACTGATTGCGCTGGATCATGATGCCAAACGTTTATTGCGTGTTTCTGAAAATTTAGAACGTCTTGCCCTAGATCAGGACAATGTTGAAATTATTACCGCTGATGCCACCACGTGGCAGGCACAGGAACTGGTTGATTGTATCGTGCTGGATGCGCCTTGTTCTGCAACAGGTGTGATTCGTCGCCACCCCGATATTCGTCTGTTAAGACAATCAACCGATATCGCACAAACGGTGGCCTTACAGCAACAAATTTTGCAGCAGATGTGGCAACAACTCAAAGTTGGTGGGACGTTGTTGTATATCACCTGTTCGCTTCTAAAGGCTGAAAATGAGCAGCAAATGGCGGCATTCTTTGCAGAACATGCGGATGCAGAAGAAATCAAAATCAATGCGGATTGGGGTATTGAACAGACTTATGGTCGTCAATTATTACCGTCTGCGCACTCTGGCGATGGTTTCTATTATTGCTATATTAAAAAAGTGGCGTAATAAAAAAAGCAGGCTGAAAGCCTGCTTTTTTTTAAATTAATTTACAGCGTATGTTGGTCTTTGACTTCTTCCAGAACGTCATCAAGCTCTTCTGGATGTTTCATCAAGTGTAGGATAGACAAAGCAAGTCCGCCCCATAAAAACACCATTGAAATGATCATCATCACGATTGCTGAAGTATTCATAACTGCGCTCCTAGCGATCTTTCATTTTGCTGAGTATAACTGCAACGACAGCACAGAAAATCACACTGCCCCATCCAAAGACACCTTGCAAGCTCATGCTATACGTATCGTAACCATTTTTGACCAAGTTA
The DNA here is from genome assembly GCF_027105055.1 of Acinetobacter sp. TR3. Lineage (NCBI taxonomy): Bacteria > Pseudomonadati > Pseudomonadota > Gammaproteobacteria > Moraxellales > Moraxellaceae > Acinetobacter > Acinetobacter sp. TR3. The sequence goes on from NZ_CP114264.1 coordinate 3,214,804, forward strand.
AACACTGTCATGCTCAATGTGGTTAATAAGATCAAAGACGTGATCACAGTTAAAGTGAAATCCCAACCTTTACCCAATTGAATCGTCGAAATACGGTTCACATGATCACGAAGTTCTATTAAAGCTGAACGCTTAAACCAAGCCACACTGATGATGGATAATAATGCACCACCAATAATCCCGATGTTATTGATAAAGTGATCCACAATATCCACCAGTTTAATCGCATTTACGCTTGAGAATAAGATAACTGAAACGAATGCGCTACCACCACCAATGATGGTTACTGCTTTCTTACGACTCCATTTTAACTTATCTTGCATCGCTGCAATTGGTACTTCCAAGATACTGACCATGGAAGAAATACCAGCGACAAAAAGCGAAGAGAAGAACAATAGACCAAATAAATCTGCACCTGCACCCAAGCTTGAAATGATTTTTGGAAAGGCAATAAATGCTAGACCAATACCACCACTGACAACATCATGTACTTCTTTCCCCGCCGCATGAGCCATAAAACCCAATGCTGCAAAAATACCAATACCTGCCAAGATCTCAGTTGAAGCATTGGCAAAACCAACGATCAAACCCGAGCCTGTTAAATTGGTTTTCGGCTTTAAGTAAGAGGAGTATGTCACCATGATCCCGAAGCCAACAGATAATGAGAAGAAAGTGTGCCCATAAGCAGCTAACCACACTTTATAATCCATCATTGCAGACCAGTTCGGAGTGAAAAATGCATTTAAGCCTTCAGCTGCACCAGGTAAACGTAATGATTGAATCACCAAAACTGTGAACAGAACGAATAATAAAGGCATGCAAATCTTATTTGATAATTCAACGCCTTTTTTAACGCCACCATAAAGAATAATTAATGTTAATGCCCAAATACCAACGATCGGCCAAAATAAATGACTGACAAACTGCAAATCAAAGCCAGTTGCTTTAGAGGTCTGTAAGTACGTATTAAAGAAGAAACTTTCTGGGTCACTGCCCCACGCCTGACCAATCGAGAAATACACATAACTTCCCGCCCACGTCAGTACGCTGGCATAGTACAAACCAATAATAATACAGACACAGACTTGCCACCAACCTAGTGTTTCACCACCTTTAAATAACGCTCTATAAGCTTTTGGAGGTGAATTACGCGCACGATGACCTGTCGCATAATCTAAAAATAAAAGAGGTAAACCAGCCGTAATGAGTGCGAGTAAATACGGAATAAGAAACGCACCACCACCATTTTCGTAGGCAACATAAGGAAAGCGCCAAATATTACCTAAACCTACAGCCGAACCAACAGCTGCAATAATAAAACCAGATCGTGATGTCCAGTTTTCACGAGAATCTGCCATATAACACCTAAAAATTTACTGCTGGCATTTTTCATACTGCGTTAGGTTTTATTATCCAACAGACATGAAAAGTGCCATAAAAAATATTGTTTTGCTTGCATGAAATTCCAACCTTGTGGGCCTCTCACTTTCATGAACAAACAAGCAAAAACCAAACCATCTTCCTTAAAGATTGGATTTTGTTTTTCTGCTTTTTAATAGCCGAACAATACCTGTTTTTATTTCTTTTTACTGTAATTTCTGTCTGAAAAATTATGTTTTTTAAATAACTGATTATTTTTTAACTGAATGAAATTTTGACCTTACAGTCAATTTATAAAATCAAGTATATAAACTAATCAAGCGAAGCCAGAACTCCGCTTGAACTTCTATTTTATTGTTTAATTGCGAGCAAACGTTCTTCTTGCATATCACGAATCGCTGAGTGAATTCCTTCGCGACCTAATCCAGAATCCTTCACGCCACCATAAGGCATGTTATCGACACGGAATGTAGGCACATCATTAATGATGACTCCACCAACATGCAAATGATCCCATGCATACAGTATTTTATTCAGATTTTGCGTATATACCCCTGCCTGTAAACCAAAACGACTTTGATTAATTGTATTAATACCCTGCTCAAACTCTTTAAATTTTTCTAAAATAGCAATCGGGCCAAATGCTTCATCCTTATAAATTTCTAGCTTGGGATCAACATTTTCCAGTAAGGTTGGTTCAAATAATACCCCTTGTAAATGTCCTCCCGTCAGAACCTTTGCCCCTTTTTTCTCGGCTTTATCAACCCATTTTTTCAAGCGAACAGCTTCAGCTTCCTTAATCATCGGACCTACTAATGTGGTATTGAGCTTTGGATCATCTACTTTAATTTTTTTCAGTTTAGCAATCAGTTTCTTTTTCACTTCCACATAAAGATCAGCATGAACTAAAATCCGTTGTACACTGATACAGACTTGCCCTGCATGTGCATAAGCGGCACTGATCAAACGATCAATCAGCGCCTCATCAATCACGGTATCTGCATCGATCAGAACCGCAGCGTTCCCACCCAGTTCCAAAGTAACTTTCTTACGCCCTGCACGCGCTTTCATGTCCCAACCAACCTGATCTGACCCCGTAAAGCTGAGTAATTTAAATCGATCATCTGTTACCAAAATATCCGCTGCTTGGCGATCACAAGGCAACACTGACCATGAGCCTTTGGGTAAATCAGTTTCCGCCAAAACTTTGGCAATCATTAATGCACTGATCGGTGTCAAACTCGCAGGCTTCAATACAAATGGACAACCTGCTGCAATTGCAGGTGCGATCTTGTGTGCCACCAGATTTAAAGGGAAATTAAATGGGCTAATCAGCGAAACTGCACCAATTGGCACATGCTTAACCATACCTCGAAAACGAGCAGCCGCAGGCGTTACTGCCAAAGGCAACATTCGACCATCATCAAGTTGTGTGACCGCATCTGCAGCCAATTGGAAAGTATTTATCAGACGTTCCACTTCTGCACTTGCAGCACCTCGCGGCTTACCCCCTTCAACAATCAATATTTCTGTCAATTCTTCACGTAATTCATTAAAACGTTTAACGCAATGTAATAGAACTTTTTGTTTTTCAAATGGCTTAAGAGTCGCCATATCTACCTCAGCTTTAACTGATGCAGAAATTGCTTTTTCCAACACTTTTTCATCTGCTAACGCAACTCTAGCATAGACCGTATTAGTATATTTATCATGAACTTCTAACCATTGACCTGTCGTTACTGCTTTTCCTGCAACATACAAAGGATAATCCACAACATTTTGTGCATCGGTCATTATTCTTCATCCCATTATCAAAATTTAAAATTAGACTACTGTATATTTTCAATTATCACTATATGATTCGCCCAATCACTGATGAATTCACAACAATTCATTACGGTTTTTGATATGAATTAGGACAATCAAATGAAAATATTAAAAATATCAATCTTAGCTTTAGGGACAAGTCTGTGTAGTCTAGCACAAGCAGATATGATTGGTGTAAAAGGCGATCTCAGCTACTGGAATTACAACGGTGAAGCCAATGTAGCTGCACAAACATCTGCACCAGATCAAGACCTTGATCGTAAGGGATCTGCACAGGTTTCGCTTGCATTTGAGCACCCGATTCCACTGATTCCAAATGCAAAAATTCGCTATGTGAATTTAAAATCACAAACTGAAAATGAAGTTGCAGGTCGGCCAGTTTATGACTTGAACATAGACCATACCGATTTCATTTTATATTATGAAATCTTGGATACCATCGTAAATGCAGATGTTGGTTTAGGTGCAACCAGTTTAAATGGTGATGTTAAAACACTCGGTTTAAGCAAAACAGACATCGATAAAACTGTTCCTGTGATCTATGGATCAGCAGGGGTAAAATTACCATTTACAGGCTTGAGTGCTAAAGCTGAATTGTTATATAGCAACATCAATGATACCAAAATTACTGATGCACAAACCGAATTACAATACAACTTTATTGATAATCTATTGGTCGATGTTGGCTTGAAAGCTGGCTACCGTATCTTAGACATTAAATTAGATGACTACGAAAAAAACGATCTTAAATTTAATTTTAAAGGTCCTTATATCGGTTTAGATGTTCATTTCTAAATCGTAATAAGATGAGAAACGGAAGCTTCTGATTCCGTTTTTTATTCTGCCGCATCGATGTAAGCCAAAACCTACAACAATCGCAGCGATTGGCGAATATCCCATTCTAAAGTTTTCACATATCATACAAATCATAGAGTGACAGGAAGTCTCATTGAAAATAACAAGATACGCAGGAAGCGGTCGTTCATAAGGAATATAAACGACAAGAAACTGAATACTAAGAAGCCCCGTCAGGATGATGGGGCTTCTTTTTTATCTGTCATTTTTATACGTGACTCAAAGACTTTTTAAATACGCAACCACATCGGTATTTTCTGCCATTTCAGCAAGCTGTAAGGCGGTGTATTCACCTTTATAAGCGACATTAGCCCCTTTGCTCACCAGTAGCTTCACCACAGCTAAATGATCATTCTCGGCAGCAGCTTGAAGCGCGCTATAACCTTCATCATCGGTCTGGTTTGGATCTATTCCCTCTACCAATAATTGCTCGACTTGTTTCACATCGCCAAGGGATGCCCAATACACTAGCTCAGGAAGATGCAGTTCTTCATCATCTTCAGGCAGTGGAGAAAAAGAGTTGAGTTTCATCAGAAATACCTAATTTTTTTATTTAAGATAAAGTGTTTTATACTGATCAGCTAGCTCCTTAGCCTTCTTCATTTCTTGAATATTAAAAATTTGAGTAAAATTCTTCAAATTTTTAATTGCCTGATCATTTTCGGTTTCAGCTGAAACACTGATCCATGCGTAAGCTTTATAATAGTCTTGTTCAACGCCTAAACCTTGAGCAAATAATAAACCATACTCATTTTGAGAAAAAGAATAGCCAGCTTTTGCTGATTTTTCATACCAAAAAGCAGCTTTAGTATAATCTTGTTTCACAAAGTTCCCTTTGCGAAAAGCATTACCTAAATTAAATTGAGATTGCAAATCTCCTGCATTCGCAGCCTTTTCAGTATATTCAAAACCCTTTTCCGGATTTTTTTGTACTCCAATACCTTCATAATACATAATCGAAAGATTTGCTAAGGAGGGAGCATAACCTTTTTGAGCAGATTGATTAAATAAGTTAAAAGCCTTCTCTACATTCTTGGGGACACCTAAGCCTTGAAAATACAAACTTGCTAAATAGTGTATTGCCTGAACGTTTCCCGTCTTTGCTGATTTTTCAAAACTGTCAAAAGCAACTTTATAATTCTTCTGATAATAAGCTTTTAGACCTGTATCCAAGTCATTGATTGCAAAAGCCATACTTGAAACTAATAAGCTAACAACCAATACCAACAAGCCTTTTTTCATATCTACTCCATCTCCCTAGACAAATATAGAGGGATATTAACACAAGCCAATTTATTTATTCTGCCCCAATAAAAAACACCCCCTCAGCATTAGCGGAGGGGGTGTTTTAGAATTAAAAGCTGGCGATGACTTACTCTCACATGGCAAACGCCACACTACCATCAGCGCTAAGAGGTTTCACTTCTGAGTTCGGGAAGGGATCAGGTGGTTCACTCTTGCTATTGTCGCCAGCAAACTGTTTATGGATACTTGCTTTGGTCTTATCTATGCCAAGGCTTTTTCCAAATGAGTTATTAACGGATTAGATATTGAGTCTAACTTTGTGTTCAGCATTTTAACTAGTTTTCACACTAAATCAAGTTATGTATTGAATTTATCTTGAATACAACAACTGTTTGGGTGTTGTATAGTCAAGCCTCACGAGCAATTAGTATTGGTCAGCTTCACACGTCACCGTGCTTCCACACCCAACCTATCAACGTCCTAGTCTCGAACGGCTCTTTAGAGGAATAAATTCCTAGGGAAATCTTATCTTGAGGTAGGCTTCCCGCTTAGATGCTTTCAGCGGTTATCCCTTCCGAACATAGCTACCCGGCGATGCGACTGGCGTCACAACCGGTACACCAGAGGTTCGTCCACTCTGGTCCTCTCGTACTAGGAGCAGATCCTCTCAAATTTCCAGCGCCCACGGTAGATAGGGACCGAACTGTCTCACGACGTTCTAAACCCAGCTCGCGTACCTCTTTAAATGGCGAACAGCCATACCCTTGGGACCTGCTTCAGCCCCAGGATGAGATGAGCCGACATCGAGGTGCCAAACACCGCCGTCGATATGAACTCTTGGGCGGTATCAGCCTGTTATCCCCAGAGTACCTTTTATCCGTTGAGCGATGGCCCTTCCATACAGAACCACCGGATCACTAAGACCTACTTTCGTACCTGCTCGACTTGTGGGTCTCGCAGTTAAGCGCGCTTTTGCCTTTATACTCTACGCGTGATTTCCGACCACGCTGAGCGCACCTTCGTACTCCTCCGTTACTCTTTAGGAGGAGACCGCCCCAGTCAAACTACCCACCAGACATGGTCCTCGCCCCGGATTACGGGGCAGAGTTAGAACCTCAACATTACCAGGGTGGTATTTCAAGGACGGCTCCATTGGAACTAGCGTTCCAACTTCAAAGCCTCCCACCTATCCTACACAAGTAAGGTCAAAGTTCAATGTCAAGCTGCAGTAAAGGTTCACGGGGTCTTTCCGTCTAGCCGCGGGTACACTGCATCTTCACAGCGATTTCGATTTCACTGAGCCTCTGCTGGAGACAGCGCCGCCATCATTATGCCATTCGTGCAGGTCGGAACTTACCCGACAAGGAATTTCGCTACCTTAGGACCGTTATAGTTACGGCCGCCGTTTACTGGGGCTTCGATCAAGAGCTTCGCTTACGCTAACCCCATCAATTAACCTTCCAGCACCGGGCAGGCATCACACCCTATACGTCCACTTTCGTGTTTGCAGAGTGCTATGTTTTTAATAAACAGTTGCAGCGGCCTGGTTTCTGTGGCTGCCAATAGCTCAGGGAGCAAGTCCCATCACCGTCAGCAGCGTACCTTCTCCCGAAGTTACGGTACCATTTTGCCTAGTTCCTTCAGCAGAGTTCTCTCAAGCGCTTTGGTCTACTCGACCTGACCACCTGTGTCGGTTTCGGGTACGATTCCTGTGTAACTGAAGCTTAGAGACTTTTCCTGGAAGCATGGTATCAGCCACTTCACTGTACAAGTACAGCTTGCTATCAGTTCTCAGCATAGAGTACCCCGGATTTGCCTAAGATACATGCCTACAACCTTCCACCTGGACAACCAACGCCAGGCTGACTTAACCTTCTCCGTCCTCTCATCGCATTACACAGAAGTATTGGAATATTAACCAATTTCCCATCGACTACGCCTCTCGGCCTCGCCTTAGGGGTCGACTCACCCAGCCCCGATTAACGTTGGACTGGAACCCTTGGTCTTTCAGCGAACGGGTTTTTCACCCGTTTTGTCGTTACTCACGTCAGCATTCGCACTTCTGATACCTCCAGCATACTTCTCAATACACCTTCATCGGCTTACAGAACGCTCCCCTACCACTTGACTATTGTCAAATCCGCAGCTTCGGCACATAGTTTTAGCCCCGTTACATCTTCCGCGCAGGCCGACTCGACTAGTGAGCTATTACGCTTTCTTTAAAGGGTGGCTGCTTCTAAGCCAACCTCCTAGCTGTCTATGCCTTCCCACATCGTTTCCCACTTAACTATGATTTTGGGGCCTTAGCTGGCGGTCTGGATTGTTTTCCTCTTGACTACGGACGTTAGCACCCGCAGTCTGTCTCCCGGATAGTACTCATTGGTATTCGGAGTTTGCATCGGTTTGGTAAGTCGGGATGACCCCCTAGCCGAAACAGTGCTCTACCCCCAATGGTATTCGTCCGAGGCGCTACCTAAATAGCTTTCGGGGAGAACCAGCTATCACCAGGCTTGATTAGCCTTTCACCCCTATCCACAAGTCATCCCCTGGCTTTTCAACGACAGTGGGTTCGGTCCTCCAGTTAGTGTTACCCAACCTTCAACCTGCTCATGGATAGATCGCCTGGTTTCGGGTCTATACCCAGCAACTAAACGCCCTATTAAGACTCGATTTCTCTACGGCTCCCCTATACGGTTAACCTCGCTACTGAATATAAGTCGCTGACCCATTATACAAAAGGTACGCAGTCACCGAACAAGTCGGCTCCCACTGCTTGTATGCATGCGGTTTCAGGATCTATTTCACTCCCCTCACAGGGGTTCTTTTCGCCTTTCCCTCACGGTACTGGTTCACTATCGGTCAGTCAGGAGTATTTAGCCTTGGAGGATGGTCCCCCCATATTCAGACAAGGTTTCACGTGCCTCGCCCTACTCGTCATCATTGTGTGTGCCCTTTCGTGTACGGGAATATCACCCTCTACGTTCGCACTTCCCAGAGCGTTCCACTAGAACACACACAACTTAATGGGCTGCTCCCCGTTCGCTCGCCGCTACTAAGGGAATCTCAATTGATTTCTTTTCCTAAGGGTACTGAGATGTTTCACTTCCCCTCGTTCGCTTCATAAGCCTATGTATTCAGCTTATGATACCCGCCTTATAGCGGGTGGGTTCCCCCATTCAGAAATCTCCGGATCAAAGGATATTTGCCGCCTCCCCGGAGCTTATCGCAGGCTATTACGTCTTTCATCGCCTCTGACTGCCAAGGCATCCACCACATGCACTTAATTACTTGACTATACAACCCCAAACAGTCGTTAACACATACAAGTCAGTGTTAGCGTTGCAAACTTAATTGCTACTATTCGTTGTCTGTGAACTTAATCACCATACAGCTTCAATCTAAATTCATATACCAAAACGCTTGATTCAGTGTTTTTGCTAGTTCTCAGATTAAATATTAATTTAACAATTACTTGTTATCTTCCTATTTAATCGAGTTTGAACAATTTATTTCAGACTCAAATTCTAATCTGTTAATGATTAACTACAGCCTCGTCAGCTTGCAGTAAACTGTGATAAATCACAGAGATTAATAAACCAGTCAAATTAGACTGTATTCACTAAACTCTATAATCTTCTTAGCTTGTACTCTGTAAAGTACATGGTGGAGACTAGGAGAGTCGAACTCCTGACCTCCTGCGTGCAAAGCAGGCGCTCTACCAACTAAGCTAAGTCCCCAGCTTATCACTTAATGAACGATATATCTTTCAGATTTGGTGGGTCTGACAAGACTTGAACTTGTGACCCCACGCTTATCAAGCGTGTGCTCTAACCAACTGAGCTACAGACCCTCAGATACATCTTCGAAGAACAACTTGTTGTGGATTCTTACCGATCGTCAATCTTTCGTTAAGGAGGTGATCCAGCCGCAGGTTCCCCTACGGCTACCTTGTTACGACTTCACCCCAGTCATCGGCCACACCGTGGTAAGCGTCCTCCTTGCGGTTAGACTACCTACTTCTGGTGCAACAAACTCCCATGGTGTGACGGGCGGTGTGTACAAGGCCCGGGAACGTATTCACCGCGGCATTCTGATCCGCGATTACTAGCGATTCCGACTTCATGGAGTCGAGTTGCAGACTCCAATCCGGACTACGATCGGCTTTTTGAGATTAGCATCCTATCGCTAGGTAGCAACCCTTTGTACCGACCATTGTAGCACGTGTGTAGCCCTGGCCGTAAGGGCCATGATGACTTGACGTCGTCCCCGCCTTCCTCCAGTTTGTCACTGGCAGTATCCTTAAAGTTCCCGACATTACTCGCTGGCAAATAAGGAAAAGGGTTGCGCTCGTTGCGGGACTTAACCCAACATCTCACGACACGAGCTGACGACAGCCATGCAGCACCTGTATCTAGATTCCCTAAGGCACCAATCCATCTCTGGAAAGTTTCTAGTATGTCAAGGCCAGGTAAGGTTCTTCGCGTTGCATCGAATTAAACCACATGCTCCACCGCTTGTGCGGGCCCCCGTCAATTCATTTGAGTTTTAGTCTTGCGACCGTACTCCCCAGGCGGTCTACTTATCGCGTTAGCTGCGCCACTAAAGCCTCAAAGGCCCCAACGGCTAGTAGACATCGTTTACGGCATGGACTACCAGGGTATCTAATCCTGTTTGCTCCCCATGCTTTCGTACCTCAGCGTCAGTATTAGGCCAGATGGCTGCCTTCGCCATCGGTATTCCTCCAGATCTCTACGCATTTCACCGCTACACCTGGAATTCTACCATCCTCTCCCATACTCTAGCTGACCAGTATCGAATGCAATTCCTAAGTTAAGCTCAGGGATTTCACATCCGACTTAATCAGCCGCCTACGCACGCTTTACGCCCAGTAAATCCGATTAACGCTCGCACCCTCTGTATTACCGCGGCTGCTGGCACAGAGTTAGCCGGTGCTTATTCTGCGAGTAACGTCCACTATCCAGTAGTATTAATACTAGTAGCCTCCTCCTCGCTTAAAGTGCTTTACAACCAAAAGGCCTTCTTCACACACGCGGCATGGCTGGATCAGGCTTCCGCCCATTGTCCAATATTCCCCACTGCTGCCTCCCGTAGGAGTCTGGGCCGTGTCTCAGTCCCAGTGTGGCGGATCATCCTCTCAGACCCGCTACAGATCGTCGCCTTGGTAGGCCTTTACCCCACCAACTAGCTAATCCGACTTAGGCTCATCATTTAGCGCAAGGTCCGAAGATCCCCTGCTTTCTCCCGTAGGACGTATGCGGTATTAGCATTCCTTTCGGAATGTTGTCCCCCACTAAATGGCAGATTCCTAAGCATTACTCACCCGTCCGCCGCTAAGATAAGGTGCAAGCACCTCATCTCCGCTCGACTTGCATGTGTTAAGCCTGCCGCCAGCGTTCAATCTGAGCCATGATCAAACTCTTCAGTTTAAAATCATTAGTAGCTTATGGCTACAAATCTTGGCTCATCAATTTTCTGACTAAAAATTCGCTCAAATAAACTTCGAGAAATTTCTACCATTCAATCAATGAAATATTTTCGATCGATCAACCAGTAAAAATCCACACAAGTTGTTCTTCTATTCTCTTAATGATCTTCTCGATGATTCGTCATCATCAAGCTAGGTCGGCTATGTTACTCTAATCTAAACTAAAGTCAACAGGTAATTTCGATATTTTTTAAACCTACCAATCAACCCAAGAATCTAACCTTTCTAGCCAAATCCTTGTTTCTCAACAAGTTTTTATCTGCATCACCGCCGATGGATGTGCATTCTACAGCATTTCACTACCAACGCAACACCTTTTAAAAATTAAATGATTCGGTTGTTTTTTTTTTAAACTTTAACTTACCTAATTTACTGATTTATATAATTTAAAATTTATTTAATTGCTTAATAGACAGCTTTAATAAGCTAAATATTTGTAATTTAATGACTTAATTCAAAATATGGATGTAATTCCACCTAATTTTGGTGATCAAATAAATTAAAGCAGAAATATTTTTAAATATTTCTGCTTTAATTTTTACTTCTTGTTCTTTATCTGAACACTAATGATTTTAATCGGCTGTTTAGGGACATTTTGGTGCATTCCATAATTACCTGTAGGAACACCAACAATCTTATCAACAATATCCATTCCTTTCGTTACTTTACCAAATACAGCATAACCAGCATCCATTTGTGAACGATTTAGGAAAGTGTTGTCAGCAACGTTAATAAAAAATTGACTCGTAGCAGAGTTAGGATCACTAGTACGTGCCATTGCTAAAGTCCCGCGTGTATTTTTCAAACCATTATTTGCTTCATTACTAATAGGTGCTTTAGTTACCTTCTCAATCATATTGGCATCCATCCCCCCTCCTTGAATCATAAATCCTGGGATGACTCGATGAAAAATAGTTCCAGCATAAAACTTACTTTTTACATAGCTTTCAAAATTTTTTGCTGATACAGGTGCTTTATCGTTAAAAAGTTCAATTTCAATATTTCCCATACTGGTTTTCATATCAACCATTGTATTGGCAAATAAATGGCTGCTTATTAATAGTAGACTGGTTGTCATCAACAACTTTTTCATGATTGCTTTTCTCTGATTTTAACGAGTGATTTGTTGTACTCTACAATATTAGTTTTACAAATTTATTTTTGCTATTTCTATTTGTTATCTACAAATAAAAAAACCTATGTTCCACGTGAAACATAGGTTAATTAATTTAATTGTATTTATCCCAAAACTTTCTGAAGTTTTTAGCGATTTCGATTGTATTGCGTTTAGCTTTACTCGAAATCGGGGTGAGATTAATAAATCCATGCGTTTGATCTGGATAATCGACATAATGCACTTTAACACCATTTTGTCTTAGTTTATGGCTATAAATCTCACCTTCATCATGTAATAAATCATGCCCAGCTGTTACCACAAATGCTGGAGCTAGTTTTTTCAGACTTCCGTACGTTGGTGAAATTAATGGATCATCTAACGCAACTTGATGCTGTGTTGAATAATATTTAGTAACGTAATCTACATCTTTACTGGTTATCACCAGACCCTGACCATAGGCATAAAAAGAAGGATGTCTACTTTTAAAATCTACAACAGGATAAAACAGCAACTGAGCTTGTGGTGCATATGATTTACCAACCGCATGCTGTGCAACTACAGTACTAATATTTCCTCCTGCACTATCTCCAGCAACAGCGATACGATTTTTATAAATTTTTAGCTGACGACGATTTTGATACACCCATGCTAATGCGTCATCACAAGATTTAATGAGTAATTGCGGAGATACTTCTGGTGCAAGCGGATAATCGATACTCAGAACTTGTACTTTTGCGTACTTGGCAATGAGGCGACAGGCTTCATCATGCGTATCTAAACCACCAACGACAAAACCACCACCGTGATAGAACACGATCATCGGTAATTTTTTATTAGGTGCAGGATGATAATGTCTTGCGAAAACAGTGCCACTCTGTAAAGGCAGACGTATATCTTCTACCGATTCTACGGAAGTCGATTTATTTAAAATCGCTAACATTTGTGTATCAAATTGACGGCGAGACTCGATCGGATCATCTCCAATAAAACCAACACGCCCTTGTTTAATTTGAACTGCCATTAAGCATTTTGTAAAAGCATCCAAATCTGGATATTGATATGGGTAGCCTAAAACTTTCGCCAATGATTCTTGTACAATCTTAGGCAGCTTATCCAGCGCTCGTGCAGCAGGACCTTGTCCTTTATCTAAAATCGTTTGAATTTTTTGAGGTAATGCTGACACGTTCTTCCCCTTTTTCGCTCTGTCCATAGTTCTTGTTCATATCGACTATATGCTGTTATAAAGTCGTAGATCAAGATAAAGAATTCAAAATCATGCTGTAACCTAAATGGCTTATCTTAAAAAGTCATTAACCATTTTGCTAATCACTACTTGCCTTTTATGCCAATAGACAAGCTCAAGCACAGATAAAAGAGGTATTTTCTGATTTTTTAATATTTCTAATCAAAACACATTTAATAAAAAACCCAGCTTTCGTTCAGATCTTTCATTGTTCAATCTATTCATTAGTTTGATCTTATTTATCGAATAGACAATCATGAACATTCAAATCAATTTATGTTCTTATAATTTGTTCATTTATTCATATTTACTTTAGAAAAAACGAGCATAAAAATTTAATTGCCCAAAAACTAAAAACGAGAATCAAAAGTTTGACTCTCGTTTTTCAATTCTTAAATCATGAATCAGGTTTAACACATCATATATAGCAGTATATGTAAAATTAGGTGTTGGCATCAGTATCCTAATCTATCGTGCTATGAACCTAAATCCAATTTATTGTCCTGATGCATCTGTACCAGCAGATCCAGAAACAGAACCTGAAACACCAGCTGAAGCTCCATTCGGTTGAACATCAACAGATGTACCTGCTTGCACGCCTACTCCGCCTTGTACATTTGCTGGGCTTGCACTCGTTTGAGCCGAACCAGAAGCATCCAAACCTGCTTGTGTCGAACAACCTACGGCTGTGAATGCAACACCTGATACAACCATTGAAATTAAGGCTAACTTTTTCATTGTATATTTCCTTTCATTATGACGAAAAGCAAAGTTATCTTTGCGTTGCCTATCATTCACAATTTTTTTATGTATCGTGATGTGGATTAGTTGCCGTTTGTTATTTATGCAGCATGTTTTTGCAATTTTTATTAAACCAATTCAATGCAGGATTCACACTTTTTTATTATTTTAAAAGTTCAGTTAAATGATTCTCTATTCAAAAGTTTTACTTGTATTCGCATCATGATTGCATCAGAAAAGCATGATCATCTTCATTTTTTATAATTTATAAAACATTATCAAACCCCACTAAAAACTTACATTGTAATTTACCTCTAAAAATTCGGAGTTTAGAAAAATAAAAACCGTGACTTCTCATCACGGTTCTTCAATTCATTTATTAGGTTTTAAGGCCACTGCATCTCGCCTTTAACCACTTTAGCACCCAACTCTAGGCTGCTTGACTCGCCTAAGGTTGGATATTGTTTTTGCATAATTGCAATTAATTCAGCTGAATTTTTACTGGCTTTTACCGCTTTCTCATATTGCTTTAAATAGTCGATTGAAAAATTCACTGCATCAAGACCTTCAGCCGCGCCTGCTTTCATATGCGCAGGTACAACCACTTGAGGATTTAAAGCTTTGATATTTTCCAAAGTCTGCACCACTTCTGCACGATCTTTCGCTGTTGCGGTATCCGCAGTCCAAAGATGAATACCTGATGACACCGGAATACCCCCAACAACCGCTTTGGTACTCGGAATCCATAAATAAGTCAGTTCTTTCTTACCTTTGATTTCGATATTTTCATTTTCGAGTTTTAAGGTTTTAGCCATATACGCTTGCGGAATAATAATTTTGCTCGGTGCATTGGCTCCCATTTTCGGTCCCCAATACGCGACTTTCAACGCTTGCGTATCTTGAATATGTTTTACCGTCTCTGGTGTCGCAATAATTTGCACATTAGGGAAATACTGTTTAAATACATCTAAACCAAAATAGAAATCTGGGTCGCCATAGCTGACAAAAATGGTTTTTAAGGTTTTACCGCTATCTAAAATATCGGCCGCAATACGTAATGCTTCTGATTTAGAGAATTGCGCATTCACCAATAATACTTCTTTATCACCTTCAATTAAGGTCGAAGTCACACCAAAGTGTTCAGGTTGAGCCAAAAAGTTCTGGATTTTTAAGTCTTGTGCAAAAGCAGTTGATGTTGCCGCCAAAGTAGATAAAGCAATGATGTAGGGTTTGGTATTCATGTTATCGTCTCCAATCTGATAAGAGACACTTTAAATTGCAATTCTTGCTGAATAAACACTCTAAATTAAGATAAAATGTTGCATAAATTGCAACAATAAGAATTTTATATGGATACTTTAAAAGCCATTCAAGTTTTTGTCTGTATTGCGCAGCAAGGCAATCTGAGCAAAGCTGCTGAACATCTCGATTATTCTAAAGCGATGGTCTCCCGTTATTTAGATCATCTTGAACATACTTTCTCGACTCGACTTTTCCAACGTAACACGCGCAAAGTTTCACTCACCCCTGCGGGTGAAAAAGCGTTGGTCTATTGTGAGAATATTTTACAGCAACAACAATTGCTTGAAGGTTTGGCTGCCCCTGAACAGCACAGTGGTACGATTCGTTTCACCTGTGGCTTGTTTCTGTTCCAACTGGGTGTGAATGAATGTATTAAACAATTTAAAAAATGCTATCCTCAAATTCATTTTGATGTGTATTTAACTGAAAATACGGTTGATTTGATGGATGCTCAGGTTGATCTGGCACTGCGTATTACCCAGAAAGTTGCAGATGGGCTGATTGCCCGACCAGTTTGTCAGATCGAATCTATCTTTTGTGCACATCCACATTATTTACAAGATCACACTCCCCTATCGCATCCCAGCCAGTTAATCCAACATGATTGCATTGCTCATCATACCCATAATCAATACTGGACCTTGTTTGATACAGATCAGCAACCGCAAAACTATCCTTTAAATGTTACGTTTAAAAGTAATGATGTGATTGCGCTTTATCAAATGTGCCTTAAAGCCCAAGGGATTGCCATGTTGCCAACATTACTGGTGCGTAAAGATATTGCACAACAGCATTTGCAACAGGTATTTCCAGATTTTGCTGCACCCGATCTGACTTTGTCCTTAGTCTATGCATCTAGACAACATTTACCGAAAATCACCCAAGAATTTATTGCTTTTGTTATCGAAAACTTAAATTTTTACTTAAATCAGCAAAATTAAAAGATTTAAATCGACCTGAACGCTTGAATTTTGTCGCCTTGCCCATACTTCATCCCTATCTATGAATGACCAAGATGTGGCAGTTCGGGTTTAACCCTATGAGCATTCACGCCAAAAAGGACTGTACATGTTTAAGAACCTTTTTCAACGGAGATCATCAATGGCTAATGAGCACAATGAGCAAGCTCAAGACATTCAAAATGAGCAACAGACTGAACAAACTCAAGCTGAAGGTGTAGAGCAGGCAAACGAGCTTAGCGTTGAAGATTTACAAGCGCAAATCACTAAACTCGAAGAAAGCCTGAAACTAGAAAAAGCACGTACTGCCAATGCTGTTTATGAAGCGCAGAAGAGTGTCGAGCGTATTCAACGCGAATCTGAAAAGCACAAAGAGACTGTGCTGGAAAAATTTGCCAAAGAATTATTGGATTCTGTCGATAATCTTGAACGTGCAATTCAAGCCGCTGGCGAAGAAGAAACACCTGTGCTTGAAGGTATCAAGCTGACTCTGAAATCATTACTGACCACACTGGAAAAATTTGGCGTGCTTGAAGCAGATACCCAAAATGGCTTCAATGCAGATTTACACCAAGCGGTTGGGATCGATCCAAATGCCAAAGCTAACCAAATCGGCACTGTTTTACAGAAGGGTTATACCTTAAATGGTCGCCTACTCCGCCCAGCGATGGTCATGGTGGGTCAATAATCTACAGAGCAAAGTATTTATTTGCTCAAAAGTGCAGAATTTTGAGAGTTTTTTGATTTTTTTTCATAAAAATGCTTGAAAAAAACTGATTGACTCTCATATCGAATAACAAGCAAAACATTGCAACAAAATTTTAGAGGAACATCCCAAATGGCAAAAATTATTGGTATTGACTTAGGTACTACCAACTCATGTGTTGCTGTACTCGAAGGCGATAAAGTAAAAGTAATCGAAAACGCTGAAGGCGCACGTACAACTCCATCGATCATCGCTTATAAAGATGGCGAGATCTTAGTGGGTCAAAGTGCTAAGCGTCAGGCAGTAACTAACCCGAAAAATACATTATTCGCAATCAAGCGTTTAATCGGTCGTCGCTACGAAGATCAAGCGGTACAAAAAGACATCGGTCTTGTACCTTACAAAATCATCAAAGCAGACAATGGCGATGCTTGGGTTGAAGTAAACGATAAAAAATTAGCGCCTCAACAGATCTCTGCTGAAATCTTGAAAAAGATGAAGAAAACTGCAGAAGACTATTTAGGTGAAACAGTTACTGAAGCGGTAATTACCGTCCCTGCTTACTTTAACGATGCTCAACGTCAAGCAACTAAAGATGCGGGTAAAATTGCAGGTCTTGATGTTAAACGTATCATTAACGAACCAACTGCTGCGGCACTTGCGTTCGGTATGGACAAAAAAGAAGGCGACCGTAAAGTTGCAGTTTACGACTTAGGTGGTGGTACATTCGACGTATCAATCATTGAAATCGCTGACCTTGATGGCGACCAACAAATCGAAGTGTTATCAACAAATGGTGATACTTTCCTTGGTGGTGAAGACTTTGATAACGCGTTAATTGAATTCTTGGTTGAAGAATTTAAGAAAGAACAAAGTGTGAACTTGAAAAATGATCCACTTGCGTTACAACGTTTGAAAGAAGCTGCTGAAAAAGCAAAAATCGAGCTTTCTTCATCAAATGCAACTGAAATCAACCTTCCATACATCACCGCTGATGCAACTGGTCCTAAACACTTAGTGATCAATGTAACGCGTGCAAAACTTGAAGGTTTGGTTGCTGATTTAGTTGCTCGTACGATTGAACCTTGCCGTATCGCGCTTAAAGATGCGGGTCTTTCGACTTCTGACATCTCTGACGTGATCTTGGTGGGCGGTCAGTCTCGTATGCCAATGGTTCAACAAAAAGTACAAGAATTCTTCGGTAAAGAGCCACGTAAAGACGTGAACCCTGACGAAGCAGTTGCGATTGGTGCAGCAATTCAAGGTGCAGTATTGTCTGGTGACAAAACTGACGTACTTTTATTAGACGTAACCCCGTTAACACTTGGTATCGAAACCATGGGTGGCGTATTAACAGCGATTATTGAGAAAAACACGACGATTCCTGCGAAGAAATCACAAGTGTTCTCTACTGCTGCTGACAACCAACCTGCTGTCGATATTTCGGTTTACCAAGGTGAACGTAAAATGGCTCAACAAAACAAATTGTTGGGTAACTTCCAATTAGGCGATATCCCACCTGCTCCACGTGGCGTACCGCAAATTGAAGTATCGTTCGACATCAACGCTGATGGTATCTTGAAAGTATCAGCTAAAGATAAGAGCACTGGTAAAGAGCAATCAATCCAGATTAAAGCAAACTCAGGTTTGTCTGATGCTGAAATCGAAGCAATGATTAAAGATGCTGAAGCGAATGCTGAAGAAGACCGTAAATTTGAAGAGTTAGCGAAAGCACGTAACGAAGCAGATGCTTTAGTCTCTAGCTCAAACAAAGCAGTCAAAGATCTTGGTGATAAAGTCACTGAAGATGAAAAAACTGCGATTGCTACTGCGGTGTCTGAGCTTGAAGCATCGACTAAAGAAAATGATGTTGAAGACATCAAAGCGAAAACTGAAGCTTTACAAAACATCTTGATGCCAATCACCCAACGTGCTTATGAACAAGCACAAGGTGCTGGCGGCGCAGAAGGTTTTGATCCAAATGCATTCCAAGGTGGTGATGCGGGTCAACAACAAAAAGCGGACGATGGCGTTGTAGATGCTGAGTTCACAGAAGTTAAAGATGACAAAAAATAATTTGTCTATTTAAAAAAAGACCGCGCGAAAGCGCGGTTTTTTTATATTTTAAGATGAATTCTTTTGCTCAAAATAAAGTTCGCCCAAAATCGGCATAAATAAAGGTATTACACCACACGCTTTTATTTCTTCAAAAAACTCAGGAATATTCACCCCTGGCAACAACTGAGGAACGTCATCAATCGGCGTCACCATGCTATCCCAATGACATGGAATAATGTATTTCGGTTTCAGTAGTCGCACCACATCTTTGACATAGTTCGGACGATATTTCCGTCCAATCGCACACAGGCACACGATATCTGCCCGTTTCCCCTGCAACTCTTGTTCAATAAAATCGGCGGAATCAATGTGTACGAGACTAAGTTGTCCTGTGCTAATCCACCAATTAAAAACTTGTCCATGTCGTAAATGATGAAATTTCGGCGGATAAGGCGGAGGTGTGGTCATATCCCCTGGTAAAGGCACGCGACCAAACAAGGCTTTGCCATGAATGGATAGCAAACCAACAACTTGCCATTGACCACAATCAATGATTTCTCGTCCCTTTGTTTCAAGCATTTGCGATTCAGACAAGCCTGCTGATAGTCCATACATTAAAGTCGCTTTGGATCCAATTAAACGTGCTCCTGTTTGCTTACAAACCTCAGGTGCATCTAAAATGTGATCATAATGAGCATGCCCAATCAATACATCATCTGCATTTGGTATATGTTGTCTGACTAATTCAGAATCACTCAATAAAGGCTGAGTAAACGTTTGAGTTAAGTTTGGACGACTGATAAAAGGATCAAGCACAACTGTACGATGCTGATCAGAAAGAATGAATCCCGCCGTCCCCAAATATTTGATTTTTAAATTTTCAACTTTTGCCTGAGCTGGAGAAGTGGCAGCCCATGTTGAATCAGGCGCTTTAAGTAAATATTTCAGCATATTGTCCCTTAATCTTTATTTTATTTATTCCTTCAGAATATGCATTAAAGCAGAATGTGATACATGTTGATATGTTTTCCAGATATCTCTTATTCTTGTTATAGTTCAATTCATTTAGATCAAAAGTCTCTCTTAAACTGATTCATCTCATTTTCAGAAGAATAGAAAATACAATCATGCGCTTTTTAATTTTTTCAGGGTTAATTATTTTCTTATTAGGGTTAAGTTATCAAACTCAGAAACACCCTCAACTAAAATTCAATTCATTAGCTGACCGTATCACTCATCCAATAGATACTCGCCTGCGTTATCGAATCGCTGAGGTAGATCCTCGTTTTAAACTCAGTATTGAACAAGTACAAGAAATCAGCCAACAAGCAACTCAAATTTGGAAAGATGGTACAGGTCAAGATTATTTTGTTTATGATCCGAATGCCCAGCTTGCAATTCATCTCATTTACGATGAACGCCAACAAGAAAGTGAACAACGCCGAGAACATATAACTCAACTCGAAGCGAATCAACAGGTATGGAAAGATAAAAAACAGCAATTAGATCAAATTGAACAAGAAATTATGCGGAGTAAGCAATTTTTAGATTTAAAACAACAACAACTCCATCAACAAATTCAGCAATATAATCAAGAGCAGCTTTCTGCTCAACACAACCAATCTTCATCTGGGAATTCGACATATTTTCAGCAGAGACAGCAAGAGCTACAAAGTAATATTGAGTTAGTGCAACAAGAAGTTAATCAATACAATCAAAGAATTACTCAGTTAAATCAAAAAATAGATGAACTTAATTCACTGGATCAACAACTAGATGCTTCAGTTAAACAATACAAACAACGCTTTCAACCCCATTTATTCCATAAAGGTTTATTTAATGGGAAACAGATATTAATCTATGAGTTTGAATCAGATAACGATTTACGATTAACACTAGCGCATGAACTAGGACATGCCCTTGGTTTACAACATGCAAACAGCCCTCAAGCTTTAATGTACCCTATTATGAAAGATCAAGAGATGGATCATTTCCGTCTCACTCAGGCTGACCGTGATTTATTATTAACAAGATAGCCTTTTATGACTGAATGAATATTAGATTTTAGAAAATGACGATGGACCTTAAATGTCATAAATGACCAATTTTTAACTTAAAAGTAAAAAAATTCCCCATTTTCAAAAATATTTACAAAAGTTAACAATAGGGTGATTTTTTGCCATCTTTTTCAGAAATTTCCATCAGTTTATATTTAATACTTTGATATTTTTCGACTTAAGATTAAAAAACAAACAACTATTTTTCTTTTCCATTGTGTAAATTATTCGATTTAATTTTTTATTTATTAGAAAAAAATCACACTTTTTATCTATATTTATTAAATGTATAGCGTTTTGACGAAACCTAGAGATTGCTTAAAAATAAGCTTTATTTAGGAGAGATTGCTCATGCGCCATCATCATTTCGCTTTTTTTGCTGCGTGTTTATGCATGGGAATTTCTAATCTCTCTTACGCACAAAGCAGCTCAGTCAATAACAATATTCACCCACATGAGTTGATAAAAGCTCCACTACATTATCGTATTGCTGACATTGATCCACGATTTAATTTAGATACTCAACAGGTGCTTGAGTTGACCCAACAAGCAGCTAAAATTTGGGAAAAAGAAACAGGTCAACAGCACTTTATTTACGATCCCCAAGCAGAATTTACGATCAATCTGGTTTTTGATGAACGTCAACAACGTAGTGCTGAACGTGTTCAAAACTTAGATCAACTCAAACAACAACAAGATCAATGGGAACAACAAAATCAACAATTACAGCAGTTCAAAGATGAGGTGCAAAAAACAACCAGTCTAATCGCCAGTAAACAATCTCAGCTTACAGCACAATTTCAACAGTACAATGTAGACGTACAACGTTTTAATCAAATGCGTTCATCATCGAAAGAATTAGCGGAGCAATTAAGCCAACGCCAAAAAGCATTACAGCAACAATCCGCTATCCTACAACAAGAGATTCAAGTTCATAATCAAAAAACTCAGCAACTGAATCGAGATATTCAAAAACTCAATCAAAATAATAAGCAGCTTGTGGCATCAGCTCATCAATTTAATCAAACATTTCAGCCACGTTTGTTTCACAAAGGGAATTTCAATGGTAAACAGATTTATATTTACGAGTTTTCATCTAAAAATGATCTACGTTTGACGCTCGCACATGAGTTTGGTCATGCACTTGGGCTAGAGCATACCAATGATCCAACATCGCTGATGTATCCAATTATTCAGCAACAAAATCTTGAAAAACTTTCACTAACTGAAGCAGACCGAGATCTTGTTCGAACAATGACACCCCCTTCCTCAACAAATGATTTGACAATGTCAGTTTCTGACAAAAATTGATCATTTAATATATTTATTTGCATTAAATGAAATTTATTTACGTGAAATAGAATGTATTTTATTATGTTCTATTTCATCTTATTTAATTTAAACTTTGAAAAAATGATTAAATTTAAACCACTGTAATCTGATCTATTGTGTAATATTTATAGAAAAAATAGCATATTAAAGTTCGTTTATTCTCGTCTATTTTGATAATTTTTTCGTCCCAACCTGAAATTAAAACTAGCATAAAACAGCTTTTGGGTAATTTGACTACAAATTAAATTTGATTAAAATGCGACCTTTTTCAATCTTTATCTTTCGTTATGCACCCGTTCTCCCTTGTTTTGGCTACATGCTTTTTCATGATAGCTTCAGCAACTGCTTTCGCTCAAATTTCAGCAAACTCAAGCAAAAATCCGATTGCATACAGTAGCAATAATCCCCTGCACTATCGCATCGCAAGCTTAGATCCTCGCTTAAATATAAGTTCGCAACAAATGATCGAACTATCGAAACAAGCTGCTGCGATCTGGGAAAAAGATACAGGTCAAAAGTATTTTGTTTACGATCCTAAAGCAGAGTTAGTCATTCATTTAGTGTTTGATCAACGTCAAGTTCGTAGTATGAAACGCTCAGAGAATCTATACCTATTGGAGCAGAAGCAACAAATCTGGTTAAATCAAAATCAGCAACTTCAAAATATAAGAGAAAATTTAGCGCAGTCAGCAACGCAACTCGAATTGCAAAAAATTGAGTACCAAAGTAATACTGCGAAATACCAGAAAACGTTGCAAAAATTAGAAAATTCACGCTTGCACAAAAGTCTAATGATGACTCTTCAACAGCAACAACAACTGTTAAAACAACAATCTGCTGACTTACAGAATCAAATTGAACAGCATAATTTGTTGGTTCAACAACTGAACAATGAAATGGAAAAATCCAAACAACTGCATCAGCAGTTAAATGAATCTGTTACAGCATTTAATCAAAACTTTAAACCACAAGTCATACATAAAGGTCAATTTGATGGAAAACAGATTTTTATTTATGAATTTTCATCACTTGATGATTTACGCCTCACTCTGGCACATGAGTTTGGACATGCACTAGGTTTAAAGCATACCAAAGATCCAAAATCACTGATGTATCCAAGAATCAAGGAACAAGATGCGAAGAACTTTCAACTCGCAGATGTCGATCTGGAACTACTCGGCTTTTCTCGTTAAGTCTCTGTTATAAGGATATGAGAAATCTATAAGCTGATGTTTTTAAAAAAGATCGTAACAATGAGTCGATTCTTTTGATTTATTCATGTTATTGTGGTGTCAAAACATCATCTTAGTCTTAATGGAGATCAGCATGAGTTATTATCATATCCTCATTGAAGTGAATGACCACATCAGTACGATTGAACAGACTCGTGATATTGAAATCTTAGATATTCAGGATCTTAGTCCGTATCTTCATTCTATTTTGATCCCCTATTTCAATGAACATGAATTAGAGTTTGAAGATGAGAATCTTACTTATAATGAAGTTCTACATCTCGAAGTTAAACAAACGCTCTTGCCGATTGAACACTTGATTGAAGAAGAACAAAAACAACTACCTAGCGATACAGATGTGACCATTACTGCTTACGAGATTTTTAATGATCGTGATTTAAGCCAAGATGTCACTGCTGTAATTTTTGATATTTTAGAAGCCATAAAATTAGATGCTGCACCCTAAATAAAATAAGGTCTGCGTTTAAGCAGACCTTATTTTATTTAAATATACTTATTGCATCATTTGCTTGGCTTGCTCTTGTCTAAATGCACGTAAAATCTGCTGCCCAGCGCGACCTGTTGGATTCAAACCTAAACGACTTTGCTCTTGGCGAATGGCTTGACGACTTTTGTCTCCAATCAATCCATCCACCACACCAATATCATAACCTCGCTTGACCAAAAACTGCTGAATTTCGCGACGCTCTGCTCGAGAAGTCCCTGCATCATCCGTTGGCCAAGACGTTAAAAATGCTGTTCCACCACGTAAACGATCAGATAAATGGGCAATCGCCAAACCATAACTTTCAGCGGCGTTATAACTATAAATCGCATCAAAATTTTTAAAGACCAAAAATACTGGGCCATTTGCTCCTGCTGGTGAAATCAACCCCGCTGGCGTACTACCCGATAAATTACCTTGAATTAAAGCTGTACCATCAGCACGTATCACTCCTTGCTCAATCCAACTATTTAGAGATTTTTTATTACGACGGCTTTCACCCGCAATCGACACACCTTGTGGAATTTTGACTTCAAAGCCCCATGGCAATCCTGTTTGCCAACCTGCTTGCTTTAAAAAGTTTGCAGTTGAAGCCAAAGCATCTGCTGTACTTGAAACTAAATCACGGCGGCCATCACCATCAAAGTCTACCGCCAAACGTTCATAAGTCGATGGCATAAACTGGGTATGCCCAAATGCACCTGCCCAAGAACCATAAAGTTGATCTTGGGTTAAATCACCGCGCTGTAAAATACGCATCGCGGCAAAAAATTCACCACGGAAATAACTCTGACGGCGTCCCTCACAACTTAATGTACCTAAGGCTTGTAATAAAGGATATTTACCTGAAATATCTCCATAATTACTTTCTACCCCCCAAACGGCCACCACAGTTTCCGCAGGTACGCCATAAGCTTGCTCGACTCGATTCAAGACAGCACGATGTTGAGCAAGTTTTTGTTTGCCCGCTTGGACACGCTCATCATCAACCAAACCAGATAAATAATCCCAAATTGCAGTTGAAAACTCAGGTTGATAATTTAATTTATCAATCACTGAATAATCTGGGTTTAGGTTTTGGGTATAGCGATCATAACTCGAAGCCGAAACACCTGAAGCAATTGCTTGCGAGCGTAAATTTGCTAAGCAACCTTGAAAATCTGAATTTGAAGTATATGTACTCGGACTTGAAACAGTTGTTGCAGAAGGAGAAAATGCTGCACCATTAATCACAAGTTCAGCATGTGCCTGACTGAAAAACGTAAAAATGGCAGTGCCTAGAAAAAAAGAAAAATAATGTTTCATGACTTAACCAAAATATTTGAATTCAAATTTCCATATCACCTTAACACGCTGCTTGAGTATGTATCGTTTGGAAACGTAACTTTGAATTCATTTATTGTCTTTTAAATTTAAAACCTAATTTTTAAATTCATAATTCTACCGTAGTTTTAAATTTAAAGTTATCAACACCCTTCATTTAAATTCAAAACAAGCATCAATCACTATCTGTATTTTTGAATTTAAAAATAACTTCATATCGACCATATTTTTTGAATTCAAAAACTCCCATTCAATTTAAATTCATTCCAACCGATTAAAACAGCTTAAACCCACACATTATTCCTTACATTTCATAAAATTGAGATCAAAAATAGATATCCACAATCTCAAAATTTAAATTCAAAACACAGTGATACCTTTAGTTTTAAATTTAAAAACTGCATATTTTTGAATTTAAACCACAACACCCAATAACCCACCATAGTTTAAATTCAAATTTTTCACACTATTTTAAATTCAAAAGCCCAGCTTAAAGTTATCCACAGCACACCCAAAGTAGTATCGCGCATCTTTTGAATTTAAAACTTTAAATTTAAAATAGTAGACGATAAAAAAGCGATCCGAAGATCGCTTTTAGATAATGTGGATAAGTTTAGAGGTTCATATCCGCTGTTAATGCCAATGGCACAGGTAAAATCTGAGCTAATTGGCGGCATAACACGGTCAATTCATCACTATTGTTTGGCATCAAAGTAATATGACCAAGCTTACGACCAGCACGCTCAGACTTATTATAAAGATGTAAATGCGCACCTTTGAGTGCTAAAACATCTTCTGATTTAGGATGTTGACCAATAATATTAATCATCACTGTTGGACGCACAACATCGGTTGAACCGAGTGGCAAGCCTGCTACTGCACGAATATGGTTTTCAAATTGCGAGCAAATTGCGCCTTCAATTGACCAATGACCTGAGTTATGGACACGACATGCCATTTCATTGGCATATAAGCCTTGCTCAGTCACGAACAGTTCAAGTGTCAATACACCCACATAATTGAGATGATTCAACAAACGAGTAATATAATCTTGCGCAACTGGCTGTAAATCTGTGCTATTTGGTGCAGGAACAATGGAGTGTGACAAGATACCATTGTGATGGTGGTTTTCTGCCAAAGCCCAAGTTTTCACATCACCATTTTGTCCGCGCACCGCAATAATCGACACTTCACGGCTGAATTTCACAAAACTTTCAGCAATCAAGCTTTTTGCAGGCCCTAATTCAGCCCAAGCCGTATCAATTTGATCCTCTGAACGTAACACAAACTGACCTTTACCATCGTAGCCACCTGTTACGGTTTTTAATACGATAGGCAAGCCTAACTCAGCCACGGCTTGCTTTAAGCTCTCTAAACTATCCACAGCACGATAGGGTGCAACTGGGATAGCCAATTGATCAAATAAAGCTTTTTCAGCCAAACGGTTTTGAGCGGTTGCCAAAGCAAGGCGAGGAGGGTGTAGTGTTTTGGTTTGGGTCAACACATCTACGTCGGCAACAGGTGTATTTTCAAATTCAAGGCTAAAGACATCGGCACTTGCGATGAAATCTTGTAAGCCTTGTTCATTTTTACTGGAAAATACAGGACCTAAAATTGCTGCAGGACAATTAGTTTCTGCTTCAAAAAAAGTACATTGAAGATTGAGTGGTAAAGCTGCTTGCGCCATCATGCGTCCAAGCTGTCCGCCACCAAAAATACCGATGGTTTTATTCATGATTGGCCTCGTTACACTTGACCAGGAATATTATTGCTCGATACTTTTTCCGTTTGTGCACTACGGAAATCAGCCACATTTTTAGCAATATCTGGACGTGTTAAACCAAGAATTTGCGCCGCAAGAATCGCAGCATTGGTTGCACCAGCCTGACCAATCGCTAAAGTACCTACCGCAATACCCGCTGGCATTTGTACAATCGAAAGCAATGAATCTACGCCATTTAAAATTGAAGATTTAACAGGCACGCCAAGCACAGGCAAATCAGTTTTAGCAGCACACATCCCGGGTAAATGTGCCGCGCCACCCGCACCCGCAATAATCACCTGAATACCACGATCACGTGCTGTTTCAGCATATTCAAATAAACGATCTGGCGTACGGTGCGCAGAAACCACTTCAGCTTCAAAAGGCACACCCAATTGTTTGAGCATGTTAGCAGTATGTTCAAGTGTTGCCCAATCTGATTGAGAACCCATGATAATTCCGACTAAAGGTTGGCTATCTGTTGCGACCGCATTCATTGGCTTTTCCAAAACATGATAAAAATAGAGAAGTATCTCGACTTACGCCAAGTACAAAGGAAGAAATTGGCAAATATTATAGCGGTTTTTTCAAGCATCCCCAACTAAAGAACATTTTTACTGATCCCCAAAATTAGCTTTGATGACGAAAAACAAAATAGACACAGCCCATTAAACAAAGCATCGCCCAGACATAGTCCAACTTGAATGGTTGTTTAAACAGAAAAACCATAAAGGGCACAAACACAATCAGCGTAACGACTTCTTGGGTGATTTTCATTTCTCCCAAACTCCAGCCCTGTTGATTTAATAGTTTAGTTGCAGGAATCATAAAACTATATTCCAATAGGGCAATCAACCAACTAAACAAAATCGCTTGCCAAAGCGGCGCATTGTGTAAAATTTTCAAATGCCCATACCATGCTAAAGTCATGAAGCAATTGGAGATAATTAACAATAAAAGGGGGAGCGATAAAGCCATTTTTAGCTCAAATGATTTTTGGAGTACTTTTATATTAAAATGAAAAAATTTACTAAGGGTAGTGATATGAAAAAATTAATTTTGTTAATTCTTTTAGTGCTATTCATAAATCATAGCTACGCTAAGGAGCAAGTAATGGAAAATCAGAATGATGTATTCAATGACTTTGCGACTCAACTCATTCAAGATGATAAAAATCCAACTTTTAATCGAGAATTTTTAAAGCCAAAACAATTAGATTACTCATTGGAAAGTTTAAACTTTATAAATGAATTCTTAATTGATGCAGATAAAAAAGAATTACATTTAATGCCTTATGAAGACGTTGTTCGCCTTGCTTTGCGTACAGGGGCTTATGTAGGTGAAACTGTTCGAAAAAATGATAAAAATATAGAATGGAATTGGGTTGAATATGATGAAGCAATCAAACTTCATCCTGAAATTGGTCAATATCAAGAAAAATCACTAGGAACTCGATTTCTATTGATTGGTACAAGTAAAAAGGATACTTTCGTGCATTTTTCATTTCCAATCAATAAGGTTTTAAAAAACTTAGAAAATGGTGATGAAGACAGTGTATATGCTTTCGCATTAACGCAAGTGAAATTACAAGATGAAATGCAGAATTTAGAAATCGATGCAAATAATCTAAATTAAGTCACTATCTTTTCCCCTTAACCCTTGCTATCGTTGCTTTCAAATCGAATTAATCACGACAACAGCACAACAAAAAGTGATGTGTCTAAAAAGCAGTGGAGTTAAAAAGAATGCATCTGCATATTCTGGGTATTTGTGGCACCTTTATGGGGTCTTTGGCTCTACTCGCACGAGATTTAGGACATAAAGTCACAGGCTCAGATGCCAATGTTTATCCACCGATGTCAACTCAACTAGAAAATGCGGGTATCGGGTTAATGCAAGGCTATGATCGTAGCCATTTACAACCGCATCCCGATCTTGTCATCGTCGGCAATGCCATGAAACGTGGTATTGATGCCATCGAATACATGCTCAACGAAGGACTCCCTTATATTTCAGGTCCACAATTTCTAGCTGATCATGTACTACAAGGCAAACATGTCCTCGGTGTGGCAGGTACACATGGTAAAACCACAACCACAACCATGTTGGCTTGGGTATTGGATCAAGCAGGTTTAAATCCGGGTTTCTTGATCGGCGGCGTACCGCTTGGTTTTAGTGAGAGCGCACGTCTAGGTGGTGGAAAATATTTCTGTGTAGAAGCCGATGAATATGACTCTGCCTTCTTCGATAAACGTTCTAAGTTCGTTCACTATCATCCAAAAACTGCGATTTTAAATAATCTTGAATTTGATCATGCCGACATCTTTGATGACCTCGCTGCCATTCAAAAACAGTTCCATCATTTAGTGCGTACCATTCCAAGTGAAGGTCGTATTATTGCGCCAATTACTGAAACCAATATTGATGAAGTACTAGAACAGGGCTGTTGGACGCCTGTGGTTCGTACTAGTCTTGAGCCAAATGACCAAGCTGCTTTATCTGCGGCGCTGATCAGTGCCGATGGCAGTCATTTTAACGTGCTTGAACACAGTCAAGTGATCGGTACAGTCAAATGGAATATGACAGGGCAACATAGCGTTGCCAATGCTTTGGCGACGATTGCTGCGGCACAACATGTGGGTGTAACGATTGAACAAGCCTGTGAAGCTTTATCCAACTTCGGTGGTGTTAAACGCCGTATGGAGCTGTTAGGCACGGTACGTGGCATCGAAGTCTACGATGACTTTGCCCATCACCCAACTGCGATTGAAACCACATTGGACGGCGCACGTAAACGTCTAGGCGAACGTAAACTTTGGGCGATCATTGAACCTCGTTCTAACACCATGCGTATGGGCAGCCATAAAGATGGTTTGGCACATTCAGCGCGTTTGGCTGATGAAGTGATTTGGTATCAACCAGAAGGTTTGGATTGGGATCTACAACCTGTGATCTCTGCGTCATCAAACAAGGCTGAAGTCAGCCGTTCATTAGATGACATCATTGCCCGTGTGGTGAATGAAGCAGGTGAGGGCGATGCTGTGGTCATCATGTCCAATGGTGGCTTTGGTGGATTACACCAAAAGTTGATTAAGGCTTTATCGTAATTAACCTCAACACTTTCTCTAACTTATTGAAAAACTATTGCCTCAACGGAGTCTTGCAAGTTCTTATCTAATTTCTGGATCAGCCTGCGGCTCGCCCTACTTTTCTTTCGGGAAAAGTAGGCAAAACCATTGTCATCTGCAAAACCTGTCCTCTTCTTGCATTAATCAACATATATCGCAGAAACAGTCTCTTACTTAAACCACGCAGGTTGCAGATGACGTTTCCGAGTATCACATTTCCTCGAAGTTATATTAATTCAGATCGTGACAGGCGGCATGGATGCCGCCAGTTGAGCAGTTCTTGCGCTGCTTTTCAAAGCAGTGCTTTGAAAAATTGCTCAGGATGTACCCTCTGCTCAACAAAAGATTTTTGTTACTTTTCATCTTTGAAAAGTAAGGAAACGCCTATACCCAAACAACTCGACTATTCAGCCTATATGAGGCTGTGAAATATTGCCGAATAAACATATTTGTCCATGCATTTAAAATTGCAATCAACTCAGTTTATTCACCAATTTTAACGGCAAAATCTTCATTGCAATCCCCATTGGCAACCATGGCCACTGCGGCACATAAGCCTTCACTGGTTCCTTCTCAATCGCTTTCACCAAAGCCTTACTTCCCGTTTTCTCATCCACCTCAAATGGTAACTTCTTCGCACCTTCATTCAACTCAGTTCGAATATAACCAGGGAAAATCGTCGAGACTTTGATTGGAGTATGCAGCAACTCAGCACGAATCCCTTCAGCCAAATGTGCCACCGCTGCCTTACTGGCTGCATAGGTCGATAAATGCTTGGGTAAACCACGCATCGCACTCATGGACGAAATCATCACCAAATGGCCTTTATTTTGCGCTCTAAAGATTTCAACCGCCGCTTCACACTGTGCCAGTGCCGAAATAAAATTGGTTTCAGCCGTAGCGCGGTTTACATCAAAATGCCCTTTACCGATACGACGACCTTCGCCTACACCTGCATTGACAATGATTCGGTCAATTGTCCCAAATTCTTGCTGAAAAGCTTTAAAAACCGTAAACACATCATCGTAATGAGTGACATCTAATACCTTGATACCCACTTGAATTGAATACTGGCTTTGTAATTCTTGCTTTAGTGTTTCTAAGCGCTCTAAACGTCGTGCACAAAGGGCAAGATTATAGCCTTTGGCGGCAAATTCACGCGCCATGCCTGCGCCCAAACCCGAGCTTGCCCCTGTAATTAAAATCGTCTTTGCCATGCCTGCCACCTATTTTTTAAATCCATGTTAAAAGTTCAGCATCACGCGCTTTTAAATAATGATGCTCATTAAAACTGAGTAATTGCAAACGACCATCTGTCCAACGCAATGTGGTGATACTGGCATTGGCAATCGACCAATTCAGCGCAAAGATCTGCTTTGCATTCAAACCCAATACTTTACCTACCGCCACAGAAATCACACCGCCTGAACTAAACACCACCGCCTGACGGGGTTGCGTAGCATCAATCTTCTGACACAAGCCGTGCAAAGCACTTTCTACACGCGATTGAAAGCCTAACCAAGTCTCATGATATTCATGGTCATATTGTTCTCCAATCCAGCGATCAATCGCCCCATCAAAAATTTTGGCGAGGTAAGCACGTGGATTGGCCACCAAATCAACATCCTGTTTCAGCAATTCAGGTTGATTAAAACGCGGTTCGTATTGTGCAAACACCTGTTGATGATCAAACTCATTCCATGCAGATTCGGTTTGAATCGGCGCATCACAAAAACTTTGCGATAAAGCGAGTTGCGCCGTCTGCTGATGACGTTGCATTGAACCTGCAACCACTAAAGGCGTTTGTTTTAGGGTTTGTTTAAAAAAATCACCCACAACCTGTGCCTGTTGTTCACCTTTAGCTGAAAGCTGATCATAGCTCGCTGCACCAAAGGATGCTTGCCCATGCCGCACCAAATAAATCGTGCTCATTGTTTTAAAATATCCTGTAGTTTTGCAGCATATTCAGGAATCAACTGCTGTGCTTCAGTATTGTTTTGGGCTATCAGTTTTAAAGCCCGAATATGTAAGGCATGAATCAAAATCCAAAAACCCTTAAAGGCAGGATTATCAGTTTGCTGATGGTAATAACGATAATAAATCTGTTGCGCAATCACGGCTAAACGAAACAAACCAAACACTTCATAAAAAGCCCAATTCGTTGGTTGCAAACCTGTTTTTTCCAGATAGTAATCCACCACCTGTTGACGTGTCAGCATACCTTTTAAATTGGTCGGTTGGCGGCGGCTTGATTTCATCAGCGCATCATCATCCTCTTGAATCCAGTAGGCGAGGGCACCGCCCAAATCCATCAATGGATCACCGAGTGTCGCCATTTCCCAATCTAGCACCCCAATCACTTGAGTCGGCTGTTGTGGATCTAAAATGACATTATCAAAACGCCAGTCATTATGAATTACACAAGTTTTAGAATCGGCAGGAATATGTTGCTGTAGCCATTGGCGAACAAAGGCAAAATCAGGCACATTCGGCGTGAGTGCTTTGCTATAACGTGCATCCCAACCTTCGACTTGACGGCGACAATAACCTTCACCTTTGCCCAGTTGTTCCAATTCTGTACCTTGATAAGGTACTTGATGCAGTTCAATCAATTTATCTAGAACATTCAGGCACAATTGCTGTACCTGTTGCTCATCTAACTGTAATTCTTTCGGTAAATTGGCGCGTGGAATAATTCCCTCAATCCGATTCATGACATAGAAGTCACAGCCAATCACGCTCTCGTCCTGACACAATGCGACCATCTCAGGTAGGACAGGGTAGAACGGCGCAAGATGCTTCTGCACATTGTATTCACGCGCCATATCATGCGCTGATTTGGCTTTGGTACCTTTGGGTGGACGACGTAAAATGAGATCAGCATTGTCATACTGCAAACGATAGGTCCAATTCGATGCGCCACCCGAATATTGGGTCACTTGTGCCTGTCCTTGTAGATTTACACCTTGGTCTTTTAACCACGTTTCCACTGCGGAAATATCCAATTCTTCACCGTGACGAACCTGACCGCCAACATCAATTACTGCCATTTGCTTTTATCCTTATCAACGACCATAGCCACGTTTTTTGAGTTCTAATTTGGCAATCATGCCTTTATGAACCTCATCTGGTCCATCAGCTAAACGTAAACTGCGTGCTTGGTTAAAAAATGCAGTCAGTGGGGTATCACGTGAAACACCTTCGCCACCGTGGATTTGAATCGCCATATCCACCACGTTTTGTAATACAGTCGGTGCAACCACTTTAATTGCTGAGATTTCCGTAAGTGCAGCCATATTACCTAAAGTGTCCATCTTGTAAGCGGCATACAGCGTTAATAAACGGGCTTGGTCGATTTGCACACGTGCTTCCGCGACTCGTTCTAAATTGCCGCCTAATTTAAGTAACTCTTTACCAAAGGCTTTACGTGACATGCCTCGATCAATCATCAGCTCCAATGCTTTTTCTGCTGCGCCAATACAACGCATGCAATGATGGATTCGCCCAGGCCCTAAACGCCCTTGTGCAATTTCAAAACCTTGTCCTGCACCACCAATAAAGTTGCCGACAGGCACACGTACATTGTCAAAACTGACCTGTCCATGTCCATGCGGTGCATCATAGTCACCAAAGACTGGCAACATTCTTTCAATCGTCACACCTTGCGTTTCAATTGGAACAAGTACCATTGAATGTTGATGATGACGGTCTTTGTTAGGATCTGGGGTATAGGCCATGAAAATAATCACTTTGGCATTGGGATCACCCAAGCCCGATGACCACCATTTACGCCCATTCAAGACAATTTCATCACCTTCAATCACTGCAGTGGCCTGCATATTAGTAGCATCACTAGAAGCCACCGCAGGCTCAGTCATACAGAACACTGAACGGATTTCACCAGCAAGCAGGGGTTGTAACCATTGTCGTTTTTGCTCATCGCTACCATAACGCC
The DNA here is from genome assembly GCF_027105055.1 of Acinetobacter sp. TR3. NCBI lineage: Bacteria > Pseudomonadati > Pseudomonadota > Gammaproteobacteria > Moraxellales > Moraxellaceae > Acinetobacter > Acinetobacter sp. TR3. The sequence goes on from NZ_CP114264.1 coordinate 3,249,037, forward strand.
ACAACACTTCCATATTGCCGCTATCAGGCGCATTACAGTTAAATACAGTTGGTGCAAGTAAGCTACGCCCAGTCAGTTCGGCAATATGCGCATATTCCTGAACCGATAAACCAGCACCCAATTCCGCATCGGGCAAAAACATATTCCATAAGCCAGCCGCTTTAGCTTTATTCTTGAGCTGTTCGAGTTGCGCTGGCCATTGCCATTTGGTCCAGTCCCCATCGACATTTAAATGATGCACTTCATCCCAAAATGCTTTTTCAATCGGTTCTATTTCTTGTTGAATAAAGGCTTGCGTTCGTGCAATAAAATCCTGTGCGCGCTCAGATAATGCAAACATCATCATTTCCCTCAATGTAAAATGTGGCGAATATTGATTCGCTGCTTTACATCACCATAAGCGAAAATTTATTATGAATGAAATGATTTTATTTTATTCAAAACTATGAATCAGATTCATAATAGCAACCCATTGGAAGTGGGACATTTTCATCGAATTGATATTAATTTATATCCGCTTTTTATTGCGATTTTTGAACAAAAAAGTATTTCTAAAGCTGCACAACTGCTCTGTATCAGCCAATCTGCGGTCAGTCATGCTTTACAACGTTTACGTGTACAACTTAAAGATGAACTGTTTGTGCGTAGTGGGCAAAAAATGCTACCCACCCCCTATGCCGAGCAAATTTATCAGCCGATTCAAATGGCTTTATTGAGTATTCAAAAGATCGCTATGCCTCAGCAAGATTTTATGCCGAGCATGCTACAAAGTATAAAAATCGCGATTCATGATGAAATCGAACCCATTATTTTTCCTCAATTGGTCAATCACTTTGCGAAACAAAACCTGAATATCCAGTTTTTTAGCTCTAAACTCGATCGTAAAAATATGTTGGCTGATCTTTCTGCACAACAAATTGATTTTGTAATTGATTTAGTACAGCCATATCAAGCCAATTTACAGTTTGAAAACCTGATTGAAGATCATTTTGTGGTCTGTACTCAGCAAGCTGAAATGGATTTATCTCTGTATTTATCATCACCACACATTGGTGTCTCATCACGGCGTACAGGCTTATTATTGGAAGATATTTATCTTAATCGCCAACAATTGTCTCGGCAAATTTTTCTACGCTGCCAGCACTATTCGACAGCTTTACAGGTATTAGCGCAGCATCCAGATGCAATACTGACTGTCCCTCAAAGTATCCTTAAACATTTGCACTATTCAAAGGATTTACAGATTCATGCGCTCCCGATTGAATTACCCAAAATCAATATGGGTATGTATTGGCATGAGCATGTCAAACACAATGCAAGACATCAGTTTTTACGCGCAGAGATTTTGAAAATTTTTAATCCTGACTTAATTTGCTGAAGATTTGCACATTTGCTAAAAATGTGTAATTCTATATACACATTTGGATGTCACCATCCATACAGAATTAGTTTGACAAGGGGAGTAGCCTCCTCCAAACCTAGGTAGTGTAGTTTAAATACTTAGGTGTCAGAGCTTCGTCATTACACTTTGCAAAAAGTCGGACTCTGAGCATCACAATCAATTTGTGATGTAGGCAAGACCTTGATCATGTTGAAACAGATGTATTTATTCATCTAGCAACTGGTCAAGGTTTTTTTATGTCCAGTTGCTAGATAGGGAGTTGTGATGGAAACTATCGGTAATCTATGGCTGTATGTCGTATTCTTCGGCCTTGTCACAGTCATGCTTTTGGTCGATTTTTTAGGCTTTAAACAAAAACAAAACCAAGATGTTCCAATCAAGCAAGCCGCTTACTGGAGTATTGCTTGGGTCACTGTAGCAATGCTATTTGGTGGGGGATTGTGGCTCTATCTACAGCAAACAGTAGGGCTCACCCTTGCGAATCAAAAAACCATGGAATACTTCGCAGGTTATCTACTGGAAAAATCACTGGCAATTGATAACGTCTTCGTTTGGCTGATGATCTTCGCAGCATTTGCAATTCCATCTGCATTGCAACGTAAAATCTTACTTTATGGTGTATTAGGTGCGATTGTTTTAAGAACCATCTTTATCTTTATTGGGGCTTGGTTCGTTCAAGAATTTTCTTGGGTACTTTATATCTTCGGTGCATTCCTTGTGTATACAGGTTTTAAATTCTTGAAAGGTCAAGATGAAGAAACCAATATTGAAGATATTAAATTACTGAAATGGTTACGCAAACACATGCGTATTACCCCTCAACTTGAAGGTAATAAATTTTTCGTCCGTCAAAATGGCGTGTTATGGGCAACACCTTTATTTTTAGTTTTAATCTTAGTTGAAGCATCTGATGTTATTTTCGCGGTTGACTCTATTCCTGCGATTTTCGCGGTAACCAGTGACCCGTTCATTGTCCTGACTGCAAACCTGATGGCGATTCTAGGCCTACGTGCAATGTTCTTCTTACTTGCTGGCGCTGCATCTAAATTACATTATTTGCCTTATGGTTTAGGCATTATCTTATTGTTTATTGGTGCGAAGATGTTATTGCTTGATGTATTCCATATGCCAATCTGGATCTCACTCGGCTTTATTATTGTAACTTTGACAATCACTGCTTATTTGTCATTACGTCACAACAAAAAACAACCGCAATCTTAATACATCATATAGGGCATCTAATAAAAATTTGGATGCCCTATTATTTAAAATATAAGAATAGACTATACATTAAAAAAACAGATCAATATGATATGTCGGCTTATCACTTTTATCTTTCTTAATCAGAAACATAATAAACAAGACTTGCTCACATATTTATGTCGATCAAGCAAATTAAAATGAGTGGGGTCTCATGCGTTCTAAAAAAATTAATCTTGTAGTTGTACCATTATTACTGAGTGCTTGCAGCCATAATGATGGGCCGCTAGTACAAGATGTTTATAACAATCAATATGATTGTGCAACAGACTGGAATACTGAAACTTGTGAAGAAGAAAATAGCTCAGGGGGTGGAAGTTCTACTGCTGGCGTTCGTTATTATGGTGGCTTTGGTTCTGGGCGTTATTTAGGACCACAATATTATCAACATAATCGTGAAGTCTCTTTTAAAGGCAACACCTTGAGACCACATACCAATCTCAGTGTGGGACAACCTTCAATTTCAACCACTGCAAAACGCTATTCTGTATCATCACCTATTCGTGGCGGTTTCGGTCGTGGCGGCTCATCATTTGGTGGCTAATTAAAAGACTGAAACTCAAGATGAAAAGAAAAATCCTTACACCGCGTACCGACTGGCAGCTTGAGCACCAAAAGATTGGTTTTGACTACTTTAACTTACCCTCACTGGATGGTTCGATTTATTGGTCAGAAGGAATTGCCTACGAATTTACATTGAAGCAAATTGAACAGCTTGAAGATGCAGCCAATGAGCTCCACCAAATGTGTTTAGCTGTGACAAGTGATTTGATTCAACGCGGTAATTATCCTGATTATTTCCAGATTCCATCTGCCGCAATTGCACAAATCGAGCAGTCTTGGCGACAAAATGCGCCAATGCTATATGGACGCTTTGACTTTGCCTATGATGGGCGCAATATCAAAATGCTGGAATACAATGCTGATACTCCCACAGGACTGTTAGAGGCATCAGTAGCACAATGGCTCTGGATCGAACAAGTATCTGGGATTTCGAATCGAGATCAGTTTAACAGTATTCACGAAGACTTGATTAAGCGTTGGGGAACGATTCTACCGCGAGGAAGTCACGTGCATTTTGCAGCCTGTCAGGAGGCAGGGCGAGAGGATTGGGGCAATCTAGAATATTTAATGGATACGGCTTTTCAAGCGCATCTACAAGTTTCTGAACTTTCAATGGAAAATATTGGCTGGAATGGACAACGTTTTGTTGATCTGAATAATCGACCGATTCAAAACCTATTCAAGTTATATCCTTGGGAATGGATTTGGGAAGAATCATTCTCTCAATATCTGAGTCCGCAATCGAATTGGATCGAACCATGTTGGAAAATGCTACTCTCCAATAAAGCGATTTTAGTCGAACTTTGGAAACGCTATCCAAATCACCCACTTTTGGTCGAGACTCATCATTTTGATCCACAGCAAAAATTCTCTGGCAAATGGGTGAAAAAACCGATCTTAGCAAGGGAAGGGGCGAATATCCGAGTATTGCAAGATGGTCAAGATCAAGGAGCTGCTTCTGGTAGTTTCTATTTTGATGACTATGATAAATATGGCTATGTGGTACAAAAATGGGTAGAGACTCCATTATTTTCAGGACAGCTACCAACGCTCGGTTTATGGATGGTCGGACATCAATGTGCTGGCATGTCTATTCGAGAAGACTGCTACGACATTATTGGCAATGATGCCCATTTTGCCGCACATTATTTTGTGGAATAATTTGCAGATTGAATCATTCAAGCCTTAACATGAACTATAAGAACAATTTCCCCTTATGAAAATATTCTTTACCCTTAAATTTTAAAAAGGAAGAATAATTATCATCAATCATGATTCGAAGTGGTGCAGAAAAATACAAATCATCAAAGAATCCCATATCTTTACTTCCAAAGTATTGGAGTTTTCCTTGAGGAAATAAATGGCTTAAATTGGTTGGATGGCGATAGCCTACTTGCTCCATGGCTTGCCAGTACTTAATAATTTCTTTATAGGATTGATATGGGGTATACCACAATGCGCCTTCTGCCCCATAATCCAATTGAATCGGAATAATTAAAAATTTACTCATATCTTTTAATTCTTTAAATCCTATGCGCTGCAACCCGTTTTATATAAGACACCAAACGAGTAAAAAATAAAATTTGCAGAAAAATGGTAAAAGCCGAAACACACCATTCGTACCACATTTCAAATGCTGTTTGCGCTAAACCAAAATATTGATAAATTCCCAATAAAACTAGCCCAAAAACAATTCCAAACACAGTATTTTGCATCAAAATAGGAAAAGACAACGCCGTGACTCGATTTAAGAAATGGACACCTTGATCAGCGCCATTGGCTTGATAAGTCCGTTGAATCCCAATCAGCATAATCAATAGGGTCAACGCAGCTTCAATCCCAATAACTCGAATATCAGAATAAGGGGAATACATACCGTAATAGTACACAGCACTCACCACCAATGCCGCTGCGAGATAATAGTTTTTATAATGTTGTTTACTTAGAGTGTCCTCAGCCAACTCATGTGCTAATGCTTTGGTATTCCAATAATACATCTTTATTTTTTCCAAAAAGTATAATTATTGCTGACAATTTACGTATTTACACCGAAAAGTAAAGTGAATTGATTCAATCAATTACTCATACCTCGCTCGGCTTTCTATACTTAAATTAGACGAATAATCCAGTAAAACCAGCAAAATCGAGTACAATCAATCGAAAAAAGTAAAATTGTAGGTTGTTATGACTTTGGCTACTCCCATCACTGTTATCCGTGGTCGCTTCTTAGATATTCAAAAAACTGTTGCTCAAGCAAATCAAATTGCAGATCAAGTCCGTTATCTCGAAGATGGTGTCATCATCACGGAACAAGGCAAAATTCGCTGGTTTGGCACGTGGAACGATGCTCAAGACCATCTTCCTGCAAACGTTGATATTCAGCATTATCCAGAACAATTGATCATCCCAGGCATGATCGATACGCATATTCACTTTCCACAAACGGAAATGGTCGGTGCTTACGGCGAACAGCTTTTAAGCTGGTTAAACACTTATACTTTCCCAACTGAAATCCAGTTTAAAGACAAAACTTATGCGAGCGAGATCGCCAAGTTTTTTGTGAATGAACTGCTTAAAAATGGCACAACCACTGCACTGGTATTTTGTACGGTTCATCCTGAATCAGTAGATGCTTTATTTGAAGCCGCAGAAAATCATCAGATGCGTCTAATTGCAGGTAAAGTCATGATGGATCGTCATGCACCTGAAGCCCTGTGTGATACCGCAGAGAGCGCCTATGATGATTCTAAGGCACTCATTGAGAAGTGGCATGGTCAAGGTCGTGCTTTATATGCCATCACCCCACGCTTTGCTCCAACCTCTACACATGAACAACTTGAAAGAGCAGGGCAACTCAAAGCTGAATATCCTGATGTTTATGTACATACTCATCTAAGCGAAAATAAAGATGAAATTGCATGGGTCAAAGATCTATTCCCAGTACAAAAGGGTTATTTAGATGTCTATCATCATTATGGCTTAACGGGTCAGCGTTCCGTATTTGCTCACTGCGTTCATTTAGAAGATGCTGAATGGCAATGTATGCATGAGACTGACTCTGCAATTGCGTTCTGCCCAACCTCAAATTTGTTCTTAGGCAGTGGTTTATTCCCATTGAAAAAGACATGGCAGCAACAGGTTAAAGTCGGTTTGGGAACCGATATTGGGGCAGGGACTTCTTTTAGTCTATTGCAAACGGTCAATGAGGCTTACAAAGTACAACAGTTGCAAGCTGACAAATTATCAGCTTACGAATCGCTGTATCATGCGACCTTAGGCGGTGCAAAAGCCTTAGATCTCGATGACAAGCTAGGTAACTTCAATGTGGGTAAAGAAGCTGATTTTGTGGTGTTAAATCTCAAGCCAACAGCATTGCAACAATTACGTCAGTCTCGTGCTAAATCACTTGAAGATAGTCTATTTGCATTATTTACCATGGGGGATGATCGAAATGTCGAGGCAACCTATATCTATGGACAAAAAGCCTATAGTCAAAACTAAAATTTTAAACAAACAAAAGTTTGGATTTTTATTGTTGGCTATTGGATCTGTAGTGCTATTGAAACGTGACAGTACATCTGCTCAAAATGAAACATTTTCTTCACCATCAAAAGGTGCATGAAATCTGATTTTGTTTTAAAATTGCCATATTAGCTCAAGATTACGAGGTGTTGCAGGTCAACACCTTTTTTATTTTCCCTTTTTTAAGTTTTAGGAATCTACCGATGACCATTGCAATGCGCATTATGATTTCGAGCGAAGAGATTCAAGCCAAAGTCAAAGAACTTGGTGAAAAGATCAATGCACACTATGCTCAAAGTGATAAAGAACTGGTATTGATTGGCTTACTGCGTGGCTCAGTCATTTTTATGGCAGATTTATGCCGTTCAATCGAAAAACCACACGAACTCGATTTTATGACCGTGTCTAGCTATGGTGGCGGGACAGTTTCAACCCGCGATGTCAAAATTTTAAAAGACCTTGATGGCGAGATTCACGGTAAAGATGTGCTTGTTGTTGAAGATATTATTGATTCAGGCAATACCTTGAGCAAAGTGGTTGAAATGCTTAAAACACGTAACCCGAATTCAATTGAACTGTGTACTTTGGTGAGTAAACCATCACGCCGTGAAATTGATTTGGACGTAAAATTCTTAGGTTTTGAAGTCGAAGATCGCTTTATTGTTGGTTATGGACTGGATTTTGATCAGAAGTATCGTCACCTTCCTTTTATCGGTGAAATTGGTCTTTAATCACTACATGCTCTAACGATATATAAATTATAAGCTTCATCTTGCGCTGTAATCGAAGCAGCGCATGACTCAGGTGCTAAAAGCGCCTTTTTTATTCTAGCTTGTTAATCAAAACACGATAAAGATTGCACAAAAATACGACATAACTCAGTAATCCACTACAGACAGAGTTAGGCTAAATCTAGCAGGATAATAACAAACAAATACTATGGTAAAACAAGGAGAAAAGGTGATGTGGTCTCTCATTGTAGCGATTGTGGTCGGTTTTTTTGCAGGTTTAATTGCCCGTGCGTTGCATCCTGGTGAAGATAAAGCAGGATTTATTGTTACCACCTTATTAGGGATTGCAGGTTCATTATTAGCAACCTACGGTGGCCGCTTACTTGGATTATATGGTGAAAACTCAGCGGCTGGCTTTATCGCATCCGTCATTGGTGCCATTATTATTTTATTCATCTACAATCTAGTCACCAAGAAAAGTTAGAACAAAATAAATTAAAAATGCCCAAATCATTTTATTACAATGCATTGGGCATTTTTATTTATAAACCGAGTTCTTTCCAAATCATCCGAATGTCTGCAGCACTCCGCCCGCCAACCATTTTCAGGCCATTCCCGAATATCAGCGTTGGCGTTCCTTCTATACCTAATTTTTTCCCTAATTCTAGATTGCGATCAATCGGATTAGCACAGTTTTTTTCTTTAGGCTGTACATTCTTTTGCAATAAATTTTTCCACGCGTAAGCTTGGTTAGGATCACACCAAATCGATTTTGAGACCGTAATCGATTGTGCTTTTAATGGGTAGATAAACGTATAAATGGTGACATCATTGAGCTTATCCAGTTCAGCTTCTAATTTCTTACAATATGGACAATTCGGATCTGAAAAAATAGCGAGCTGCTGTTTGCCATTACCCTTTACCGTTTTTATTGCATCTTTTAAAGGTAATTGTTTCCAGTCAATTGAATTTTGCTTTAGAACCAAGTCCTTGGTCAGATTCTTTTGATCTTTTAAACGAACCATCGAACCAATAAACATATGTTGGGCATTTTCATCCAAATAAATAATCTGATTGTCTAAATTGGCACTATAAAGTCCTGTCATTTCTGTTGCTTGAATATTGCTAACATGAATATTGGGGTATTGCTGATTTAAATTATTTTTTAAGGTTTCTACATTTGCAAAAATCATCGCAGACGTGCAACTCAATAATGAAAATAAAGCGATTCTTTTTAACATGTCTCATACTCAACTCATAATTAGCGCTATTTTAATCAGGCTTATCCTCATAAATTGCACAGCTTACTCAGTCACAACCAAAAGCCAACCAATCATCGTCATGTTTCACGTGGAACATCTGTTTTTTTTAAAGTGGTTTCAAATCACAGATAAAAAAGCTCGTTTTGGTAAAAAAATGACAAAAATTCTCACATTGTATTGATATTCATATAATAAATAAAAATCAAACTAGATCGTTTGGTTTATTTTTGGAATAATTAAAACAGAATCAGCAAGGCAACTTCTGTGTTTTCATTATGCTTGAATAGACAGAGATGAATTACAGAACTTTTGGGGCTTCATTTTAAAGAAATAAGGATATGTTTTCCTTTGCATGATTAGTTTTAACTTCACATCCTCTGACTATGTTCAGTCTTGTCTTAAAATTTAGGTATATCCATGTATAATTCGGAACTATTAGAAGAAGCCAAAACGTTTATGTTTCATATGCTGACCAAAGTGGTCGAATATGGCGGCTCAGATTTATTTATTACAGCAGACTTTCCACCGAGTATAAAATTACAAGGTTTGATGCGTCCGTTGGGACAGCAAATCTTAACAGCAGAAAAAACCAAGCTATTTGCATATAGCCTAATGAATGAAAAACAACGCCAAGAGTTTGAAAACGAATGGGAATGTAATTTCGCAATCAACATTCCTGATGTATCTCGTTTTCGTGTTAATGTATTTAAGCAACAACTACAAATCGGCATGGTCATCCGAACTATTACCTCAGAAATACCCACTTTCCAAAAGCTCAAACTTCCAGAATCTTTGAAAAATGTCATGATGGAAAAACGTGGCTTAGTATTAGTCGTAGGAAGTACGGGGTCAGGTAAATCAACCTCATTAGCGGCAATGATTGATTATCGTAATGAAAATTCGGCGGGGCATATTATTACGGTTGAAGACCCCGTGGAATATGTACACAAGCATAAGAAATCAATGATTACCCACCGAGAAGTAGGTGTAGATTGCCATACTTGGCACCATGCCTTAAAAAACACTTTGCGTCAGGCACCTGATGTAATTCTGATCGGTGAAATCCGTGATACTGAAACCATGGAACATGCGATTGCTTTCGCTGAAACAGGGCATCTGTGTTTAGGGACGCTCCACGCAAACAATGCCAACCAAGCCTTAGATCGAATTATCAACTTCTTTCCAGATGAACGTCGCAATCAATTACTAATGGATCTTTCATCCAATATGAAAGCCATTATTTCTCAACGCTTGGTCCGTACTCAAGATGGTCAAGGTCGTCGTGCAGCCGTAGAGATTCTACTGAATACACCATTAATTGCAGAAAATATTTTAAAAGGTCAATTTCATAATCTTAAAGAAATTATGACTAAATCTCGTGAATTAGGTATGCAAACTTTTGATCAGGCCTTGTTTGATTTATATAACGAAGGTGCAATTAGTTATGATGAAGCGTTACGTAATGCTGACTCATTGAATGAGTTACGCTTACAAATTAAGCTGAAAAGTACTCGTCAAGAAGGTGTTCCAGCCAGTGCAGCAACTTCTTTAAATATGCTGAAAGAAGACTCTGAAGAGCAAGAAATGCAAGGCGTTTAAACATAAAAAAACAGCCTAAATAATAGGAATTATTTAGGCTGTTTTTTAAAAATCTAAAGATTTATATTCAATATTTTAGGAATCAATTGAAAATTTCTTCTTTAAAGCATGCCAATAACGAATCATTTTATTCTTAAAATTTATGATAGTTGCTTTAAAACCGACTTCTTTTTTCGGCTGGTGCTTTAATCTCTCTTGTAAAAGTTTTTCTTTTTCCTGAATTTCAGCAAGTTTACGTTCTTTTGCTTGTTGTTGTTCTTTGACCTTATCAGCTACAGTCTGACCTGTACCTTTGCAAGGTTTGGATTGGAATATAACAGATCCATTCTCTTTACATTGATAGATCTCTGTTTTCGCATAAATAAATGTTGAAAACATACAAAAAAATACAGCCAAAATAAAATAGTTCACGGTATATAACCTAATATTAATTTTAGAATTTAATCAGTTTCTCATCACTAATTTTAAAATATATTAATTTATATTCACAAGATAAATTCAAGCTATATAAGCAAAATAATGAAACGAATTAATAATTTTTAAGTGTATTTAGGCAATTAAACATGCGTAAAAAATCAAAAACCACCATAAGTGATTGTATTTTATTTATTAATTTCAAAAAAAATACATGTTTACTTTTTAGCTGTTACTTATTAATCTAAAAAAATTAATTCTTTATTTGGCATAAAATACGCAATAAATTCTACAAAAAAGCACTAAGAAGATATTCTTAATGCCTATATAAAATTTTAGACTCTTAAAAAATTACTTTCCAATACAGAATGTAATTTAACCAATTAAAATAAATAAAAACAATTACTTAAAAAACTCATATTTTTATTGAGACTAATGTGGGACTAATTATGTCAACGCTAGGCTGTTTTGCGCTGTCATGATTGGCGGCTCAGGTATGGTTATCTTGACCACTGGGGGGAGGGGAAAATTTCAAAATTATTTTATTTAGAAACCGCCCGAATAATCACACTATAACTCTATTGGGATTTTAAGAATTAAAACCACGTTTTACTCTCTCCCTCGCGCGCGCGCGCGTTTTATTGATTATTGTCTGACGGTATAGCGGTTTGCTGTGTTTTTTCGCTCCCATCATTTAATTGAAGCGGAATAGAGTATTTAAAGCTGCTCCTCTATTTAGTGGCTCAGGTGGGATTAGATTTAGAATCTTATCCATTGTGAGTAGCTTAAAGATACTCACTAACTATCTTTGAGCTAGTCACTTGCATGGGTTTCGGTGATTACCGAAACGATAACGTAATCCTAAATTAACTTAGCCGTCCAAGTGGCTGATTAAGTAGCTTGGTTGTTTAGATGCGCTCAAATTTGAGCATATTCCCCCCAGTGGGGTAAATGTTCTTGATCCGCTACTACACTTTAAATGTAGTTAAGGGATAACCTCAATTTTAAGGATAAACATTGTTTTAAACTCTCATCAATGGTGAAAGTTAAGAGATGCCCCACTGAACGAAATTTTTCGCTGTCCGACTTCATAAAACTTCAGTTTCAAAAATACAAAACCTTATAAAACCTAGTATTCAAAGACGCCATGCTGTTAACAATTGTTGATATTCAAAACACTGCACATATTAGTAAATGTTAGTCAAAACCTATCAAAACCTATGGTTATAGACTGCATAAATACTAAGTAATACTAAGTTCACAACCTGATAAAACCTGAAATCATTACGGCATCCTTTGCGGTGCTGCCTGTTATCAATTGTTATGGTTTGAAATACTACAAAATACTACTTTCCACTGGCTGCTCGGACTTGTCAAAACTTGACATTGATAACCTGTCAAAACCTGTTATTCAAAACCGTGTCATTTTTTTTAAAATAGTGTTTTGGGTGCGCACTTCACTGTGAACTTGTTCTTTGCGTACCAACTTATCAGACTGTCAGAACATGAGTTTTCCGTAGTAGTTGCTAAGAAATCCTAAGTAATCCTAAGTTCAAAACATGACAAAACGTTACGTTTAATATTCTTATGGTCATTCCCAGTGTGCTTCATGCTCACCTACACCTTGATGGTGAACTTGCTCAACCGCTTGGGCGGTCAAGTCTGCTTCATGCGCCCTCACACCTGACTTGATTCACTACTTGGTGAATTATGAGAGCATAAGACTATATTTCTTCATTCTCTAATAGGTCGCTAAGCTGTGCCCCAACGATGCGCCTTGTAATGATGATTTCACGGTCTTTTTGTTCTTCTTCCGTTGGTGCTTCGATCAAACTAGCTTCACCATACTTTTTGGGTGCAAGTCTGCTTGTTATGTATTTACGAGCGTCAATCATGAGCTTGGCTTTCTGCACTTCGGCTGGGTCACAAGTGTCTGCAATGTGCTGTATTTCGTCAAAGATGCAATGAGCGTACATTTCTTTAGCTAAAGCATATTGCTTTGCAAACTCTGGATAATCATGTAACCACCGCATCACAGTAGCGACTGAGGGCATATCGACTTGAGAACATATGAATCGGATTGGCTGACCATCAATAACAAGGTCAATTATCTTTTCTGTGATTTCAGCATTGTAGCTTGTTGGTCTGCCGACTGGATTACTCATTATTTTTAACCTCATAAAAAAAGACTATAGGGGGGAGGGTAAAAGTTTTTAGTGGCTCGTTGATAGGACACCGCCCAGTACCACACTCACAAAAAAAATCTGATTTTCAAAAATAAGTTAAAGGTGTCTCAATTAAACAATCCGCTTTATAGCTTCTTTCTGTTCTTTAAACATTGCATTTGCCTGTTTTACTAACTCGTTTATGTTTGATGCTATACCGCCCTTGTAGGCGTTGCGGCTAACTGTTGCCTTGCCTGCTGCCGTTTTCGCACCTGTAGACTTTAACCACGGTTTGACTGCGTTGATTCTGTCTCGTTGTTCTTGGCGGCGTTCTTCTGTCCAGTAGTGTTTATTGCTCATATATGCCTCGCACGTGAGAAATATTTTAATTTAAACAAACAAACTATATTGCCTTAACCTTTCTAGCGGTAATTTTTGCATCTGTAACCGTTGGTATGGCTTGCTTTGGCTGTTGCTCAATAGCAGATTGTGCATGTTGTACTGGTTCGCTTGTTTGCTCACTTTGCGCCGTACCTTGTGGGCTATTGTTTACCTGTTGGTTATTGATTTGTTGATTGTGGGCAATGTTGGCGTGCTTAGCGAATATGACTGGGGGATTCTTGATATTGGACAAGGTTTCCAGTGTTGCCCTGCACTGGCTTTGTGCTTTGAGTGCTAGCCTTAGAAGTTTGTCCATATTCGCCACATATTCTTGCCTGTTAGCTCTTTTTGCCATATCACAAAACACGGCGTTAAGACTTTGCGCCTGTGACATTAAAATACGCTCCGCTAGTAACAAGGGAGTGTCGCTTTGTAGCTGTTCGCTGCTTTGCTGCAATGAGTCAATAATGCCGCCAAGTTCTACACGTTCGCCAAAAAGGTTTCCTTTGAATGAATCAATCACAATGGCGTTGAGTGTTTCGGGATTCTGTAGAAAGTCCTCAATCGCTTTGTCTGAATCGCTTTTTTTTGATTTGATTTTGCCGCCTTTATTTATCGCAACTTCGTTTTGATCTGTTTCGTTGGTCATCTCTGTTCACCTTGTTAAATTTTCAGCGTCTAACACAATCTAATTATTATCGTTACCGTGTAACAGTGTCATTTATGGGGCATTTTTTCACTCTACCTTGATGGAATTAAGATATAAAATTATCTATAAATAACCGTTTAAACCTTGTCATATATACGTTATAGCGTGGTTTTAAGTGTGTTTTTTAAAGGGTGTCGTCAGGGTAATAAGTTAGTGATTGTGAGTTTTTTTTCTGTTTTTTCAGCATTTCAAAATGCCCACTACATAAGATTCTTCGTCTATTGGTTGTATTCCTGTTGACCTTAATAGGATTAGGGTCAATAAAGTCAGGAATGTGGATACACATCGCTTTACGGTTCAGCTTATTTAGAGCCTTGATAGACTTCCAGCGAAAATACAAGAATATACTGCCAACCAAAATGGAAAGAGCAGTAACCCCAATTATGATGTGAATGACATTTGTCATGTTGTTCTCTCGTTTAGCTGTATGTATGTGCCTTTTTAGATGGGACGTGTGGGACTTTTGGGACGTGCATAGATAAGATATTGATTATATATAAAAAACATACGTCCCACTCTATAATAAATACGTCCAAAATATCAGTATGATACTTGGGACACAATGGGACGTATATTAAATGACGTCCCACACGTCCCATCTATGTCCCACATTTAAAAACCATATAATTTAATTAATGTGACGTTATAATATTTATATATAACAATGTATTACATTAAAATATATTGATAACGTCCCACACGTCCCATCTTAAAAACGCTATTTTAGGATTCATCATCAAAGCTGTGCATGACATCAGCCTTAAAGTGCATCATTCTCGGGCGGCTGCCATCGGGTAATTTTCCGCCCATGCGCTTCACTACTCGGTCATCTTCACCCAGTACAAGCCATCCATTCGATTTAAGCACCTTTTTGGCGGTGGCTTCATTGATGCCGATACACATTTCCTGTTTAAACATAGTGCTTGATACAAGGTAAATACGCTCATCAGGGTCATAGTAGCCGACACGGTTGTGAATACGTGGTCTAATCACTTCACCATCAGGATGGCGGATAACGGTTAGGCTTTCAAAACGGCTTGTCCCATGTGCTTCAAAGAATGCCTTGAAATGCTCCAGTATCTTGGTTTCCTCAATGTTTTCGCCGTTGCCCAGTGTGCCTAGCCAAGTATTAAAACATTGCCCTACAGCGTCAAAACTTCGCCCTTGCTGCCATCCCGTGATGCCTGCCTGTGTTGCTAGTTCGCCTGCAACTGCCACCAGTGCAAAACGGCGTAATACTCGCACCGCTTGGCTGTTTTTGGTGGCATGTTTGGCTATGAAGTCATCAAGCATGGATTGTGCTTGTAGCATCAAGTCATCTTTGTTTGCAGTCAGATATTCAAGCCACTTGATGCCTGCATGTCCGTAGTGTTTGGCGGATAGCTCATTGATACGGTTGCCAACATCACTGGAGCTATTGCCATAATTGATACACTCAAGTACCCCGTATCCTTTGCCTGCATCACTGGGAATATGAGCAAAGCGGAGTAATAACCCTGCATCCATTTCGATACCGCCACGTCTTAAATGATCTTCTAAAGCAATTTCACCTGTAGAGGTGTACATCAGATTGAATTGCTTATTTTCTCTATTTCTGCCCGATTTACTGCCCCGTGCTTTACCCTGTGCGCCTGTCAGCATATACACAATATCCGACACGGCTTTCGGGACTGCCTGCCGTAGTTCATCGAGATTGAGATAATTATCATTGCGGAGTTCTGCATCATTTTCTAAAGCGTTGTCAGTAGTGCGCCATGACTTCGACACGTCTTTCGGTCTGCCCCATACGCTACAAGCTGCCTTTGTAATCGTGCTTTTGCCATCGGTTGAAGTACCGTAAATATGAAAGCCGCCGCTTTCTATATCCAGTGGTGTCACCAATTGCCCCGAAAATGCACATGCAAAGGACAATACAGCAAGGGCATGAGGTTCAATCAATCGGCTTAATTCTTGCCATCCCTCAAGCGTTCCCATAGTGCTGTAAGGGTCTTTCATCTCGCTATTGAATAACAGTTGTTCATCGTCTTGGTTGCCATAGGTGCGGTTGGTGGTGACAAAGGTATTGCCATACCATCCAGTACGATCTACACAACGAAAACGCTTCTCGATGGGGTAGTCTTGAATGTAGTTGATGAATACATTTTTCTTGTAGGTCTGACGTGGTGGCATCAATCCATGACTAGCAATCAACTTTAAAGCGTCCTGTGCTTCACCCATGAAATGCTCATAAGGGATAATCAATGTATGCAAAGTACGATCTTTATCATGGAACTGGATAACACGTTTCCAGTTGTCATTTTTTAGGCTTCGAGCTTCTCCCAAAATAATCAAAGCATTTGAAATGAGTATTTTGCTTTGCTTGGTTTCGCCGTTCTCGTCCTGTTTTTCCTTGATCTGATATAAACCGCTTTCCAATACATGCAACCAAGAACCATCATCCATTTTGAACGGTTTGGCTAAATGTCCTTTGGGTGGGGCTTTGGCTTGTTCAACTGCCACCTGAATCATGCTATCCAGTTCATCTTGCGACATAGCAAAATTAGGCGGTTCAGGAATAAATGCTATTTTGACATCGAGGTCAGTATAACGGCGTTGTATGTCGTCCTGTTGATGGACTGGGGCAATCACATATAGATCAGGATGTGCTTTCATTAATGCCTTGAGGGTATAGGCTTTGATCTTGCTATCACTATATGGCGCATAGACTGGATATGTCGTTTTAAATGCAAGGTGAATATCATCAGTCACAATCAAAGGTAATTCGTTTAACTTTGACCGATTGAAATACAAGCCACCACGACCAAAAACAATATCCTTGAATCCCTCAATCGTTGGATTGGTAAATACTGCTCCAGTCGGTTGTAGGTTTTCGTCAAAAAGATCAAATACCGCCAAACCATATAGGGCATTCTTCTCTGCAAAACCGTACTGGGTGGCGTTCTCAATCACTGAACGGCGGATTTCTACAGGACAACCGCCCATCATTTTAACCATTGCACCGTGTAGCGGATTGTTGTTAAATAATGGAACTGTATATTCTTCAAGTGCTTCGACAATTGAATCGCTTGCATCATTGCCCACTCGCTCAAGTGGGCTTTGTTGTTTCTGAGGGGTAGCATTTGATAAACCGACTGCAACATCATAGATATTATCAGTCATGGGTTGGTTGTCGGCTTGAGTTGCGGATCTAAAATCTATTTCGCTCATGCTGCCACCTACTGCACACGGTTAAAATTAGAGTTCGGATTAATCAAAACCCCATCATTTGATAAACCGACCTTTTGGCGGTTATCCATCATCTGCAATAAACGCTGTTCTGCTTCTTCAAAACTGATGCCAAAATGTTTGGCAATGTCCTCTAGGCGGTACATAGGTTCGCCCTCATCGGTGTAACCACTTGGCGGTGGTAATAGGTTTAATTCCTTAGCCTTTTGGTGCATTTCTTCTTTGATATGCTCAGGCGTGTAGTGCATTGTTAAAATGAATGCCTGCTCAGTGATGGGGTGGTGTTCCCCATACTGCTCAAGCATTGCTTTGTAGTGGTCAAAGGCTTTAAAAAATTCAGGGTCTACATACTCAATCATGGTGTAACCCCTCAAAAGCAATCTGCAAATTTGCTTTGCATGTTTGGATACGCTTGGCGTTTAAATGCTTTTCATGCTTACGGCGGTGCATACCTAAGCTGTGAAATGTGCCTTTGTCCTTTGATACCTTTTCTTGCATACAAAGGCGGTTAAGTTCCTCATAAGCGGTTTGTCGTGCGTGTGGTGAACTGTATTCACCTGTCTTTCTAAGTATTGGCAAAACTTCTGCAAATACCCAGTTTTGGAAATTAATCGCTTCGGGTTTGTTTGATCTAAAAATGACACGGTATAGATTTGGTTCACTGATAAAAATCAGTTTTTGATTTCCGCCATTAGTAGGGATGTGGCAATCCGCCACACCCTTTGGGTCAAGTTCACGAAATAGGCGTGATGTACGGCTTATGTCTAAAGCTTTGTATACATCCGCCAAACAAAATAAAGGTTCGCCGTTGTCATCTAAAACAATACGAACGCAACTGGATTTAAAATCGAAATGGGTTAAGGCGTTCATGCTGCCACCTCTTTTAATTCGTATCGGGCATGTGTGCCTTTGCTGTTTAGGTTCTTTTCGTTATGGGTCACGATTTCAAAACCTTGCTTTCTTAATCGGTCAATGACAGCCGAAAGGCGGTAGCAGTCGCATAGCTCTATGGCTTCGGCTTGGCTTATGGTTTTGCCTTGTTGGAGGTGGTCTAGGATGGTTTGGTCTTGAGTAGTTTTGTTCATGTTATGCCCCCATCGTTGCAATGGTGGCTTTGTGCTGTGCAATACGATTAGCAATCCACTGGTCAACTTCTGATTCAATCCAAGCGACACGGCGTTCGGACAGATTCAAGCATTGTGGAAATTCACCATTTTTCATCATGGCGTAAATAGATGACGCACCAAGTCCAGTTTTGGTTTGGACTTCTTTGCGGCGGATTAAGCGGACGTTTTCGTTTTGCTGTTCTTTAGATAAATTCATCTAAACGTTCTCCAGTATGGATACGCCTAGACACAAAATAGGAAATAGAAAGTAATTAAGAGGGAAAAACTAATTATTATCAGACAGATAAAGCTATTCAATAGATTCAATCGCAAACAATAGTGTTTAGCTAGGTAAACAATCTGTTTGCATCAATTAATAACTATAGTTATAGTTTCATCTATAGGGTAAGCTCGCTTACCCATATCGGAGTACCGATAAAACTTGTTTTTTAACTGTCTTACATTTCCAAAAGTTCCTTTATTTCTGTGTCGGCTAGGACTATTTAATTTAAGAGCTTCAACATTTGCATAGCAGTTTTAAGACATCGACACGAAAGAATTGGCGTTCCGCCGTGTCACCAAAAGAGTTAAGAATTGGCGTTCTTAGCTCTTTTTTATTGTCCGCTTTCTACATAGCAAAGGCTTAGACTCAACGATTGTTTAAATAGTTTATGTTTTAGATGCAGTCGGTTGGGAGTAAGTCAGTATTTAATATTTCATTCATCAGTATATTCACTTAGTCTATTCGTCAGTTTGATCTATCAATTTCACTTTGCCCCAATCTTTTAGGCTGTACTTTCAAACTTCACTATCTGTATACCCACTGCCTGCATTTGAATTTGTTACAGCTCAATGAATAAATTAATCTTAATTGAGTTTTGTATAAATGGCTACCTCTCTACTGTTTAGTAAATCGCTAACTGCGCTAAATCTTGTCGTCCAATATCATTAATGCACTGTTTTGAAACGGACTTAAACGGATTGAAACGGACTTAAACGGACACATCCTATCTATTTGACTTGATTAAATAAGCTATAACAAAAATATAAGTAAACTTATATAAGTTGTTCACTTTAATGAATATTTTATTCAAATTAGAATAATATTGTTATCATGTGATTGATTACAACTCGTTACAAATATATCCTGTTTTAGGCTTAATTCCCTCGAATTCGAGGGAGTTAAAATCAAGATTTTTTGCGTGGTTGCTGCTTAGCGATTTGTTCTACGTCCTTAATAGCTTCTTCAAAATGCCGATCTACAGGCGTTTGATAATCAATGTATTGCTGTTTATAAAGTGCATATTCTGACTTGGCTTTATTTTCAGCTTGTTGGTGTGAAATCTTGCCATAATGGTCTAATACTTCACGACCATTAAAACTTAAAAACTGATCAAGCTTTGCTAACCAATCTTTCATATACATTTGAATGCCATTCATTGCCTGCATTTCAGCAAAGTCTAGGTACATGGTCACAATACGGTTAAGTAGGTCTATTTCTTTTTCATCTAAATAATTTTTTGCTATAGCAATGTCTTTGGACTTAGGATGTCCCGAGCCACTAAAACTAGTCATTCCCATGTTTGGTTTTGTACCGTCTACACGGTTAAAAACTACTTCGGCTGCTGTATGCCCATGTGCTGCCCAGTGCATTTTATTTTGCACGGTTTGAAAGAATTTTAAAGATTCTGCTGCTTTATGGTCATAATCAACACTAGTAGCATAAATGTCTAAAACCTTTCGATAAAACATCTTTTCCGATGCTCGAATGTCTCTAATACGTGCAAGTAATTCATCAAAATACTGGTTATTTCCGCCGTTTTTAAGCCTTGCATCATCCATTGCAAAACCTTTGACAATGTACTCACGCAATACCTTTGTTGCCCATATACGGAACTGTGTACCACGATTAGACTTAACTCGATAACCAACGGAAATAATGACGTCTAAATTATAATGCTGTGTATCATAGCTTTTACCATCACTAGCAGTTATCCGAAATTTTCGGATAACTGAATTTTGATCAAGTTCACCCTCATCAAAGACATTTTTAATATGGTCGCTAATGGTTCTAACGTCTTTCTGAAACATCTCAGCCATTTGTTTTTGGGTTAGCCATATTGTTTCATCTAACAATCGGACATCAATTTTTAACTCACCATCTTCGGAGACATATAAAATAAATTCACCAGTATTTGTACTTGTCATAAGCTACTCCAAAATTATTATTTAACTGCTTTTACGCTGCTTTACTTCATTAAAAAATATGAGATTCGGTTCATAAATCACACTAAATACAAAATCACTCCATTTCTGCATCATCTTGATTCGTTCCTCTGCATACTCTGCCTTGTTATATACGCCACGTACTCCAGTCGCCGTGTGGTTTAAGCATTTCTCAATTGCATCACGGTTAAAACCTTGTTCATTTAAATGTGTGCTTGCTGTGCGGCGTAGATCGTGAATCGTGAAGTTAGGAATATCGGTTAATGCCAGTGCTGTCTTTTGCGCTGTGTTAAATGCGTTTGCACTGATATGTGTGCCACGTTGACGACCAACAAAGACATAAGGTTCACCGCCTGCAATGGTCTTTAATTCCTTGAATATCTCAATCACTTGGCTAGACATATACACGACCATTTCACGGCTATGTCCAGTCTTGCTATCTGCTTTAGTTTCGGGGATTAGCCATATCTTTTGATCAAAGTCGATATGCTCCCACTTAGCCCTCAATAGCTCGGACTTTCTAACCAATGTCAGCAATGACAGCAACAAGCCTAATTTGCGTGACTTATAGATACGTGAATCGAGTAGAGTAGTGTAGTAGGTACGGATTTCTCCAGTAGACAGATAGCGGTCTCTAGGTTTGGCTTTGAATACATGACGTGTTGGTATAGCTAAAACAGGGTTATGCGGAACTAATCCAAGCGTCACTGCATAATCAAACATACGCTTTAATAAACCTCTGACTTGGTTAGCTGCTGCATCATATCCCTGTTCTTTTTTGCGCCATATCGTGCGGCGTATATCATCTATACCAATGTCTTTCATAGCGATATGCCCTAGCATGGGATAAATGTCATTATTGAGATACATCAGCATTGATTCAGGGTTTGCACGATCTTTTAGTATCACTTCTTTGGTGTAGCGTTCGCCGTAGTCTCGAAATAGTATCGTTTCAAGCTGTCCTTGTTGTTCTTTGATTTTTTGCTGTTGTGGTGAGATACCTTTAGCAACTTGGTTTGCTGCTTCATCTCGTGCCTGCCTAGCATCTTTAAGAGATAGATCAGGATAGCGACCAAGTGTTAGCTTTTCTTGCTTAGCGTTGAAAGTGTAGCGATATGCCCATGTTTTGCGTCCAGTCGGTCTAATCTCTAGGAATAGTCCATTATTCGACTTGTCTTTTGCTGTATAGATTTTTTCCTGTGGTTTCAGGTTTAGAACTTCCCGATCTGTACCAAAGGTATAACCATTGTCTGTGGGCATATATTTAGTCTCAAAATTACATTTATCCTAATCTCAATCTAAAGATACTACATCGAGACTAAAAAAATCATAGCACTGTATGAATGTATTGAATACTATTGAACAACTAAAAGGCATTAAAAAAGCACTAAGCCACTATAACTTAATGCTTTATATATTCTCTTTAAAACACACTGGAACTTATTGAACAATACCAAAATATGAAATTACTTTCCAATACAGAACGAACCAAAAATCTTTCCGAGTAAATCATCGGCACTGAAATCACCAGTGATTTCGCCCAACGCATTTTGAGCCAGTCGCAATGATTCAGCTACCAGTTCACCTGCATTGAACACAACTAACTGCTCACGTGCTTCTGCAAGATAACGCTGAGTACGCTTCATTGCATCTAAATGACGTGTTCGGGCGATAAAGGTGTCTTCCTCAGGTTGGAAGCCCGCATGCGTTGTAATCGCCTCTATGAGCGCCTGAACACCCATATCTTGTTTTGCGGAGACACTGATATGACGGAAGCCTTGATAATCACTTAATGTGGCATCTTGCCCCGTTAAATCGCATTTATTGCCAATCAATAGCAACCTTTTGGGTTCTAAATGATCAGCAAAATACTCATGTGCAAGCTCCAATGGTTCATCACCTTGATTCAAGTCATACACCAACAGCAATAAATCTGCCTGTTCGATTTCCTTGATTGCACGACGAATCCCTTCTTGCTCAACGATATCGCCAGTTTCACGCAAACCTGCAGTATCAGTTAGGGTTATCGGCAAGCCATTTAAACTGATCTTTTCATGTAGTACATCACGAGTAGTACCTGCAATATCAGTCACAATGGCACGCTCATGGCCTGCGAGCGCGTTCAACAGGCTGGATTTACCTGCATTTGGCTTACCCGCAATCACCACCTGTAAACCTTCACGCAATAGCTGTCCTTGACGAGCAGACTGCTGTACCGCTTGAACTGAGTCCTGTACCTCATCCAACAAAGCCAGAATCTTGCCATCGGCAAGGAAATCAATTTCTTCTTCAGGGAAATCAATCGCCGCTTCGACATGCAAACGCAAGTGAATTAGTTTTTCTAAAACTGTATTAATTTTGGTTGAAAATGCACCTTGTAAGGATCGAACTGCAGAACGAGCTGCTGCTTGTGAAGTGGCATCAATCAAATCGGCAATTGCTTCTGCTTGCACCAAATCCATTTTGCCATTTTCAAAAGCACGCATAGAAAATTCACCTGCTTTTGCAGCAGTCGCACCCAAGTCAAGTAAACGTGCTAATAACGCATTCTGAATCACAGGACCACCATGCCCTTGTAACTCCACCACATCTTCACCCGTAAACGAATGTGGGTTAGGGAAACATAATACGATCCCTTCATCCATCACCGAGCCATCGGCATCACAAAACTGACGGAAGCCTGCCATTCGTGCAGCAGGTAATTGTTTTTGGGTCAACTGTTCAGCAATGGCATAAGCTTTAGGGCCAGAAAGTCGAATCACGCCCACACCACCACGACCTAATGGGGTAGCAATCGCAGCAATTGTGGTTTGATGTTGCATGTTAAATTCACCTAAAAAACACAAGGGTTATGAAACAGGAACCCTAAATACAGACAAAGAAAAATCCGCCTAAGATTACCATCTTAAGCGGATTTATTCAGTAAAAGTTCGAACTTAAGCGCTCGGCTCAACTTTGTTGAGACGGTCTTTTTCGACACCTTTGTTAATAAACCATTGTTGCAAAATGGTAATACTATTGTTGACGATCCAGTAAAGCACGAGGCCTGCAGGGAAGAACAACATGAATACCGTAAACATAATTGGCATGATACGGAATACTTTGGCTTGCATTGGATCAGTTGGTTGAGGGTTCAACATTTGCTGAACGAACATGGTCACACCCATGATCAACGGCAAGATAAACCATGGATCCATCGCAGATAAATCTTGAATCCAACCTAACCACGGTGCATGACGGAGTTCAACAGATTCCATCAATACCCAATACAAGGCTAAGAAAATTGGCATTTGTAATAGCAATGGCAAGCAACCAGACAATGGGTTAACTTGTTCACGCTTATAAAGTGCCATCATTTCTTGAGAGAAACGCATGCGGTCTTCGCCAAATTCTTCTTTCATGCGTTGCATTTCTGGTGCAATCACACGCATTTTCGCCATCGAACGATAACTTTTTGAAGAAAGTGGCCATAAAATCAACTTCACTAAGATCGTCAATAAGATAATTGACCATCCCCAGTTACCGATAATGTTATGGAAAAATTGCAAGCCCAAGAACAATAATTTAGCGATCGGCCATAACCAACCATAGTCTACAGTTTGGTTTAAACCAGCAGCTAAATCTTTAAGTTCAGATTGAACTTTTGGACCGGCATACAATTTTGCGTCTACTTCCATTGAAGTACCAGCAGGGACATTGATCACAGGAGAGGTAAAGCCCATGATATTCATTTTATCATTAGACTGACGTGATTCTAATTTCGCAGCATAAGGCTGACCATCAGCCTGAGTCAGTTTTAAATTCCCAGGAATCCAAGCACTGACAAAATAATGCTGAACCATGGCAACCCAGCCACCTTTGGCTTCAACATTTAATTTTTCGTCATTAAAATTGGCAAATTTTAACTTGTTATAATGCGCTTCTGGTGTACCCCAAGCGCCACCAAGATAAGTACCTAAGGTGAAAATACCTTGTGAAGACTTGCCTGGATCATCCGAATTATCACGCTTTAACTGACCAAACATTTGACCTTGCCAGTTTTGCTGACTACGGTTAATAACTTGATGTTTAACGGTAATTGGGTAATCGCCTTGCGTGAAGGTGAACGACTTGATCACTTCCACACCTTCAGGTGTTTTAAATACCAACGGCACAGTCAACACTTGATGTGTTTTACCATCTTTCGACGCTACACTTTTCGCATCTGCCAAGGTGTATGCTGTTTTCTCAACATCATACATTGGACGGCCGCCACGGCTGCTATCTGGCCCATTTAAACCAATCAACCCCGATTGAGCGACGTAGGTACGTTTCGCATCACTTTCCAGCATGACAAACGGTTTATCGCTGTCTTTGCTTTCATCATGGCTTAACAATTCAATACGGACGATATCACCACCTTTTGGATTGATCCAAAGGTGATAAAGGTCAGTTTGTACTGAAATCAGTTGCTGACTCACAGATGTATTATGTTCTGTGGTTTGTGATGCAGTCACATTTGCTTGTGGCAAGTCTGAAGCCGCTGTTGCATTTTGAGCGTTTGGCAAATCTGCAGATACTTCATGTGCAGTCACAGCCGCCGCTTGTTGTTGCGGTGCCGGTGCAGCATGACCATAATCTTTTTGCCAAGCCAAAATAAGCAAATATGCGGTAACAAACATGGCTCCAAGAATTGCAAATCTGGCCCATTGTTGCATATCTATAATCCCAAATGGTTAGAGAGATTTTGCTTGAATAAACGATCACGAAAGGGTACAGCAACGTGATGCATTTGAGAATCTATTTGATGAAACGAAATAAAACGAAGTGCTTTGCGTGGTACTGGATCGTAGCCTGAGCCGCCCCAAGGATGACAACGGCAAATTCGTTTAGTCGATAACCAGACACCTTTGACCGTACCATGTGTTTGCAATGCTTCAATCGCATATTGCGAGCAAGTAGGAATATAGCGACAACGAGGACCCAATAATGGACTAATAGCAATCTGGTAACATCTTATCAACCAATGTAGTAATCGTACCATTGGAGATCTCTAATTTTGTGAGGATGTTATAACAGCTTTTGAATGCTTTTTTGCTAAGCGTTGTAATTTTTGCCAAGCAAACTCTAATTGTTGATGTAATTCTTGATTTGCGATTGCTTCTATACCAACTTTAGGCATTACCACAATATCGATATCAGCATTAAATTGCACTTTGTGTAAGCGAAAGCTCTCCCGAGCAAGACGTTTTATTCGATTTCGTTCATGAGCACGACGC
Organism: Acinetobacter sp. TR3; assembly: GCF_027105055.1. Taxonomy (NCBI): domain Bacteria; kingdom Pseudomonadati; phylum Pseudomonadota; class Gammaproteobacteria; order Moraxellales; family Moraxellaceae; genus Acinetobacter; species Acinetobacter sp. TR3. The sequence goes on from NZ_CP114264.1 coordinate 3,274,861, forward strand.
ACTTTCTTTTTAGCAACGACAATACCCAAACGGCTATTTGGCTGTTCGGTTAATTTTGCTAAAAAAAGGAAATGGGGCTGGTGCACTTTAAAAAGTGCACCATCAAATACACTTTTGTAATCAGCGGCACAACGAATACGAGATTCAATGCCGAAACTGTAAAGTGCCATCACCCAAATCTGGTCAGCTTAACAGTATTAAACAGTTAAGCTATGACGACCTTTTGCACGACGACGAGCTAAAACTTGACGACCTGCTTTAGTAGCCATACGAGCGCGGAAACCATGAACGCGTTTACGCTTTAATTCAGATGGTTGGAAAGTACGTTTCATATCGAAACTCCCAAAATGATCTTTCTATAAAGGTCCGCGATTTTATTGTGCAATGTTTACGCTGTCAATGGAAAATCAAAAACTTTACATTTTGTTTGTTCTGTTTTGAAGCAATAAGACACCTAGTAAATATCTCACATAATGGAAAACAAAAAATATACACAAGCTATCTCTTTATATTATATCAATATTCAACTATATTCACAGCTTACATACAGGCTTATCAACAACTAAGATTCTAATTTAAATTTAATTCTTGGATTTTGAATTTAAATTTCGATATGCTTAGTTATCCACAATCCAATCCAGCTCTATAAGTAAATTCAAATTTTAAAATTTAAATTTATTCTTATTAGTGTGCATTTTTTCTGTGGAAATTTCTATTTTTGTATGATTAAACATGGATTTACTTTGTGGATAACCATGTTTTTATTAATTTTATAAATTGTGGATAACTTTAAAGTTAAAACTATCCACAGCTTGTGCAAAAAGTTATACACAAGTGGTTTTAAATTTAAATTTATAATCAAATGCTTTCTTTTTCGGCAAAAGTCTCATAAATTTGCCTGACAGATGTGGATAACTTGGTTAGAATGGCGACCCCTTCGAAAGATGGGGTTGGTGGTTTCTTTATTTTTGAATTTAAAATGGATATTAGGGGATGCAC
>NZ_CP114265.1 GCF_027105055.1 Acinetobacter sp. TR3
TTCTGAGAAATCATCCTCATCTCTAAGAATACGGTAAATCTGATTAATACGTTTATCTAGAATTCCTGATTCGGCCATTTTTTCTCTTAATTTAATTCTTTCATCCTCTGTTAAATATCTACAATCTTTGTAGTATCCAATTAGAAAGAGCTCTCCATTCAAATTTCTAGAAAAGAAAAAAATATTATGTGTTTCCTTAAACAAAGTTGAAACTTCTGCCTTTAAATACCCATAAACTTTTCCATCTATCAAATCAGTTTTATTAAAGTTCCAAGCTTCATGCCCAATACCAAATTGTGCAATATAATTATCATTCCCTTGTTCAATATAATAGCCAGAAATATCTGGTTTTTGATACAAGTTTTCGTTCCAAGAAATTTTTTGAAGTAAGTTTGCCATTTTAAAATCAATCCCTATAAATATATGATTTTTAGAAAATTAAACCAATAAACATATTATCGTTTTGATCTATAAATATTGCAATCGTCAGACTTTAACGTATTTTTTGAGCTATTTTTATCTAAAAGTCTGCATATTGACATTTACTAAAAATAATATTTAGAAATTTCATTAAGCCATAAAAAAACCCCGACATCCTGTCGGGGTTTTTCATATTTGGTACTAGGGTCAACTCCTGTCATCCCTCGCGTCCTGTCGCTAATCTTCTTATTTTTATTTGGAACATCCTGTTCTCAATGAAACCATGATATGCAATCTGGTCATGTCTGCCTATTGGTGGATTTCCTGAATGACTGTACGCCAGAACGTACAGAGACATATCCTCAAATTATCCCGATATTTGTCCGCAGGAAATGGGGATAAAAGTGGGTTATTGGGGCCTTTAGAAATCAGGAAAAACCGTAATTTTGAGTATTTTTTAACCGATTTTATTGGCTAAAAATGACAAATTTGCTTAAAAAGCAGCCGACTTGTTTCCGAGTCGGCTTTTCACCTATTTTTTAGTCATGACTAATTTTTTAAACATTTGAAAAATAATGATTTTTAACAAGTGGTTTCGCATAACGCCCATTATGTTAAATCGGGTGTAAATTAAATTTGTAAATATCCTATTTTGGGATTATATTAATCACAAAATAGGATATTTGGTGTTAAAATGATTGTCCCTGTAGATCGAGTCGCTTACTTATTAGCTCTTATGTTGAAAAGAAGTAATAAAACAAAAGGACGCATGAGTAAAAAAACATTAAGAATAGTATCTGGAAGGAAAAATATCCAAGCAGCTTTTCTTTTTAATCTTTATGAAAATTTATACAGTTTAGGTCTGGAAATGGTTGAACTAGACAGGGGTGGTTATGCTCTTTTTCATAGATCGATATTGGAAGGGGTTCCTGTTTTAAAAGCTAGGGATCTTATACCTAGAGAAGAGAGAAAATCATTATCATTAGAAGACATTGTTAAGGAATTAGATATTGAGGTTGATGACTTAGATATGGAAGAGTAAATCTAACGTATTTAAATTTATCTAAAATTAACGCTATAAGATTTTTTATAATTATTTATATAAATCAATGTTATAACTAAAGATTACACCAATTTTTAGACACTATCATGCTTTTTGATTGCTGTAAGTGATGAAGTGGTGGCTATTTAATTCCAAGGGGAGCAACTAGTTCTTTTTGGGAATTTTTAGCTTTTTCGAATAAGGTGAAACCTATATTACTCTTACGTTAAAGAGATTTTATGTCTGAATATTTAAATGAAAACGGCTGGTTATATATTGCAGTTGATTTATTGAATCCATTCTTGTTTAAGTTCGGTTTTACTAGAAGAAAAAATGTTTTTAGTCGTATAACTGAAACAGGAAATCCTAACTATGTCTTAATTAGAGGCTATAAATTCCCATTTCCATGTGATGGGTTAAGGATTGAAAAAGAATTACATTATAAACTATCCCAAAACTTTGAAAGACAACAACATTTCATTACAGGAAATAATTCTGAATGGTTTAGCAGTTCTATTTCTGAAGCAATTTCCTTATTAGATAGTGAGTTTGCTGAATGGATGGATTATGTTGATCATAAAGATTATGGGACTCCCTTTAATGAATTAAAATTCAAAGACTTTCCGGATGGTGATGAGGTTTTAAATATTCAGCATCTTATTTTTGATCCATATGTTAATTTTTCTGCATTATCTCAAAGTTATGCGGTAACTAACTCCTATATATATGAGTTGTATCTACATTCCAATAGTATATATGGACTCAGTTCCTATACTTGGATTCAAGTTTTTACTAGAAATTACCCTTATACAATCAATAAATATGAGCCGACTCCGCAGTTTATGAAGTTTTTAGGGCATTCTCGTAAAAAAATTTATGATGCTAGAGAAAAATTTTTAATTGAAAATATTAATGAAATGAAGAGTATCTCTGATAAATATCAAAATGGATTCCTCGATTGATTTTTTATCATGAAATGATGTTTGATTTAAGAGATACTAAAATTAACATAATACGCCTTATACGAAACCCAAGTTAATCCTGGTTTTTTTGTTCAATCTGTTCATTGGCAGCAAACAAGCCAGGATTGGTGATTCGAATATTTTATTGGCACTTTTTACACATCATTACCCCAGCAAAAAGTTGTACATATTCCGTTGATTCACAGAATACGCATGGCTTAGGAAAAGGGATGATATTGGCTGAGTTGACTAATTCTGTTGACATAACAAGTAACCTTAGATTGTACACATTGATTTTTAATAAATTTCAATATTTTATATCTAGTTTATCCACTAAAATCTGTACATTCTTGTATTAACCATGTGTACACATTATTTTATATGTTTTTCAAGCACTTAAACAATTAATCATATGTATTTCTGTACAAGACCATGTACATAAAATAATTATATAAATCAAATCTTTAGTATAAAAAAGTCCATTAATGTTGTACATGATTCTGAAACTTAAAAATCTAAACTTTCATCAATTTTTTCCATAATTTCAATAAATTAACCTTAATTTTAAGATATATTCTGAAAGTTGATTTGAAAGTTATTTTCACATTATATTTCAATACTTTAAATCAAAAAATTGGATATTTTTCGAAAAAACCAATGAAAGTTTATTTTTTATTTAAAAACAAATATTTATATCAATTTTCATCCATTTTTTTGAAACAGTTTCTATATGATAAAAAAACCTATAAAAACCATATCTGGCAAAAGTTTGAGAGTTGTCATCTTTAGATGCGTGGTGTGTGAACCCAAAAAGTCGGTATGTACCGACACCCAACCAACTAAATTGACTTAACTGACATAAAAGATAGTGCTTGGCTCAAGGAGAGTTCACTTAATGAGATCCAGATAGCAAATTAAAAATTGGATACAAGAAAACCATACAGGTGCAAAAACTCACTCAAATGCGATTTAAGCCACTTTTTCATCTAAACCATAGAGAAACACTATCAAACTAGAAATCAGGCTAAAAATCGCAAATAAGAGCTAAATAAAGAGAATTTTGATTAAGATAGAAATGAATAGAGCGAGTGTCTACGAGCGAACTACTAAAATTTGCTTATCGACCCTCTGAAAAACTGCTTTTTTAGGTTTATAAACCTACCCAAGCGAAATTTAGATGCTGGAATTTGAGTCTAGACCGAGCGAAGCGAGCATAAAGCTCTATGAGCGCAGCGAATTCCGAGTTGCTTTTGCTCTTGCCTTTGCTTTTTCTCAAATCCACGGAGTAATTAACCAAAAAATTGCCCCCGAATCGAGCGAAAGCGAGATTCAATAGAGTTTGAGCGAAGCGAAAACCAAGGGAAATTTTGACCAGACAGGGCTTTTAATAATTTTTAATCCTTTTTAATGCTTTTAGCTAGGCTGTAAGCCTTTAATATCAACTATTTCACCGCTTATAAAGCTAGGTTTATCGACCCATAAAGCTAGGTTTATCGACCCATAAAGCTAGGTTTATCGACCCATAAAGCTAGGTTTATCGACCTAATTAATAGGTCGTTTTACAACCTAGTTAAAATAGTTTATGGTATGACCTAGTTAAATTTGATTTATATTAAAAAATGGCCGAGTTAGTTGTAAAAGATAATGCTCTGATTCAAGCAAGTTATACATTAGATACTGTTGAGCAACGTCTTATTCTTTTGGCAATAGCTGAAGCAAGAGAAACTGGACAAGGCATCACTGAAAATAGCTTGTTGGAAGTTCATGCTAGTAGTTACATAAATACTTTTAATGTTGAAAAACATACTGCATATACAGTTCTTAGGGATGCCTCTAGAAGCTTATTTGATCGCTATGTTACTTATCATGATATAAATCCAAAAACAGGAAAGGACAGAAGTTTCCACTGTAGATGGGTGGATAAAATTGGTTATGAACATCAATCAGGGGTTGTATTCTTACGTTTCACTCAAGATATTGTCCCTCTAATTACCAGATTAGAAGAAAATTTTACTAAATATGAAATACAACAAGTTTCCAAATTAACAAGTACATACGCCATTCGGTTATATGAACTACTAATCCAATGGCGATCTAGTGGCCAAACACCAATTTTTAATCTATCAACATTCAGACAACAACTAGGCGTTGAGGCTACTCAATACAAGACTATGAGTAATTTTAAAACCTATGTCCTAGATTTTGCCTTGAAACAAGTTAATGAACTAACTGATATAACGGCCAACTATCAGCAACATAAAACTGGCAGAACAATTTCTGGCTTCTCCTTCGCATTCAAACAAAAACAGGAACGTAAAAAAGTTAAGCCTAAAAAGGCTAATCTAACGGAGAAACAACTAGATTTATTTGCAAATAAGCTGGCTTATGACTCTGCTTTTTCTAGCCAATTTAGTGAAGCTGGTGAAAGCTATGAAGACTTCGCTAAAAGGATTAAACAACAGTTAAAAGACCCTGTAAATTTAGACAAATATTCCGATTATTTAGACAATTTAGATTTAAAAGTTTAGGCTATGAGGGTTGTCTACTAGACAGCCTATTAGACATATTATTTTTACAAGATTAGGCATAGTTTTACACAATGAAAAGTCTTTCTGTTGTTGAGTTATCTAAGCTATATGGCATAAATAGACAAACTATTTACAACCATATAAATAAAGGAATATTAAGCAAAAATTCAGACAATAAAATTGATTTGTCTGAAGCAATCCGTGTGTTCGGTGAACCATCTAAAAAACAAGGTGTAAAAGAACCTGTAAAAGTAGACAGTCAAAATTCGACAGAAAATTTACTACTTAGACAACAAATAGACATATTAAAAAATCAACTTGAAGATGCTAAAGAACGTGAATCTTTTTATCAGAATCAAATTGAAACGATGCAACGTCTACTAGAAGCCCCGAAAACCAATATGACTACGTTTACCGATCAAAAACCTAACCAGGATATAGCAACGGATTCTCAGCCAAAGCCTGAATTAAAAGATGACAGATTGACTACTCCGGAACAAACAGAGAATAAGCGAATTCCAGTGCCTGAGCATGTTGAACCAGAACAGCCTAAAAGAGGGTGGTTAAGCCGGTTTTTCTTGCCGAACGGCTAGGGGCATTATTCAAATGACCTAATCAAAACTGTAAACCTTTGATCAATGAATACGCGTGGAACGTGAATAATCACGAAAAAGCCGTTCCAGTGCGCTGAACCCTAGAACGGCTTACTTTAAGATATTGATGCTAAAGAGGAAACTTCAAGTATTTCGTATAAGGCGTATTATGATCCTAGACAGTATCGTGGACAACCGATCCCTCTAAATTCTTGAAATATTTCTGTTCAAAGGCTTCTGGACTTAACCAGCCATTTGCAGAATGCCTTCTGATTCGATTGTAGTAAACTTCAATATACTCAAACAAGATAGCATTTGCCTCTTTTCTCGTAGAAAATACACTGCCATGTACTACATGCCCCTTCAGGGTATGGAAGAAGCTTTCGGTCACTGCATTGTCCCAACAGTTTCCTCGTCTAGACATGCTTTGAATACAGTTATTCGTCAATAATAGCGCCCTAAAATCACGACTACAGTACTGACTACCTTGATCCGAATGCACCATGACACCCGTTGGATAACCCTGACGAGCCATTGCATAATTAAACGCATCACACACCAATTGGCGGTCTATTCGATGGCTGGTTTGCCAACCCACAATACGACGGCTGAATAGATCTAGCATCACACATAAATACAGCCAGCCTTCTTTAGTTCGGATATAGGTAATATCCGTTGTCCAAACTTTATTAGGCTGAGTAACTGTAAATTGGCGATCCAACAAATTTGATGCTGTAGACAAACGATGGTTTGAATCAGTCGTATGCTTGTATTTACGTGCAATCCTACTACGTAAACCAAGCTTTTTTAGCATCCTTCCAACGGTACGTTCGCTCATGCGATAACCTAAATCACGCATGTCATGTACCAATGACGGTGCACCCAAGCGCGCATGATGCTGCCAATATACAACTTTTAAATCATTGTATTTCTGCGCTGTATTGGTCTGGCGTTTTCGCCAGGCATAATAGCCTGAAGTGCTGACATCTAGGCATTTACAGACAGAAGACACAGTGACTTCATTTATATCCATATCTTGAATTACCGTGTACTTTTCTTGGCATGATCTGTCAGAAAGTACACATGCGCTTTTTTTAAGATGTCATTGGCTTCCTTGAGCTGTTTGACTTCTTTTTCTAATTCCAAGATCCGCTGTTGTTCAGGAGAAAGTTGACGTTTGCTTGAACCTACTGGATTGGCTTCACGAATCCATTTATCTAAGGTTGAATAACCCACACCTAATTTATGGGCGATTGCAGCTATAGGCTCGTGGGAGTTTGAAAGTGCATGATCAATTGCTTGCTGTTTAAATTCCGGACTAAAACGTTTAGCCATTTCTTGGATCTCCAAAGATTGAAGTTACGTTATCTTTAGAGGGACATGCTGTCCATTATTTTGGCTAGGATCAGTAAATTGTCATACAAAATCATAGAACGCCATGCGTTTTCCTATCCTGCCATAGAAAATATTTCCCTTTATTCACTTCGATTTTTAGTCATGACTAAATTTATATACAGACAAAAATTAAAATTAAAAAAAGAGTCACCCACAAAAACGCATAAAATTCGATTTAAGCAAGATATTGAAAAAAACAAGGGGAGTTATCATTTAAATAAGAAAACGAGCCAAAAACGCAAAATAGAGCTAAATAAAACGATTTTTTAAAGACCTTGTGCTTTTATGATTGTGGTGCAATATTTTAAAGACATTCAGAAATAGAGAAATTTGGAAATGGATCATGTAGAAAAAGCAAAACGCCAAAGCTCATTTGATAATTTCAAATCAACTTATGAGTATTACGACCTCACTCCATCAGTAGGGCAAATTCAAGCATTTGAAGAATACGTTTGTGGCGAAATAAATGCAGAAGAATTACAACGGAAATTTCATGAGTTAAGAGGATCAACTGATAAGTTCATGTTGTATCCAATGAGTATGTTTTATTAAATTTAGTCATGACTAAATTTAATAAAGAAAAATACAACTAAATTGACTAAGGCTAAGAAGCCGAACGAGTGTCAACGAGTGACAGAGCCACAATAAAAATCCTCCTGTATTTTCTCTGATTACAAGTTTCCTATCCATTAAAAATTGTAAGAACAGAGCATCCCGAATGGGTGCGAACTGTAAGGATTCGAACCTTGACGAGCATAGCGAGTAAAAATATATGAGCGAAGCGAATTCATAATTGCTTTTGATCTCGCCTTTGCTTTTCCTGAAACGCACAACGAGATTAGCCAAAAAATTGCCCCTCGAATCGAGCGTAAGCGAGATTCAATAGAGTTTGAGCGAAGCGAAAACCAAGGGCAATTTTGACCAGATTATACTTTTAATTATTTTAAATTCTTTTAATGCTTTTAGCCATGATGGAAGCCTTTACTCTAAAGGGATACAGCAGAGATATGACTACGTTTACCTACCAATATGACTACGTTTACCTACCAATATGACTACGTTTACCTACCAATATGACTACGTTTACCTACCTTAAATCTATAAAAAATATTTAGTAGATTCAACTACGTTTACCTTGCATAAATCTACACAATTATTAATATAGACTTATATTCACTAATAATAATGTAGATAAATAAGATGCGGGATTTAGTTGTTAAAGATAATGCCTTAATTAATGCTAGTTATAACTTGGATTTAGTAGAACAACGTTTAATCCTATTGGCTATTGTCGAAGCAAGAGGTAGTGGTAGAGGTATAAATGCAAATGATCCCTTAGAGGTTCATGCAGAGAGCTATGTAAACCAATTTAATGTTGCAAGACAAACAGCCTATCAAGCTCTTAAAGATGCGTGCAAAGACTTATTCGCTCGACAATTTAGCTATCAAGAGATCAACAAAAGAGGAAAGGTTGAGAATGTTCTAAGCCGTTGGGTTAGTGAAATTCGATACATCGATGATGAAGCAACAGTAAAGTTGATATTTGCACCAGCTATCGTTCCCTTGATTACACGTTTGGAAGAACAATTCACCAAGTACGAGCTACAACAAATTAGCGAACTTAGTAGTGCTTATGCTGTACGTTTATACGAATTATTGATTGCTTGGCGTAGTACAGGGCAAACACCTGTTATTGAACTAGCCGAATTCAGACAAAAGATAGGTGTTCTCGATGATGAATACACAAGGATGGGAAATTTTAAAGATCGGGTATTAAATCTAGCTATTGCCCAAATTAACGAGCACACAGACATTAAAGTTAAATGTGAGCAACATAAAAAAGGCCGTAACATTTCAGGCTTTTCATTCACGTTTAAACAAAAGAAAGTAATTACAAAAGATAGTAAAAGCCCTAGTCCAACTGATCTTTTCTCAAAATTGACTGATAAGCAACGTCACATTTTTGCTAATAAGCTTTCTGAACTACCAGACATGAATAAATATTCTCAAGGTACGGAAAGCTATGCGCAATTTGCAGTTCGAATTGTAGGAATGCTGCAAGATCAGAATAAATTTGAAGAACTGTTGCCATATCTTAAAAAAGTAGGATTTAACACAAAATAAACTTCATGTTCAGGTAGGATGTTTAGGCGAACATCCTTGTACATGCACTGAGGGATTACATTGAACACAACCAAATTTAGCGTTATGGACGCCAGTAAAGCCTTTAAAAAGTCACGAACAACAATATATGAAGCTATAAAAAATGGTGAATTATCAAGGGATCATGACGGTCTTATAGACTTATCTGAGCTTATCAGAGTTTATGGAAATCCTTCAGGTGTTCAGTCTAGTACACGTACTGAACACGTACTGAAGGATGTACATGTACACGTCCAATCAGAGGTCGAAACTGTATTAAAGGATCAAATTTCTTTACTCAAAAATCAGTTGGATTTAGCCAATCAAAGAGAAAAGGCTTTGATGCAGCATATCGAGGATCTGACGCATAGAATTGAGTTTAAAGGACAGCCTGAACAACCAATTACCCAAGCAAAGAAGCAAGAAGCTATCCAGCCAAGTACTGCTCCAGTACAACCAGAACCAGATACTGCTGAGCCGAAAGATGATGGATTGACTACTCCGAAGCAGACGGAAAATAAGCGCATTCCTGTGCCTGAACACATTGAACCAGAGCCTGAGAAAAAAGGGTTTTGGAGTCGTTTTTTTAGACCCTATGATTAATCAAGATTGTTTAATCTAGATGAATAAAAATACAGAAAAATGATCATGGAATAGGCGTGGAACGTGAAAGATCACGAAAAAGCCGTTCCAGTGCGCTGGACCTTAGAACGGCTTACTTTAAGATATTGATAAGACAAGGAAAAGTTTAAGTGTTTCGCATAAGGCGTATTATGTTAATTTTAGGAAAAATAAACAATTTATCTAATACCTATCAACTTTCATAAGCTTATAAATATTGTATCAAGTCTTTATACAACTTACTTTCACCACTGCTACCAGGAGGATATTGTTCAATAGTAAATTGATGCTCTTCAATATCTATTTTCTTGAATATCTTGCTATATTCATCTTTAGTTAGAGCCTTTCCAATATGATTCTTTGAAATATGAATATCTTTTAAAAATCGCATTAAAGCCATGAAACCATTTGTCTTATTCAAAATATCTCCCTTTTCATTACTCTCCCATGCACGAGGCCATCTTTCTTTAATTGCCTCAAAATAATCCCACAATACATCTGTTAGTTCATAATCACGTTTTTCTAACATAAAAGGCCTAAAGACAAGTTTCTCATCATATAAAGTCTCTGGCTCTTTTCCTCTTAAATAGGCATCCCGATCTTTTATCGCCTGATTCGTATCTTTACAAATCAATTTTAATAGAGAATCAACAAATGCTGCTTGTGTTATTGCTACTGGTAAATTTTTAGGACTAGCCGTACCTAGTCGCTTAATCTTTCTAAAGAAAGGGCTTTCGGAATTGTCATTCAAAGTTACGGCAATATTATGAGCCAATTTTTGAGGACTTCTTGTTATAGCTAAACTATATAAATCATATACTAAGCTTTTATTTACCTTAGTTTGTGCTTGATTAATAGTAGAAAAAATATAAGCTTCATATTCAGGATCTAAGTCAATAAATATACTAATATTCAACTCAAATATATCGTTTCCAGAATAAGCCTCTAATCCTCTAATTCTATGTTGACCATCTAGGATTTTAGCTATTTTATCTATCGGGAAATTTTCGGTTTTTGACAACCTTAATATAGATTCATCTGGATAGTAAGTTGCACATTCCTCAGGAATTGAAAGAATAATCGACGTAGGGAAACAAGCATCTTTTGTGTTAACAAATGTAGTTAACTCTTTTAATCGAGAAGGTTTTACTTCTCGCTGAATACCTAATATTTTTTCAAAACCCTCCTCATCATTCTCATTTACTACCCGACGAGCATCAGCATAAGTGATTGTTTTTAATTGATCATGTGGTATAGATGCTATAAAAAAAGTCCCTATTGGTTGTCTGACTAATAAGCACTTTAAATCTATGTACGTTCCATTCTCAGTAGCAAATGGTAATAGGCTGTTAGATAACATTAATTATCACCTCGTTTTCTACTATAGCCCTGCGCAAATTCATTAGTCTTTTTTTGAATCGTATGAGTAGCATTAGCATGTTTGCGAATATCACTAATATTTATAAGTAAGTATATGAAATACAATATTAGACTACTTACAGAAGTGAATATGGTTACATTCCAGACAAAGGTTTTTTGGTGGTCTTTCAAATCTTCTTCTCTTATTTTTTCTACTAAATTTTGTATTTGATTGAAAGAAGCCTTCTGTTCAGTTCCAGATACTAACTGAAATAGATTTTGATTAAGATCTTGGACCTGAATTGATACTGGCTTAATAAGATTGAAAATAGCAATAGATAAAAAAGCGATTACTATCCATCCTAAAAAAAGCCATCGCTTATAAGAGATAGGACCATCTTTCAAAATAGCATGTAATATAGGACCAGAAATTGTAATCCCATAGATCAACAAGTCACCGGAATAAATAAGTGCTTCGAAAGCCTTTCCTAGATCCAAATCATTCCAATAAACGTAAAAGATCACAATTAAAATAAAGGGCACCAAACTACAGCCAATTGTTATGAAAAATTCTTTTACGGCTTCAAACCAAATAGAATCTTCGTCATCGCTTGTTGTTGACATAAATCCCCATAATTAAATTCCCTCTGTAAAATGTTCTTATCTTACAAGAAGTAAACATTCTTTTACATCTCTATAGCGAGTTCCCTGTCTTCCTAATGTCATATGCTGATGGTCAGTAGTTAATATTTCTATTCGAGAGCTATCCCATACAGATGATGCGAGTTCCATCATTATCTCTAAGCTAATCATACCTGTATTGCTGTAACTTAACACTAGTTGCGATTCTGTATTTTTAACGCCTTTAAACATATTTAAGAATGCGCCTTCAACTTTTGTTTTTATACAGAAAGGAGATTGATGGCGTTCTTCTCTATATCTACCTTTTACAAAAACGTTGTTCTTTTTTTGTATTTCAGGATAGTCATATAAAACGAGCGTCTCTAAGGCGTGATAAAAACGACTATAATGTACAAAACAATAAGGTGGATCAGCGTAAACTGTACCACCTTCAAATAAGTCTAAAGCATCCTTAAAATCTTTTGATAAAAACATTGATTTAAATTGATTGTTATTCTTGAGACTAAAATCACATAATTCTTTAATTTTTTTACTAAAAAATTTAAAGACCTCTTTTTTTCTATAAATAGAAATATCATTGAATGATGAATTAGTCTTAGCATCCCTATATTGAGCATAGTGCCCTGTACCTTGACTACAATATGCCATTGCATACATTAAGGACCCTAAAAAAATGGGATATAAGGGCTTGTTTTTATAGTCATCTGCTACTTGTCTAAGGGCATCAATCCATAGACATTGCTCATATGACCACCATGTACCTGAATAGTTCTTTGCAAATAAATGGTATGGATAATCTAAGTTTTGATTAATTAAATCTTTTTGATTTTCTTCTAACCTATTGAACTCATCAATATTTTTTAAATCACTATAATTAACAATATATTCTTGTTTTATATTGTTTTTTACAAGTTCTAAAGCTTTTTTATAAATTTCATCCTGTGTAGGAATATCCGTACTAGTTAAATTTAAAAGATACGTTTGAGAGAGGATTTTTGAATATTCTTGAATATCATTAGAGACAAAATCAGCTTGTTTACCAATAGCACCTGCAAGAGATGCACTTCCTGCGAATAAATCTATAACGGGTCTATCTTTTTGATGTACAAAATTAATTCCATCAATAATAAAATCAATAATCTTAGTTTTTGAACCCATATATTTGATTAAACTAGGGAATGGTTGTGGGGTAAACATAAAAATCCTTAACTCAAAAACTAAATCCCAAATTGGGATTTAGTTTTTCAATTCTATGTAATAATATCGAGATAGTCAAACAGGAAATTAGATGGATAAAAATTTGATGAAATCTTTATGCATCCAAGCATTAAAGCAAATGAGACTTGACGCTCAAATTACACAAGCTCAATTAGCTAAAATGCTCGGAAAGCCACAAAGTTTCGTATCCAAATATGAAAATGGAGATAGATCTTTGGAAATTTCAGAGGTCTACTTAATATGCAAAGAATTGAATAAGTCACTTTGTGATTTTGAAGAAATTTTAGAAAGCTTTATCCAAGAGTCGACTTAAGAGTAATCATCATAGACATTAGGTGTAATACCAATAGCAATGACGGGGCAACCACCTGACCCCTTACCCAATAGCCTACTTTCTAATTTCCCCATGTGCGTAGTTGATGATCCGTAGGAATCTTTTCTTCCTAGGTCATTAAAGATACTTTGTAATTCAGAAGATCTAGTAATAATGACACCGACTGCTATAGCATCAAGATCAAATAGAAGTCTGAAGTTATTTAAATCCCTATCAAAAAAAGGGTCTTTATTGTTCCATTCTACTTCGATGGCAACTTTATTTTTAAAACAATCAATCTTGTGAGTCGGTACATCTACAATAACTGGCTCCTGCCTCCTAGTTATTGATCTACCTCTGCCACTATCTTTTATGAAAGAAGTTTCTTGAAGACGAATATCAACATCAAATTGTGTTTCATTCCATCCTCGACTATATAAGAAACCATCTAACTTATCGGCAATATTAGATTTACGACCACCTGGAGTCAGAATGTCACTTCGTTGTAAAACAAACGAATCAAGTAGATTAATCAAATCATCCCACTCATCAGGGTAGGCATGTTTTAGTATAGAAATCCCGTTTCTATATTCTAAAATTTCGTAATTATCTTGGATATATCGTGGGAAAAGAGAAATAGACATAGTTTTTTGGCAATTATCAAGTTGTTTGATTATAGATCTAAGATTTTAAAGAAAAAACTCCCATATTATTGTTGTCCAAAAATTTAGAAGTTAAAGAGTTTCTGTTTAACATAAAATCTCTTATGCGAATCTTCAGCTATTGATCATTATTAGCTTAGTAACTGGCTTTTTTTTACTATATTCACTACAATAAAAGTACGCCATTGACGTACTTAACCTATGCTATTCATTGAAACCAGTATTTTCACCAAGCAAATCAAAGAGCTTGTCTCTGATGATGAATATAGAGAGCTCCAACAGGAACTTTTAGTTCAGCCAGATAAGGGAGATCTCATTAAAAATGGTGGTGGAATTCGTAAAGTACGTTGTGCTCAAGGCAGTAAAGGAAAAAGTGGTGGCATACGTGTGATCTATTACTGGATCAATGACGATGATCAGATCTTTATGCTACTGGCTTACCCTAAATCTGTTAAAGAAAACTTAACTGATAAAGAGACCGCTATCCTACGTCAACTTGTGAAGGAGCAATTTCATGGATAATAACTTATTTGATGACCTCGTTACTTCGATCAAAGAAGCAGGAGCGATTAAACGTAATGAAGTTCAAGCAAGTCGAGTGACTGAGCTAACTCTTCCTGATATTAAAGAAGTCCGAGAAAAAACAGGCTTGAGCCAAACAGAATTTGCTGCACGTTTGCATATTAGCCCTCGCACACTTCAGAACTGGGAACAAGGCAGACGCTATCCCACAGGGCCAGCAGCAACTCTAATTCGCATTCTAGATGCACATCCAAGCCTGATTTAAACAAATAAATAGAAATAAGAGCGGATAGCTCTCATTTCTATTACTTCTAAGAACTATGCTGTTTCTTTTTCGACAATTTTTGAGATAAAGGCATCTAAATCAGGGATAAAAGTATAATTTCCGTATCGCTCTTGCCAGCCTTTTTCTAATACATCAATACAATCTTTTTCAGTAAAAGGAATCTTCTTTTCAAAAAGTATAGCGTTCTCTGGCAATACTTCTAATTTAAAAGAACTTACCTCAAATCCAAACTCTTCTTCTACATCATCCCAAGACCA
>NZ_CP114266.1 GCF_027105055.1 Acinetobacter sp. TR3
GAAGAAAAGATGCATTACTTGCAAGAGAATTTGAAATTGCATTTCCAGGTGAATTAAACGCTGAACAGCGTAAAAATATGCTCAATGAACTTTGCCAAAACCTCGTTAAAAAATATGGTGTCATCGTTGACGCTGCTATTCATGCACCGCATACAGACAGTGGAAGTGATGAACGCAACTACCATGCACACATCATGTTCACCACCCGAAGTATTAATGAGCATGGTGACTTTTCAGCAAAAAAATATAGGGACTTCAGTCGTGACAATGGCACAGAAACTGTAAGCCACTGGAGAGAATCATTTGCAGAATTATGCAATCACCACCTGAAACAAAATGGATTTGATGAACGTGTCGATCACAGAAGTTATGAAGACCAGGAAAGTGACCTAGAAGCAACTCAGCACGAAGGTCCTCAAGCGACATACCTCCGGAGACGAGGAATATTTACAGAAATTAGTCTGAAAAATGATGAAATTAAGCTACGTAATTTAAAAATCAAAAAGGTCATCGCACTGGATGAAAACATCAAAGTATCTGAGGATCTTGTTCAAAAAGTACGAAGTGAGCTTCAGTTTCAATACTCTCAAGCTGAGTATTTAGAAAAAACTTCTCAGAAACTTTCTGAATTCCAAAATGAAGAATTATCAAAATTAACAACAAAATTAAACACGATGAGTTCTGCAATATCAGAACTACGCAAAAAAGAGCCTTTATTTTTTAAAACAAAATGGATCAATCAAATAAATGACCTGATCGACCAACACAACACCCAACTAGACATCCAAAAGCATATTTCTGGTCTTAGTGAAATAGAAAAAAAAGAGAGATATTCTGATCATTTAAATAAATGGACAGAAGAAAATCAGCTGCTCCAGCCTAAAAAGTCTTTTGCAAAATTTGACGAACCGAACATCACTGTTAAACAACGAAAACTTAATGATCAAATTTCAAATATAGATCATCAAATTTCTGAAATATCACGCAGAGAAACTGAGTATCAAGAGTATGTACGCGATCAAAGACTGGAGATCATAAATAGTTATATATTTGAAGAAGATAACTATGGAAATAAATACTTTAGTCCTCAAAATGGTGAAAAACAAAAGCGACTATATGCAGAAGAAATGGAAGATCTAAAAATCCAAGAATTGCATACGGCTTTTACAAAAAAAATTGAGACCGAAGCGCAGCAAGAGTTTTCCCAAAAAAGAGCAATACAGCTCGAAAACGACCGAAAAGATCGTGAATCTAGAGAACAGCAGTTACGTAAAGAACGAGAGCAACAAGAACAACGCTATGCACAAGAACGAGAGCAACAAGAACATTTGGCATTTTTAAGACGCCAAGAACAAGAAAAACAGCAGAGAAATGAGCCTAAAAAGCCAGAAAATGACAACAACCATGACTACACGCCTTAGCAATCCCATTTAAGCGCAAAAAAACGGGGGTTTTAGCGACTTTTGATAGAAATACAGTAAAACTATAGTTGATAAAAATAAAATCGCTTAAAACGCAAATGAGAGCCTTTTAGCGAGTGTCTACGAGTGACACAACGAAAGGTTGCTTATTCCCCCTCTGAAAAACCGTTTTTTATTGAATTACTGGGGACAGTGATTAGCGAGTGTCTACGAGCGAAGTATTGATGCTTTTGCTCGTCAAAAAGCATGAGCATAGCGAATGCATTATTCATGTTTTGCTTTTTGAATCCTTGATCATATATGCAAAAAACTGCCCCCACGAAGCGAGTGAAACGAGCTTCAATAGAGTACGAGCTTTAGCGAGTACCAAGGGCAGTTTTAATAACTCACTTTGGAAATAAATTCCCTTTTATTCTTTTAAAAAGCTTTTAAAAGCTTTTAGACCCTCTGAAAACCTTATGCAGCAATAGTTTCAAGCGTTAAAAGGGTACAAATAGCATGATAAAGGGTACAAATAGCATGATTTTATCGTTTAAAAGGGTACAAATAGCATGATTAAAGGGTACAAATAGCATGATAAAGGGTACAAATAAATTATTGTACCCTTATGTTTATTGGTGTACATTGTTTTCTCATAAGGGTACAAAAATCATGTTCATTTTTTATAAGGTTTGATATCTGAATGAATAAAGAAAATAGTTATGATAAATCTTATCCAGTAACAACAATGGCTATTCAAAACAAAGTTACTGAATGCTTTAAAAGCATGTCTGTAGATGAAAAAAGAATTTTAATTATGGCTTCTCCGATTGCTAGAAATGTCGATGCAAGTGAACAAGATCAAATCTTAATATCTGCTCAACAATTTGCTGATGACTGTGGTATCAAAGTCAATTCTGCTTATAAACAAATTGAAAATGCGTCAAAAAAACTAGTAGATCGGTCCTTTTCATACGTTAATGATAGGGGGAAAAAGGTCTACTCTAACTGGGTAATTGATGCTACTTATGAAGATGCAGGGATATCTTTAAGGTTTACATCTATTGTTTTGGTGATGTTGAAAATTTTAGATAAATACAATCCATACACTCGTTATAAAAAAGATGTAGTTCTAAAATTAAAAAAAGACTACTCAATAGACTTTTACCATTTAGCGAAAAAAAATCAGGCAAAAAATGGCTTTGAATTAACGCTAGATGAAATGTTTACAGAGTTTGGTTTACCAGAATCTTATAGAGATTTGAGGAACTTAAAACGAAGAGTTTTGAAGAGCTCATTAGATGAAATTAATGAATTTACCGATGTAACAGTTGACTATAGTCCAGTTAAAAAAGGACGTTCTGTTGTCGGCTTTAAGTTCACTGTGAAAGAAAAATCTAAGCCAAAATTAATAGCTCCTGAGCGAGATCCAAAAACAATAGATATGTTCTGCAACCTGTCTGATGCTCAAATTAACAAGTACAGTGCTATTTTATCTAAACTTTCTGAGCTATCAGACCTAAGTAACTTCCAGGACTATCCTAGTTTTGCCCTTTGGATTAGTGGCATCTTACGAGATCCGAAAAGTGTAAGAGAGGAAACAGCAAAGCGGATTTTTAAAGCTCTTCATAGCAAGACGGATTTTAAACCATGAAAACTAGAGCTGAATTAGATGCAATGAGCCATCAAGAACTCAAAGACTATGAGCAAATTTTACTTGCTCTGTGGACACCAAGAATGGCTATTGAAAGTGACATTGAAAGGTTAAGCACTAATCGCAACGAATTATTAGAAATTTTTAATCAATTAAAAAATCCTGATGCTCCTGAAAATGAGCGTTTAAAAAATTCTATTTTATCGCTCAAATATAAGATTGAAGATTTAGAAGATAAATTGGATGATCTTATTCAAGATAATCGCTTAAATCGTGCAGATTGAATTATTCAGTTTATTTAATTAAAACCGTGAAACATTGCTCAAAGAATAGGCGTGGAACGTGAAAAATCATAAAAAAAGCCCACCAGAGGGTATGTGGGCTAAAATCATGTAACTACAGCATTGATTTCTATAGATAATTATAACGCATTTCGTATAAGGTGTATTATGTTAATTTTAGATTTACTAAAACTATTTTTTGAGAACTAGGCTGTTATGGGAACTGTAAAGCTCAAATCTTCTGATGAAGTTTTTCAATTAAAAATTAGTCTGCTAGGTAGTGATCCTGAAATCTGGAGAACTATTCAAATTTCATCGGCAGCTACTTTATCTAGGCTCCATAAGGCAATTCAATCTGCTTTTGATTGGGAAGATAGCCATTTACATGAATTCACGACTATTAAGCATGAAAAGATCAATAAAAGACAAAAATTGAAAGAAGTTCTACGTGTAGGTAAAAAAATTATATATACATATGATTTTGGCGATTGTTGGGAACATTTGATTACTGTAGAAAGCAGACAATCTCCTGATTTAAATAAAAAATATCCATGTTGTATAGATGGTCAAAATCATGCTCCATTTGAAGATATTGGAGGAATTTTTGGATATCTTGATATTTTAGATGCATTACAAGACCCCAAACATCCAAGATATGACGATTACATGCAAATTATCGAGGATGAAATAGGAGAGATAGAGTTTGATCCGACCTACTTTAATTCACATGATATTAAGTTTTAAACCTGATTTAACATAAGGGCTGTTATACGAATTCCCAAGGCATGGCTTTTAGTCATGCTTTTTTTATCAAAAGAGTATAGCTGAATGATAGCGAGCCAAATCGCATACAATATCTATTATTAGACTTAATGTAATAATTAAATGATAGTGTTATCATTAATCTAATAGAATTAAGATTAAATGATAGAAATGAATACACGTATTTATCTACGAGCTTCAACTAAAGATCAAGATGCAGAAAGGGCTTTGCAGATTCTTCAGGATCTAAACCAAAACTTGAATTTGGGTGAAACCATTGTGTACGTAGAAAACTATAGTGGTACGAAGTTAGACCGACCTGAATTGAATAAGCTACTGTCAGAAGCAAATCAAGGTGACACCTTGTTAGTTGAAAGTATTGACCGCTTATCACGCCTAACCCAACGAGATTTTCAAGAGCTGAAGCGCAGGATCCAGGAGAAGGGACTTCGTTTAGTCGTAGCAGATCTTCCTACTACCTACCAAATGATTCAAACCAGTGACAGCATTACTCATTCAATCCTGGAACTCATCAACAATATGTTGATTGATCTCCTGGCAACAATGGCTCGCCTAGACAATGAGAAACGTATAGAACGTATTAAGCAGGGCCTGGCACGTTCAGGTTACAAGCCAACAGGTAAGAAAGCCAATGAGGCTAAGCACAAACGAATAAAAGAATTGCTAGCAGCTGGCAATATGACTAAGGAAGAAATTGCCAAAGCAGTGAATTGTGGAGTTGCAACTGTCTATCGAGTTGCTAAAGTTATCTAAAAGCGGACATTTTTACTTTGGAGAAACCGGACATTTCTATTTTGAAGTTACAAGATTTGTTATTCCTAAGTAGAAATGTCCTACCTTAAAACCAAATAGAAATGTCCTATACCGACATTTCCAAGTCAAGTACGGGATTCAGATTTCGTTGTTGAACTGCTGTTTTCTGTGCACGTCTGCTTGGCATCTTTTGAGAACGATTCCGTTTGTTTTGTAGCTCTAACTCTTCATGCTGCTGTTGAATATGTGCCAGTACAGAACTCAAACGTTTATTTTCAACGATCTCTCGCTGGTTCAGATGGCTTAGTTTATCAAAGATGCTGTAATTGATTTTTCTTCCCTGATGTTCAATGGCGACCGTACCATCCGGATATTCTAGAAATTCAAGATACTTGCCGATCAACCTTTGATTTTCTTCTGTGCTTTCCAGGATATATACGCATTTATCATAAGTAATCGTCAGGCTGTTCGTAACTCTTCGGGGTTCACGCCAGGTAAAAATATCATCTAACTCTTCGGCTGTTTCACGGACAGTCCGGTGTAGATCCTTGGGATTAAAGGCTATCTTGGCAAATTTACGATTAAATTGCTCGATAAAGCAGGGCAGCCAGGCATTTGCTTCTGCAATCGAACAGATGCCTTCCAGGCGCATTTCTTTGATCAGACGATCCTGCAAGGTCCGGTTGGCTCGTTCCACACGGCCTTTAGCCTGTGGTGAATTGGCAAAGATGATATCGATATTGAGGGTACTGAGCACGCGTCCAAATTGCGTAATCTTGGTGTCTTTCTTGCTGCTTTGATTCACCCTGAAGACTGAATGTTTATCGCTGTAAAATGCCAACGGTTTACCGTGTTGTTCAACATACAAGCGTGTTGAAATCATATAGTCAAAGGTTGATTCCGACTCACAGAAGCGTAAATGTTGCAATTTTCCTGTCGCATCATCGATAAACACCAGCAGACAGCATTTAGCAGCACGTCCCTCAAACCAGTCATGGTGTGAGCCATCAATTTGGATCAGTTCACCATAACAGTCCCGGTTATAACGAGGCTGATACGGGCGTTTCAGGCGCTTGGAGCGAGGAATCCACAGATCTGCTGCAATCATCCAGGAACGTAGGGTTTCCACTGAAATATCGAATCCATGAACAGTGGTGAGCTTTTCATGCGCTAAAGTGGGTCCGAAACCATGCAGTTGATCAGCAACAATGTTGAGGCACTTGAGTCTGAGCTCTTCAGGAAGCCTGGAATTGCTGGTTTGGCCACGTGCAGCATGAGCTAATGCAGCTGGGCCTTGAGCTTTGTATTTTTGCAGTAAACGCCTGATCTGACGTTCTGAAATATGAAGGAACTGAGCAGCCTGAGACTGAGTTATGCGTTGATCGCAGATTTCTTGCAAGACCGACAATCGTTTAAGTTCTTTATCCGACATAGACACCAACATATCAAACCGTCCGCTTCGATCATCACAAAAGTGCATATTCTAAAAGCGGACATTTTTACTTTGGAGAAACCGGACATTTCTATTTGGGGCTTACATTGAAGTTTCGTATAACGTGCATTATGTTAATTTTAGAGAAACTAAATATTCAAAAGTATTTATCAGTGAGGTATATAGTAATAGTCTATGACTTTTTGATTTAATACATTTAAAGCTCATTATTTCATGCTTCGGATATAGACTAAACTGATATCCGAAGCAGGCACTTGCTGATTAGATGGATTTAAGCTTTTAAATATTGTGCATGGAAAGCAATATGCTTCTCGATAAAGCTCGCAATAAAATAATAACTATGATCATAATTTTCTTGCAAATTTAAAGTTAATTTCACATCTTTGTGTTTGGCAATTTCTGCAAACTTTTCAGGTTCAAGTTGCGTTGGGTAGAAAGAGTCAGCTAAGCCCTGTTCAATCATTATTGGTAACGATGAACCAAAGCGTGCTAAAAGTTCTGTAGCATCATACTCTTTCCAAGTCTCTTGGTTTTCACCTAAATATGCAGTGAACGCTTTTTGCCCCCAAGGGACTTGAGAAGGGGTTACAATAGGTGAAAAAGCAGAAACGCTTTGATAAGCATCTGCATTTTTTAAGGCAATGACCAGTGCACCATGTCCCCCCATACTATGACCAAAAATACTTTTTTGATCGCTTACAGGGAAGTTTTGTTCAATCAATGCTGGTAATTCTTTTACAATGTAATCATACATTTGATAATGTTCAGCCCACGGTGCTTGGGTGGCATTGAGATAAAATCCTGCACCTTGCCCTAAATCATAGGCTTCATCATTGGCAATATTTTCACCACGTGGGCTGGTATCAGGTGCGACAAGGATGATTTTATGCTTAGCAGCAAATTGCTGTGCACCTGCTTTGGTAATAAAGTTTTGCTCGGTACAGGTCAGACCTGATAGCCAATACAGTACAGGCAGTTTTTCACCTTGTTGATGTTCAGGAATATAGACTGCAAATTTCATTTCGCAGTTGAGGCTAGTTGATTCATGTTGATAAACATCTTGCCAACCCGAAAAACTTGCTTCGTGTTCAATACGTTCCATTTCTATTCCTTATATATTTTTCAGATTGTCTTGGCAATATCACGTAATAAATACTGCAATAAAAAAGGTGCACAGCATGCTGTACACCTTGATAAGCATGATTCAAGTCATCGGACTATGCGTGGAAAGTCCCATTTTTCTTGGCAACATGCGTTGAGATTGCATCCATAAGATCAGGTGATAAGCAATCATAAGTATTTAGACCAATACCCTGTAATTTGCTACGTACTTCACCCATTTGAGATACTGGTGCACCAGTTTCAATAATTGAAGATACAAATGCAGCAAACTGTGGATCAGACCAACCTGTTTGATCAGACAATTCTGTATGAATAAAGTCCAGACCATAGAAAGGATGCTCAGTGTTTTCTATGCGACCATATAAATGTGTACCACATTCTTTACATGCATGACGTTGAATTGCAGCAGACTCATCAACGATATGTAACTTATCTGCATTTGCCGTTACTTCAACATGTTCTTTCGCAACAACCGCAACCAATGAAAATAAAGCACCTTCAGGTTTCCAACATTTTGAACAACCACAGGCATGGTTATGTGCAGTTTGTGCAGAAACTTTTACTTCAACTTGTTGATCTACACAGTGGCAATGCAAAGTACCTCCGGCAAAATCTTCTTGTGCAGTTTTAGTTAAACCGTTATTTAAACGTGGATGTAGATTAAATGTACTCATTATAGAGCTCCAGCTTCAGGAGATAATACGTAAACCACATTGTTTACGTGTTGAAATGGTTCTAGGTTAAGCTTCTTCGTAATGAATGACGGTACGAATTGATTTACC
Organism: Acinetobacter sp. TR3; assembly: GCF_027105055.1. Lineage (NCBI taxonomy): Bacteria > Pseudomonadati > Pseudomonadota > Gammaproteobacteria > Moraxellales > Moraxellaceae > Acinetobacter > Acinetobacter sp. TR3. The sequence goes on from NZ_CP114266.1 coordinate 8,229, forward strand.
TTCATGCATTAAGTCAAATGCTTTATTAATGTCTTCTAAGCCCATGGTATGCGTTACGAATGGTTCAAGTTGAATATCACCTTTCATTGCATCTTCAACCATGCCAGGCAATTGGCTACGACCTTTTACACCACCAAAGGCACTACCTAACCAACGACGACCAGTGACTAATTGGAATGGACGAGTAGAAATTTCTTGGCCTGCACCTGCAACACCAATAATTACAGACTGCCCCCAACCACGATGTGCACACTCTAGTGCAGAACGCATCACATTGACGTTACCGATACATTCAAATGAATGGTCTACACCCCAACCTGTCATTTCTACAATCACTTCTTGGATTGGTTTGTCATAATCTTTCGGATTTAAGAAATCAGTCGCACCAAATTCTTTTGCCAATGCAAACTTATCTGGATTCATGTCAATTACAATAATACGGCCTGCTTTAGCTTGGCGCGCACCTTGAACTGCAGCTAGACCAATACCACCTAAACCAAAGATTGCAACCGTATCGCCTTCTTGTACTTTCGCAGTATTATGTACTGCACCAATACCTGTAGTTACACCACAACCCAATAAACAAACATGCTCTGGGTTTGCTTCAGGATTAATTTTAGCTAAAGATACTTCTGCAACAACGGTGTATTCACTAAATGTTGAACAGCCCATGTAGTGATAAATTGGCTCACCGTTATAAGAAAAACGAGTAGTACCATCTGGCATTAAGCCTTTACCTTGAGTAGCTCGAACAGCCGTACACAAGTTGGTTTTGCCTGATTTACAGAATAAACACTCGCCACATTCAGCGGTATATAACGGAATAACATGGTCACCAACAGCAACACTTGTTACGCCTTCACCAACTTCAACGACAATCCCAGCACCTTCATGCCCAAGAATTGAAGGGAATACACCTTCAGGATCATCACCTGACAATGTAAATGCATCGGTATGGCACACACCGGTATGCGTGACTTTAATTAAGACTTCACCTTTCTTTGGTGGTTCTACATCAACTTCAACAATTTGTAATGGTTGACCAGGACCAAAAGCAACAGCTGCACGTGATTTCATCATTTAAATCCTTTGTGATTTACTTTAAATATGATTTTAAAATTTTTGAGACTTCGACAAGCTCTGCCTGTCGCTCTGTTTCAGAGGTCTCACCTGACACCAAGGTATCTTTTAAATGAACTTCTAAAAGTTCATTCATGAGGCCATTGATTGCACCTCGAACTGAACAAATTTGCTGCAGAACAGAGTTGCAGGTATTGCCATCCTCAAGTGCATTTTCGATTGCCTGTACTTGACCTTTGATACGTCGAACACGAGTGAGGATCTTTTTTTTGTCTTCAATTAGGTTTGGCATAGCGTCTACTCAGAAAACGTTATTTACTATACCCCCCTATACTATAGCTGACAAGTCGTTTTTTTAAGAAAATTTAACAATAATGCTTGTTAATAGGTATAGTGGGGTATAGTATAAATCATGTATTCATCGCAACTTCGTAGACCTATGGTTATAAAATAACCATAGGTCTATATCTTTTTTATACATTCCTCTCGTTGATGCTTGGTAAACAAATGTTATTAGTCTTTATTGTACTGACTACCCTAGTTGTAGGCGTTGGCAGTGTTTGGATTGCAAATCTATTAATTTTACAGTTTCAGCGTAAGATTGATGGAGAAGAGTATTACTTACAGCAAGGCTTATTGAGTCTTGCTGCGGGTGCATTGTTGGCAACAGCATTTACCCATCTATTGCCTGAAGCCTTTGAAAGCCATTTAGATATACATCAATTGTTTTTTATTCTGCTGATTGGTGTTCTGTTTTTCTTTTTATTAAATAAAGCCGAAATATGGCACCATGCGCATGAACATCACGATCATACGCAACATCACTCACACAAGTCTGGCTTATCTTTACTATTTGGTGATGGGATACATTGCTTTGGTGATGGGATCCTGATCGCATCTATATTCGCAGTCAATATTCAACTTGGACTGATTGCTGCAGCATCTGTACTTGTCCATGAAATTCCCCACCACATGGGAGATTTAGCTGTACTACAACGAGATAATAAAGCCAATACCGCAATGTTGAAACTAACCATAGCGGGTGCAATGACAGCTCTAGGAGGCATTGCAGGGTATTTATTACTGTCAAAATTACAGCATTTACAGCCCTACTTTATGGTGCTGGCATCAAGTAGTTTTATTTATGTCGCGTTATCAGATTTAGTACCTCAGTTACAGCAACGAGGTGCAACCAAAGATGTAGTAACACAAATTATTTGGCTATGTATTGGTATGCTATTGGTAGTTTCAATCAATCTACTGATGCATGGTGAACATTAATTTTTATATGGAATATTGATATGAGAACAAATGTAGATGCACATCGTGTCATTATTATCGGTGCAGGTTTCGGTGGATTGCAAGTCGCAAATGATCTTGCAGGTACGGAAAATATAGAAATTACGTTAATTGATCGTCGTAATCATCATTTATTTCAACCTTTACTTTATCAAGTCGCAGGTGCCTCTTTATCACCCGCACAAATTTCTTGGCCAATACGTTCAATCTTTCGTAAGCGCCCAGAAGTACGTACCTTGTTAGAGGAAGTACAAGGTATTGATAAAACAAAACGAATAGTATCTTTAAAAGATGGTACACATCAGCGTTACGATACTTTAATTATTGCAACCGGCGCAACACATGCCTATTTTGGACATGATGAATGGAGTGAATTTGCCCCAGGGTTAAAGACACTTGATGATGCTTTACAAATACGCCAACAAGTATTGAGTGTATTTGAAAAGGCTGAATATACCCAAGATGCTCAATTGAAAAAGGCATTACAAACTTTTGTGGTGATTGGTGGTGGACCAACAGGTGTAGAACTTGCCGGCACGATTGCTGAACTGGCACATGACACCTTACAACATGACTTTCGTAATGTTGATCCGCGTCAATCTAGAATTGTACTGATTGAAGCAGGTCAACGGTTACTTTCGGTTTTCCCTGAACAGCAATCTGCCTATACCAAGCAAGCACTTGAGGAATTAGGTGTGGAGGTTATCTTTGGTCAACCGGTCACCAGTTGTACGCAAGATGGTGTGATATATGGTGAGCATGTACTTTCAGCCAAAACAATTGTTTGGGCAGCTGGTGTACAAGCATCGCCTGCTGCGCAGTGGTTAAATACAGATGCAGATCGTGCAGGACGTGTACTCGTCAATGTGGACATGACAGTAAAGAACTCCCCTGAAATTTTTGTGATCGGTGATACTGCTTCGATTACCATGCCTGATGGGAAAATGGTACCTGGTGTTGCACCTGCAGCAAAACAACAAGGTAAATATGTTGCAAAAGTCATCAAAGCACGATTGAAAGGTCAGCATACTCATCAACCTTTTGAATATCACCATCAAGGCAACTTAGCGACGATTGGTCGTAGTCGTGCTGTTGTCGATATGGGTAAATTTAGACTACAAGGTCTACTTGCATGGTGGTTCTGGAAAATTATCCATTTATTTTTCTTGATTGGTGTTCAAAGTCGTATGAGTGTTGCAATGAGTTGGCTTTGGAATCATATTTTTGGCTATCGTAGTGCAAGAATTATTTCTGAAAAATATCAGAGAGAAGGTAGCGGGACTGTGTTGAAAAAACCGCATATAAAGGCGAATTTTGACATACCCTCGGAAAGATAAATAAGCCGCCTAAAAAGATCTGCAGCATCAACATGTACTAAATTTAACATAATGGTTGTTATACGAAATTGACAATATGTACAGGATTCTGTACATTTAGGATTGTAAAGTTTCAATCACTACCGCCTAGGTAGTCTAGCTAGCAGCGTTTTGACGCAGCTTACCCTATGAGGGATAGATATATGCATGTATTTACATATACGGACGCACGTAACAATTTAAAATCTGTTTTAGATAAAGTAATTGATGATGTAGACGTTGCTTTTATTACAAGAAAAGAAGGTGGCCATGCTGTAGTAATGGGACAAGATCATTATGATAGCTTAATGGAAACGTTATATCTCCTTTCATCTCCAAATAATGCAAGTCGTTTAAATGAATCAATTGCTCAATTACGTGCAGGGAAAACAAAACACAGAGAGTTGATTGAGGATGACGAATCGTAACGTCGAATGGACTGATAATGCCTGGGATGAATATATCTATTGGCAGACACAGGATAAAAAGATACTTAAGCGTATTAATACCTTAATCAAAGAATGTCAGCGAACACCTTTTGAAGGAACAGGAAAACCAGAACCTTTAAAAGCTAATCTTTCAGGATTTTGGAGTCGTAGGATTGATGAAAAGCATAGATTAGTTTATGAAGTGACAGATGAACGAATCTCTATAATTCAATGTCGATTCCATTACTAACAAGATCCCCTATTTTTAGGGGATTGTTTTTTTATTTAATACAAAATCTCATATGCGAAATTTAGGTGTTATTCCATATAACGCCATTAAAAAGATCTTTATCTTTCTGCCTATTTTCTTCAGTCTTACTTTCCGTGCTTAAAAACTTTTCAAAATCGGTTAGTTGACCCTTAAAAGATTCATCATTTTTCAGTTTGTTTAGAACCCAAGCCCCCAGTAGAATTTTACGTCTAGTATCATCTTTTCTTTGTCGATCAGAATTTTTCTTTTTTTCACGAGCAGCAATAGCTTGTTTTTGTGCTTTTAGTTGTCTTAATCGTTCTTCTTGCTTTGCAATTTTTTGCTCTAAAGTTTCAACACTCATACCATCACCATCTCAAGGAATCCCCCTCAAGCATAGGTCTGTTTGAATTGAAATTCAAGACAGCCCATGCTATCGTGGTTTTCCCGAAGGGCGCACTTAGCCATTGGATTTCATCCAATGGTGCGACAAGGGGTAAATCCCCTTTGTAATCCCCAGACCAACATATTCATGTTGGTAATTTCGATAAATCGAAATAAAGAGCAAAACAAAATGGCGATATATCATTTTTCAGTTAAAACGATTAGTAGAGGTAATGGACGATCAGCCGTTGCTTGTGCTGCATATCGTTCAGGTGAAAAATTGGTATGCAATTTCTATGGAAAAGAACAAGACTACACAAAAAAAACTGGTGTCGAATTTACAGAAATCTATGCGCCCGAAAATACAAATACCGAGTTACTCAATCGTCAGACACTTTGGAACAAAGTCGAAAAAGCCGAAC
>NZ_CP114267.1 GCF_027105055.1 Acinetobacter sp. TR3
ACATTAAGTCCTTGGGACTTAGACTATATGAAAATGATGCTATGGATGCAAAAAAGGGAAAAAATGCAGAGTTTACTTTCAATCACTCCTTTAGGTGAGCACCAACTAGGTTCATTTGATAATTGGAAAAACTAGTAGAGATATTCTAATAGTGTTTTAAATTTTCCTAAAATTAACATAATACACCTTATACGTAATGCGTTATAATTCTCTTTAGAAATCAATGCTGTAGTTTCTAGTTGATAGCCCATCTTCCCCAAGGTGGGCTTTTTTTATGATTTTTCACGTTCCACGCCTATTCTTTGATCAATGTTGCACAACTTTGTTCATCTCAGTTAAACAATCGTGGTTAATCATAGGGTCTAAAAAAACGACTCCAAAACCCCCTTTTCTCAGGCTCTGGTTCAATGTGCTCAGGCACAGGAATGCGCTTATTTTCACTAGCCTCTGGTTCTTTTTGCATCATAGCTGCGACTTCTTCTTCTTCATTTTCCTCTGTCATCTGAGTGGGTTCTGGGTCGACAGACGTAGGGATATGAGGTTTTGGGGCCTCTAAAAGACGTTGCATAGCTTCAATTTGTTCTTGATAAAAAGATTCACGCTCTAATGATTGGTTTTCTCTAAGTAAAGCTTGATTCAATTGTTTTTCAAGTATGTCAACCTGTCGTTTTAATAAGTCAACTTCAGTCAAGTTTTGACTGTTAGTTGATTGACGTAAGTTGACATCTGATACTTTACTTTGGGGTTCTCCAAATACTCTTAAAGCTTCTGAAAAGTCAATTAATCCATCAGAACCTTTCGATAAATTTCCTTTATTTATATGAGCATATATAGCTTGTCTTGAATATCCATACAGCTTAGCTAATTCTGAAACTGATAATTTTTTCATATTGTAAACTGGGAGTTAAATTGAGTTAATACTTCACTGTTAAGTTGACAAAGTCAATTTACAAACCTATTTGAATCCTAATTCTTTAAGATATGGAGAATATTCTTTAATTTTTTTAGGATCTGTTAAGTCTCTAGATATTCTAATTATAAAGTCATCATAGCTTTCACCTGCTTTACTATATTTTGATGCGAATGTGGGTTCATAAGCTAACCTACCTGAGAACAAAAGAATCTGTTTATCTGTCAATTGGCCAATCAGTTCTAGTTGTTCACTCCTTGTTTTAGAAATATTTTTAACTGACGTCTTTGGCTTAAATGAAAAGCTATAGCCTGAAATTGATCGTCCAGTTTTATGCTGTTCAGACTTAACATTGATGTCCGTAAAAGTATTGATTTGAGATATAGCTATATCTAGAACTCTTCTTTTGAAATTATCTGAGCGCGTATATTCATCATCCGCAATACCAAGTTGCTGCCTAAATTCTGAAATCTCAAATACTGGAGTTTGACCAGTGCTACGCCAAGCAACTAGTAGTTCATAAAGTCTAGTGGCATATCTGCTTGTCAATTGACTTACTTGCTTTAGTTCATAACTAGTAAATCGTTCCTCAAGCCTTGTAATTAATGGGACGACAGCTGGTGAAAAGATAAGACTTACTGATGCTTCATTATCAATATAGCTAATTTCGCTTACCCAACGGCTATGAGTAGTTTTTACATTCCCTTTATCTGTTAAAGATTGATAAGTGAACCTCCTATCAAATAAGACCTTACTTGCCTCTTTCAAAACAGCATAAGCCGTATGTTTCTCTACACCGAAATTCTCTATATAGCTGGATGCATGAATTACTAAAGCATCATTAGCATTGATTCCTTTACCTGTTTGTCTAGCTTCAATAATTGCTAGTAGAACTAGCCTTTGCTCAACTAAATCAAGATTATAACTTGCATTAATTAGAGCATTATCTTTGACAACTAAGTCTTTCATTATTCTTATTACTACATCATAAAATCATGTAGTAATACTACATCAAATATTGAAGTAGTCAAATGGTCGATAAACGTAGTGATATAGGTCGATAAACGTAGTGATATAGGTCGATAAACGTAGTGATATAGGTCGATAAACGTAGTGGTATTACCTCTAAAACTATTGCTATTAGAGGCTTTCAGCTACTCTAAAAGTATTTAAAAGTATTAAAAATTATTAAAAACATTGAGAATGAAAAATTGCCCGTGGTTTTCGCTACGCTCAAACTCTATTGAATCTCGCTTTCGCTCGATTCAGGGGCAATTTTTCGGTTAATTCCTTCGTGAATTTGAGAAAAAGCAAAAGCAACTCGGAATTCGCTTCGCTCATAAAACTTTATGCTCGCTTCGCTCGGTCTAGGCTCTCATTTCGACATCTAAACTTCACTTTTTTAGGTTTGTTAACCTAAAAAAGCGGTTTTTCAGAGGGCCGAGGCGCGACTTTTGGTGATATCGCTCGTAGACACTCGCTCTGTACTTTCTGATCCAGATCCATTTTTAAAAACCCAGACCATCATAATCATTTCGTTTCGGTTCAAGCTGTGAGGGGTGTATTTCAGGTTTTGGCTTCGGCTGTGATGTTGGTTCAATCACTGGTTTTGGTTGTACAGATAGGACTTTAAACTCCATGTCCGGTTCAGGGTATAACCTGGCGTTGTTGAGATTAAAATTGATGGTATCGATATCCCATTTTTCGTGATGCAGGATCGGTTGCTGGGTTTGAATAATTTCGTTGATATCGTGGCCCAGTTCTTTTTTGTTGCTGGCTTTTTTAATGAGGTGATTGAGGTAGTGCATCACTTCAGGAGAGCTGAAGGGTTCGTTTGAGCAGCTGTAGTAGTATTCATGCTGTTGATCAAAGTGTTGTTGGCGCTGTTCCAGTTCTCGTTCTTTGGCATTGTGTTGTCTGATTTTCTGGATTTCCGTCAGGTATTCCACAGTTTCATTTTGTTTGCCTGTCCCCAGTTTGGGTTCTGGTAGGTAGAGGGTGCCGTGTATCTCGTTGTATTTTTCGTAGTTGTCTGCCGAAACTTGATTTTTAATTTGGATCTCCTGGCCATCGATCTGGTAAGTCACGGTTGGGCTATGTTCTGCCAATGCGTCATTCAGGTGATTTTCCCAAGCTTTTCGGATATGCAGGAGGTAAGTGGTGTAATCAGCATGGCCATCCTGGAGCTGGATTTTCTTGGCACCGCCTTTGGCCGGATCTTGGGGATTATAGCGTTTAAAGTACTGTTCGGCTGTGCGTTCAATGCCGTCATCGGCTTTGAGGGAGAACATGAGGTGGCAATGGGGCTGTTCTTCGCCGCTGAGACGCGATTTAACGTTGTGTATGGCGTATGAATGTGGATATTGCTGTGGAGCTATATGTTTGTCTAAAAACGTCTCTATGAGCGTTTTACGCTGGTCTGGCGTGAATTCGTTGGGAAGGGCAATTTCATACTCGATGTAGACTTTGGCATTGGCTCGCTCAAAAGTATCAGCGGCTTGCCAAAACTCAATTGGATCTTTTACCCAGGACGGCATGCATTTGCCAGGTTCAACGTATTCTAAAATTTCGTCACTTTTCTTGCGGACGTTTTCGTATTGCATCAGTCGGGAAATATAGAGGTAGTGGCCCATTGCATAACCTTTATTTTTGTTTTTGACGCTGAAATGGTAGCTGGCCATGTTCACCTCTAAATGGTTTTGGACCGGTTTTTATGGAGTGAAACGAAATGAAAACCGCCCGGATTTGGAATGCCTCAATGGCTGAAAAATCCGGTTGAAGGGGGTCAAGGGGGAAGCGCCCCATTGCGTACTAGTTTCTCCGATGAGGAGAAACTGTCAAGTGCGAATTATTTAAATAAAAAATAGAAATTCTTTTCAAGAAATTTTATTTTTTATTTAAATAATTATTTTCAGACTGCCCTCTTTAAATATGGTAAAACCATATTTAAAGAGGTTGCAGTTCTGAAAATTTGGTGGCCGATGATATGACACTAGAAAAAGCAAAAAAGCGTGGTAGACCTTCTCAACTTTTACAAATGGCAGAGTTACATGCTTTCGTTGAGTTTTTATTAGAAAAAGATCCTCGTTCGGAACTTCAAAATCAGGTTATTGATGCACTACAAGCTGAAGACTTTAACTTTGAAATGTTGTCTGAAGCTCAGCAGATTCTTGTGAAAGAAGCGTTAAAACCGTACCGTGAGCATTTGAAGCTTCAGTTGTTGTTTGATGAGTTGGTGAGAACTCCGGGAAGGACTAAGTATGAAGAAAAATTTTTGGAGCTGTACCAAGATTATAAAAAAGATGATCTAGATCCAGCTGAAATGAATATCCTGAAAACAATGTGTACGCGCTATCTGAATTTTAAAGCGCAAAAGCTTGAATACAGTGACTTGGAGCTGTATTTGAGTCAGATTCAGAAAAAGGATGCCGGGAAAAAACGTAAAGCTGAAAATCAACGTAAGTTTGAAGTGGGCGGTGGGGTTTTAAGTCTTTATAAAGTAAAAGATGATGAAAATTTAGACAGTAAAAAGTTTCTAAAAGGAATCGAAATTGACCGTTTTCTTGCCGGGAAATTTCGTCAATCTCAACTTTATAAAAAGGTTTGGGCACTAGAGCGACCAAATACAGAAAAGTATCAACTACTTTTTGAGGTTCTCCATCAGCTGTCTGGATATAGCCTAAAAGGGCAGACTTTAACGCTTCTCGATTTAGCGATTATAGATGCTCAAAAAAAGATAAAAAGTAGGTCTGAAAAAGAATGAATTTTTTGACTGTCCGCTTTTTAGCTGACTTTTCTATTTTGGCAATTGTAAATTTATGCGAAATTTATTATTTTAAAAATAAGGTCGCCTACCGTACTTACGCATGAGTAGAAAAGGGATAAAAAACCATAGGTTTAATTTTTAAAGCCATATCTAAAATTTAATTTTCTTAAGTATCAACTCGTTTGGTTCTTAGCATTTAAACATGCGTTGCTAGAAGTCTTATGACACCAAAGATTCTTTGTATAAAGAGTTTAGAGTTGGAAGTAGAGAAAATTATGTCTATTCAAGAATTCGCATTTCAATTATCTAAAAAAATTCAGGAACAGCATTCTGTAAAGATTAGCCGTTCACATATTTATGAATTAATTGCTTTAGATCAGGACTATAGGACCTATAGCTCTTTTGTTGCTCAAAATCTTTTACTTGATGCTCAATATGATGATTCTGAAGAATATTATCAGCATGAATTAATTGATGCCCTAACTCTAGAAATATTGAAAAATCCGCCTGAAACAGATTATCTAAATTATAGTGAAGATGACCTTCATTGGGATGATTATGAAGGTAATGCTTTACTGGAAAAGATTAAAAAAATCACCATAAGACTTAAGGATTTACTAAAATTCGATGCGTCAGAGGAATTATATTTATCGATTTCTAAAACGGTCTATCGAGAACTTTTATGGCTTAACTTAGAAGTTATTAACTTTAATGTCGTAAGAAAAGCACTAAGTTATATCGATTTTGAAAATGGGATGGTAGATCACCTAGAACTTGATGGTGAATATTTCGAGTTTTCAGAAATTGGGGAGGCTTTTGAAAAGATTTTATCTTATGCGAAAGACCGTAAGAATGCTGATGCATATGCTCTATTAGGTGCTTATTATCGTTATTTAGCAAATCAAATAGCTCCTTATGGTCGACATGAATCAAATTTTGGGAGTCGTTGGGACAATCATAAACAAAAATATATCAATTCTGATGAGACTAAGAAAAATAAAGAAAAGTATGAAGAATACATAAAGCAAGCTGAACACTTTGAATCTTATATTAAAAATTCACCTATGAATCTTCATGAAATTAATTTGGATGCAGACAAGGAAACAGTTTACAACCAGATTCTGTACTTGTGTAATCGAGGTGATACGAGTGCTATTGAATACTTCCTGTATGAAGAAATTTTCAAAAATCATGGAGAAGCATGGTTATACATCTACTTAGCTCAAATGTGTGGAGTTGATTTCACGCAGGATGATTTTAGAGCCTACAATGCTTATACAGGTGAGGATTATGATGACTATGGACCTATGGAAATCGCAGGTCGTGAGGCAATTCAATATGCTATAGATTTATCAGAACTAGATGTTGATAAAGATAATTTAGCTAGGAAGATTGCTGCAGAGTTATTTGAGAAAATTTAATTCATAGTCTTATAAAAAAGAGAATTTGAAATCTGTATTTGACTCATAAAATACAGATTTCATTATCATCGTTTAACATCCTGGGATAAGTTGTAGAAAGGCTGCTCTAACTTCAGAAAATTCGGCTTGAGGGTGATCTTGTAAAAAATATTCGGTCCAAATGAATGTTGCTTCATGGCCGTCATAGCAAGGATTTACATCCAGATAAAAAGCCAATCGTGCTGTTATGCAAAGTTCAAGATCATTAATTAATGTCAATCCAATCTTTTTTGCTTGAGAAGAAATAAGAAGCTTGGGCTGTACGAAATGGTTCATAAAACAAGTCCTATCAAAAGAGTAAAATTGCTTGATAAGAGTATTTAAACACATAAATAATGTGTCAATAACATTATTTATGTGTTTAAATGTAAATAAATAATCTGTGCTATACTTTTCTATCAAAACAATTCTGCTTTTTAAACTATGCCTTACGAAGAATTTCAAAGACTTATAGGTAAGTCTGGCCTTTCTATTAAAGAATTTGCAGCACTTTTAGATATGAATGCGAATTCAATTACCAACTATAAAAAGAACGGTAAAGTGCCCACTAGCATTGCAGTGATTGCAATCGTAATTTCAGATATGAAGGATGATGGTCTGGACTTTTATCCGATTTTTGAGAGAGTTCGGGCTTTCCGTGATCAAGATAGTATTTGACGTTAACCCAATTAAAGATTTAATTGGGTTCTAACAGCTGCATTTCGTAGATGAGATTTTATGTTAAATAAACAGAATTACGTCAAACCATGGCGTTTACATACTTTATCTCTGCAACAATTATCCGATACATAGCTATAATTACTAATCATTTAGTAGTGGAACATTAAGCAGTCATGAATATCTCCCTCCCTCGATTTCAAAATATTCATGAAGATAAAAAGAATGGCGTTACATATACACCAGTTGAATTAGCTGAGTTTGTTGCAAAGAAAACCATTAGTTATTTTGATAGCCAATTGTTTTTAAATAAAAAAATTAAAATCTTAGATCCTAGTATTGGTGATGGAATTCTTATTAAAGAATTACTATTAAAGTTAGGCACAGAAAAATTTTCTGAAATAGAAATAGTAGGGGTTGATCTTGATAACTCTAATTTTGAACAAATTACTTCAACAGTTAAAGAGAAATATCCTAACGTTACATTGACGTTATTAAGGGATGATTTTTTAGATTTTTATGATGCAAATAAAGAATCAAGATTTAACATTATTATTGCTAATCCGCCTTACATCCGTACCCAAATTATTGGTAGTGAAAAATCTCAAAAGATAGCAAAGGATTTTAATTTAAAAGGAAAAACTGATATTTATTATGGCTTTATGATGGCAATGTCTAGTTTGCTTAGTAATGATGGTGTGTTAGCTACTATCACATCAAATCGGTTTTTATCAGTTAAATCTGGGCACGTATTACGAGATTATTTATTAGAAACCTTAGATATACAGTCTATTTATGATTTAGGGGATACAAAAGTATTTAGTTCTGCAGCGGTACTTCCAGCACTAGTTTTTTCTAAAAAAAATAATAATCAAATTAAGGTCGATCCTGAATTTATTAGTGTTTATGAAGTGAAAAAATCAAAACAAGACCATAAAGAGGTCGAAACGATTTTTTCAGAAATAGAGGATATTACTCAACATATTAAAGTTGGTAAGTCTAAATTTGAAATTATTAGAGGAATCTTAGATTTATCTAGTTCTAAAAATAACGTATGGACTGTATCAACTAAGGAAAGTAATTCATGGTTAAGTAAAGTAACGATGAATACTTGGAAAACATTTAAAGACATTGGTCCAATTCGAGTAGGTGTTAAGTCTACAGCAGATAAGGTATTTATACGTGACGATTGGGATTCGTTTGATCCTAAACCTGAATTAATCAAATATTTGTTGACTAGCGAATGTGCGCAACAGTTTAAGGCTATCAGACCGAATAAGCCTAAAGAAATTATTTATCCACATACAAGTGAAAATGGAAAGAAAAAAGCCGTAGATATAGATCAGTATCCAGCTACTAAACAATATTTAGAAGTGTACAAAGAGCAATTAAGTAGTAGGGAATATCTGATAAAAGCGGGTAGAAATTGGTATGAATTGTGGGTTCCACAAAATCCAAGTCTGTGGTGTAAGCCAAAGATTGTTTTTCCAGATATCTCTGAAAAACCAAAATTTTGGATAGATCTAGAAGGCAATATAGTTAATGGTGAATGCTATTGGATTACACCAGACGATAGTAAAGATAATGAATTATTATGGTTATGTTTAGCAGTTGCTAACTCTAGGTTTATTGAGCAGTTTTATGACTATAAATTTAACAATAAGCTATATTCAGGAAAAAGAAGGTTCATGAAGCAATATGTTGAAGAATTTCCTATTCCTGATCCTGAATTACAGAACTCTCAAGAATTAATTAAGTTATCAAAGATGATTTATAACTTGTTAGATCAGAAAGAAAGTTCAAAGCTTAAAGACAAGCTAGATGAACTTGTCTTTAAAGCGTTTGCTGTTAATTAAAAAAGTTTGCTGGGAGTGGTAATTGGATTTTCCCATTTACTACTTTACCTTGAAACTGAGTAAATCTGTTGAAGAAGCTCTCGCCAGTAGTAACAACTAGATGAGTCAGTGTAACTAGACTCCCATTAGTCGTTCCGTAAAACACCGCATATCTAGTATCACAATGACGCACTAAAGTTGAATCTACTGGGAAGCCTAAATTATCCAAACTGTCAGGACAAACTAGCCCTAAATCGATAGTTGGAGAAGTCTGAAGCTTGACTTCCAATAACTGATTTTTAATATCGGGGAATTTCCCATCATCAGCGTAGCTAGAATATCCTAAAGCTTCGCAAACTAATTTATGTAATCCAGCCCCACGATTACGTTCCTGTACTATGCCTGGATCACTAAAAGTTAAGCCAATGAGTGGAGAGAGCCTAGTGAATACTTCTTTAATAGAAAGTAATTCTTTAGATGATGGAAAACCTATTGGAGATTGAGTTGGTTTATACGTATCTGGTGCTAAATGACCTATCAACTGATCTGTATCAAGGGGGGATATAAGTTCTAATGACTCATTAGGAGTAAATCTAGCTTGATATTTTGTAGTGATTTTGCCAGTTGTATCTAAAATGGAAAGTTCTTCACCATTTATAACTTTCACTTTGTAAATAATATCATTCGTGTCAATGCCGATAATAACATAGCGTCTTTCAGCAGAAATCTCTTCATTCCAAATCTGTAAATTTCTAGATTTTTGATTATATGTATCAAAATTTTGACCCGTAAATCGAGGTTGAACTTTCGGAAAAGTTTTTTCGATGGGATATCCTAGAATTTCACAAACCTTTTGTTTAACAACTTTAGATCTTGATTTTACAGCATAAGCACTCACATCAAAACCACATAATTTTTCATTTAAAATTTGTTCTAGGATTTCATCTGGAATCCATAGTTCAGGATGGCCAATAGTGATAGGGGTATGAATCGTAATACCTGCATTTTGGATATTACGAACATACTCATCTGCTGATAGTAGCGTCATTAAAGTCTCTTGGAATCAATAGTTCTGGAACAGTGATTCCAAGTGCTTCAGCAATTATCTCTAAGGAACTTAAAGAAAGATTTTTTTCACATCTCTCAATAGCTCCTATATATGTCCTATGCAATTTACAAAGTTCAGCTAACTCTTCTTGTGAAAGATTATTGGCTGATCTATAACTTTTTAGATTATTAGAAATAATCAATAGTAGTTTATGACTAGGCTTACGAAACATTATTGGAAATCACTTATTTGAGTCCAAATAATGAAAATATGATGACAATAAGTCGACAGACGATAAGTAGCATTAGAGAGTATAAGTCGTATTTAATTATGAAATTTTTCTACAATTAACATAAGACGAATTATGCGAATCAAAAAAAATTGGTAATAAAAAAACCCCGACATCCTGTCGGGGTTTTTCGTATTTAGTACTAGGGTCAACTCCTGTCATCCCTCGCGTCCTGTCGCTGATCTTGTTATTTTTATCTGGAACATCCTGTTCTCAATGAAGCCATGATATGCAATCTGGTGGTATCTGCCTATTGGTGATTTTCTTGAATGCCTGTACGCCAGAACGTACATGCAGATATCCTCAAATTATCCCAAGAATTGTCCGCAGGAAATGGGGATAATTTCAGAAATGAGAGCCTTTAGAAATCAGGAAAATTTGGATTTTTGAATATTTTTTAACCAATTTTATTGGCTAAAAGTGACAAAAGTGCTTAAAAAGCAGCCGACTTGTTTCGGAGTCGGCTTTTTACCTATTTTTTAGTCATGACTAATTTTTTAAATATTTGAAAAACAAGGATATTTTAAAAGGTATTTCGCATAACAGCCATTATGTTAAATCAGCAGTCAGAGCTTGGATCTTCCAGCTGTAAATAAGTCTCGAATTTCCCTCTAATACTGTCAGGTAAAGCTAAGTCGTCTATATTTTTTTGACTTGCCAGCATGTATGTTTTTAGAGCATCAAAGGCCTTTTGATCATCTAATAACATATGGATAAATTTACTTCGATTGATTCCCATATCTTCACAAAAAACATCCAATTTCATGAGATCTGGCTCAGGTAACTTAAATGACATTGCGAGAGTTTTTACAGACTTTGCATCTAGCTCTGTGGCATGACGGAGACCTAGTTCTTCAAAATAATTACTCATTAGCTTGCCCCTTCTTTTGTTGATTCAGTATTTCATATGCTAAATCCGTAGCTCGGTCTATGAAGCCCATTTTTTCCAGCATGGAGATATGGAAATACTCATTTCCTGAATCTTTGAGTTTATTTTTTATCTTAATTAAATGGTCCTGTACTGCATCAATATCAGTATTTTCTTGATTTAAATCACCAATCTGATAAAGGCCTTTCAAATATGAAAGATAAGCTGATTCTATATAAGAGCTAACTATTTCTTGAAGAACTTTACTCTTGCTTTTGCCTATAGCAATTGCAACCGATTCAAGAATCATATTCTGGTCTTCGGAAAGTTTAATTGACAGCCCTTTCATTGCATTAGGCTCAAGATTGATACGAGTATTCAAACCTAGTTCGACAAAAGCACTCAGCCCATCGATAGACATTTCCCTTTTAGCTCTATGTCTATAGGCCAACTCTTCTAAATCTAACTTTTCAACCATTTGTTTTATCTATCAGTTTTTGAAATTGAATAAATTATAGCATATTAAATCTTAATGTAGATACAAATGTAAATACTTTTTGTAATAAAAAAAATTACGAAAAGTATTTACAGATTTTTTTTTGTGTTATAGGATGAAAAAAATACAGGCAATAGGCAGAAATAAAATGGTTAAAACGACCCATTTCATGAAGAGAACTTCTCAACGAGGAATTACCAAAGCAATGGTTAACTATGCTTTAGAGCATGGTGAAATCGATGGAGATAAGGTGATAGTGAATAGAAAATTGATCCTGCGTCACCGAGAAGAGGTACTACGTGAATTAGCTGTTATGGCTAAGCTTCTAGATAAAGGTGGAATCGTTGTTGTTAGTGAATATGAGTCTTTAATTACGGCCTACGACTTTGATAGTCGTAAAAACAAATATTCTTAAGGAATCGTGTTATGAACAAGAAATATGAAAACGAAGACAAAATCTATGTATGGCGTTGTGATGATACTTTGAATAGATATCAGCAAGAAGCACCATCTGATATTCCATACAATGATGATGAGCCATATGAAGATCAAATAGAGCCTAGTAGTCCTCCTCCTAGAAAGCCACTCACACAGTCATTAACAGGGGCTAACAGAGGATTCATATCTAATCATTCTGGATATGATTATGAGGGTTCAGAAAACTATGAACATGATGATAATGGAGATCGTATGAACTACTCAGGTGTATACGATAGTGTAATTAATGATCTTAGTGAGCATGAAGGTTATCAGGAAGGCTATGATTATTGATCATATAATACGAATTATGCGAAGCTCGGATCGTAAGATCAGGGCTTTTTTTGATCCTATAAATAATTTTTGAGGGAAGTAAATTAGAATGCAAGAAGATGAAATTGTAGAATTTTTTGAAACATTTAATGAAAAGCCCACAAGTTATGCTTTAGTTTCTTATATCAATAAGGAAAATGAAGTTAAGGCAGCTGTATTAGATATGGTTGGTACCAAAGATTTTAAA
>NZ_CP114268.1 GCF_027105055.1 Acinetobacter sp. TR3
ATCAAACACAACAACAGTATAATCAAGGTATGTTTGGCTTAGCGAATAACTTTTTGCCAAACCGTTGAATTTAAGATTTTCTAAAATTAACATAATACGCCTTATGTGAAATACTTGAACTTTTCCTTTTCGCATCAATATCTTAAAGTAAGCCGTTCTAGGGTTCAGCGCACTGGAACGGCTTTTTCTTGATCTTTCACGTTCCACGCCTATTCTTTGCTCATTGTTCCGTGATTTTATTCATTCAAATTAAACAATCTTGATTAATCATAGGGTCTAAAAAAACGACTCCAAAACCCTCTTTTTTGAGGTTCTGGCTCGATATGTTCTGGTATAGGAATTCTTGGGTTTTGAAGTTCTTGTTCTGGTTTTGCCTCATTTTCATTTGACTTAGTAGTGTTCTGCTCACGACTCGTATTTGGGTTGATAGACGTAGTCATATTGGTTGTAGAAGGTTTCATTTCAATGAGTGTTAGAAGCGTATCTATACGAGCATTAGCCTTAGATTCACGATCTTCGGCTTTTTCTAATTGTTTTTTTAGAAACTCGATTTGGCTTTTCAGTTCTACGACTATTGTATCTGTGTATTCAGGTGTATTTTGATTTTGTATTGGAGGCGTATCAGTACGTTTTGTGTTTTTTACTCCAAAAGGCTCACCATAGACACGAAGTAGTTCTGAGAAATCTATAAAGCCATCATGATCACGACTTAATACACCATTTTTTATATCTTTATATAGTGTAGCTCTAGATTTTTTATACAGATTAGCAGCATCACTAACACTGTATTTCGTAGCTGTATTCATAGTGTATTGCTGTGTATTTTGAAAACGTATTGAAGAATACAATATGTGTATTCTCGAATACACTCAAGGCTTAAATCCAAGGTTTTTTAGATGTGGTAAAAACTGCTTTTGTTGTATTGGATCTTTCAGCATGTCTTTTATCTTTGCTGCTAGGCTCTCATAGCTTTCATTACCATTTGCTAAGTTTGAGAATTCAGGTAGTCGTGAAAGCTGATTACCAAACATATTGATTTGAGCATCTGTCATTTGGTGAAATACTGTTTTGGATCTTTGGTTTAGTGGTTGTTGAGATGGTCTAGTTTTCGATTTAATTCTGAATTGAATATCTGTGATAACTCGACCTTTCTTGAATTGGTCATAGTCAACGGTAATGTTGGTATGTTTATTAATTTCATTTACTGCTCTATCTAAAACGTTAGATTTAAAGTTAGACATAGTTGAGTATTCACTCGCATCAAGACCTAGCTTTGATCTAAGATCGTTAATACTGTATTTCTCTGTTTTTGCTACATTCAACCATTTAATTAATAGTTCATATAGCCTGATGCTATATTTACTTCTAAAGTCAGATACTTGTTCTATATGATATTTTGTAAATTGTTCGCTTAATCGGCTAATTAAGCTAATAACTTCGTTGCTAAGATATAAAACAATAAGGCCACTAGAATCGACATAGGTCACTTTGTTTACCCAGTTTGCAGTCGTAAAAGCCTCTTGGCCCTTATATCTATCTAAATAGCTAAATTCCCTTCGTTTTAGTGTTTTTGCAGCCTCTCTAAGCAAACCATAAGCATTATTACTATCCACTTTAAATTGATTAACATAGTCACTTACAACAACTTCTATTGGTGTATCCGATGTGAGATTAGAAAATTCTCTCGCTCCAACTATGGCTAAGAGCATGATGCGTTGCTCTATGAGTGATAAGTTAAAAGAAGCATCGATAAGAGCATTATCTTTAACCACTAATTTATTGTTATTTGTCATGATTGATATAAAGCTTAGTAATACATATAACTAGGTTATATGTTATATATTTTAAATAGTCAACTATTCAACTATTCAAATACCCCTTAAACCTATCTTTATAACCCCTTAAACCTATCTTTATAACCCCTTAAACCTATCTTTATAACCCCTTAAACCTATCTTTATAACCCCTTAAACTATTGCTATTAAAGGCTTTCAGCTTGTCTAAAAACATTAAAAACATTTAAAAATAATTAAAAGCATTACCTGGTCAAAATTGCCCTTGGTTTTCGCTTCGCTCAAACTCTATTGAATCTCGCTTTCGCTCGATTCCTGGGGCAATTTTTTGGTTCTTACTATCGTGAATTTTAGAAAATGCAAAAGCACTCGGAATTCGCTTCGCTCATAAAGTTTTATGCTCGCTTCGCTCGACCTAGAATCAAATTAAAATATCTGTTCATCATTTTTTTTAGGGTTAAGATATTTAAAAATTGTTTTTCAAAAAGCCGAGGCGCGATTTTTTGTTATGTCGCTCGTAGACACTCGCTAAATGCTTCTGTTTTGCCGTATTTTAAATTTTTAGCTCTCTAGCTATGTTTTCCCTATTTAAAATTTTAATCACGCTCTATGATCAATCCACTTGGTTTTGAACTGTATTTTTAGATAGGTCAAAGTTTTCTTTGTTTCACTTTCTTCTGTTAATTTCATTCTATGATTTTAAAGTTTTGTCTTTTTGATTGGATCATTTCATTTTTTTTCTTCAATGATGTTTGTTGCTGTAGTTGCTCTATCGTTGCCATACAAAGACTGCAAAAAAATTCATCGTTCTCTGCGTATTCACCAGAATTTATTCGTGAAAATTTTTGATCTTCTCTTCCGCAAAGCGTACAGGTTTTTGGAAAAATGATGACTGGATCCATTGAATCTATCCTCTAATTTTTTGCATTTTTTAATTGTTTTTATTAAAGCGGACTCTAGCAACTTTTCGGGTTTTTAATTTGTAATTTGATCAAGGCTGCGGAACATTCCGCAATTGTTTTTGTCACACACCACGCACCTTACGGTGTTTGCCTCCAAAGCTTTATTCTATAAGGCTTTCAATGCTAAAAAATCAAATCGTCTTTTGTATACGAAATTATGAATCTTTAAGGTCTAAGTTTTTGTTATTTAAAGACTATATTTTGTATACAAAAACTGAAAAAATTGTATACGTAAAATGTTTGAAAATTGGCTTAAGTAATTAATAAATATTATATTTATTTTGTATACGTCATTTGTTACGCATTTTCTTGTAAAAATAGTATTAAATTATTGATAAAAATAATAAAAAGTGTGTATACACAGGTTTTAAAATTTTATGAAATTTTTTTTCGGTTTTTGATGTGATTGAAAAAGTGATTTTATAGATTTTTTTTAGTCATTTTTTATAAATCAGGGGTTAAAGTAGGCTGATAAAAATTCAGAAAACTGAAAGGTAAATTTGAAAGTAAGCATGAAAAAAATTTCAAATTTTGAGTTAGAAAAGTTCCGAATCCTGGTCGAAATTTTTTAGAAAATTTTTGGCAGTTTCTATGAATATTGGATCAATTTTTGTTTTTTTTTAAATCGAAAAACCAAACATGCAGATTTTTTGATTAAAAAAAATGAGTGCAATATTTCTATTTGAAGCTGCAATCTTTGACGCAATTTTGAGTTCAGTGACGTTCTTTTCTGAACAAATATCTATCTCTGATTGCTGCTTCGCATAAGGGGTATTATGTTAATTTTAGATTTTCTTAAATAATCAAAAAATTTATGCTTCTTAATTAATTAATTGACACGTTATATTTGAATGGTTTAACATAGAAACCTACAAAAACAAAACATCATATGTGGAACAGGTATATAACATGCAAAATTTCAGTGCTCAATTCCAAGGTATTATTAATACTAACTTTGGACAAAAAATCTTAGACTTCCTAAATGAAGAAAAAACTATCGTAATGCTTGAAACAGCAACCTACCTTAGTCGACCAGCAATTGAAGCCTTAGTTCCAAGTTTAGAAGCTAGATTTGGTAAAGAATTAAAAGCTATCGAAGATAATTCTAATAATCCAGAAAATATTGATTTTGATCGCTTAAAACAGGCTATCGGCCACATGGTTAGAGTAATCATGGAAGAACATGGTTACTTGATTGACCAAAACAATGTGAAAATTCCTGATACGCGTAATACTCTCTTTTCAAGAGCAACGAGATATAAAAAAGCTTAATTTATATAGGAACTTGTTGAAATAAAACAAGTTCCTTATTTTTTAAGTAACTAAAATAAATACGGTAATAGCAAATATGAAATTATTTTTGGATTGTGAGTTTAATGGTTTTGGTGGAGAACTGATTTCCATGGCTCTTGTTGATGAAAATGAAAAATACTTCTATGAAGTTCTACCATGTATGAATCCAACTTCATGGGTATTTAATAATGTTATCCCTATTTTAAATAAGCAAGCTATTGATTTAAAAGAATTTAAAAAAAATTTATTTAACTTTCTAAATCACTATGAAACCATACATATAGTTGCTGATTGGCCAGAAGATTTTTCATTATTCCTAACAACCCTGATGCTTCAACAAGGCGTTTGTATGACTACCCCAAAGTTGACAATGGAACTTTGGGAAAGTGATACAAATCTGACAATAGATTCAGAAATACCTCACAATGCCCTACAAGATGCTTTTGCGCTAAAAAGAAGATATTTTCTATAAAGTTATTTTTAAAAAGTGATCCACTTTACAATATAAGATGTGCACCATTTAACATAATGGGCGTTATGCGAAACCACTTGTTAAAAATCATTATTTTTCAAATGTTTAAAAAATTAGTCATGACTAAAAAATAGGTGAAAAGCCGACTCGGAAACAAGTCGGCTGCTTTTTAAGCAAATTTGTCACTTTTAGCCAATAATTTTGACCAAAATTTACACTCTTTGTCTTATGCAAGACAAATATGTGATACATTATTGTATATACAAAATTGAATGTTTTTATGGAACTGTATTTCGAATGGGATGAGGCAAAGAACCAAAAGAATCAGAAAAAACATGATGTATCTTTTGAAACTGCAAGCCTCATTTTTGAAGATCCTTTAAGGATCTCAATCCAAGATAGACATACTGGTGGTGAAGAACGTTGGCAAACCATCGGTATGGTTAAAGGCGTACTAATGCTCTTAGTTGCTCACACCATCTTTGATGAAGATGACTGTGAAATCATACGAATCATTAGTGCAAGGGAAGTCACCAAAGCAGAGCGAGATAAATATGAGCATGGTTAGATATACACGCAAAGAACTGAATGAAAATTTCAGTGACAAGCAAGATGCTGAAATTAAACGCTTGCTTGCTAAGGGTACTGTGTCAGATGATCAATTAGATTTGTCTGATATTCCTGAAATTACGGACTGGAGTAATGCTATTCGTCATGGACAATTTTATCGTCCAGTGAAGCAACAGACTTCTATTCGATTAGATGCTGATGTTCTTGCATGGTTTAAAGCACAAGGCAAGGGTTATCAGACACGCATGAATAACATTCTGCGTGAAGCAATGTTAAAAGATTTAAAAAATCATTAAAAAATCCTAGGATTCAAGACAATGAACTACTTTGCAGAGGATCCCTTCTAGGTAATGTTACCTAGGAGAAACAATGAAAAAACTGAAATCTCAGTATAAACAATCTGTAAAAACATACCCTCATGAACGCTACCCTAATATAAAGAGTCTTTATTTTAAAAAATTTAGCACTCAACAAGAGAAAAGTTTTTATTTCATGCATCATATTGAATATAAAGCTTATCCTCTTAAACTTCGTGTAGCTCGTGGTCCTCGTCTAGCTGAAGCATGGGATGATCTTCCAGCATATGTTTACACAGTTGCTAAAAGTTGGAAGCACAATTCCAAACGAGCACATCAGTATTACAAAGAGCCTGAGTGGAAATGAAAGTGGGAGCTATAAGGCTCCCATTTTTGACTTCGTATAAGATATTTTATGTTAAATAGAAGCACTACCTTACTTTTGAAACACTTAGTACTTTTAGAGCTCCTTTCTTTAAATATGTTTCTCCTTGTGAATATGAATCTATTTTAATAAGTAAATTTTTAGCTAAATTAATAATAAACATGGAACCTTGAATAAATCGACTCATAGAAGATTGTTTTTTCATCAAAGAAAGGTTTTGAAATTTATACCATTCTTTTGTGTATACAATAATTTCATCTCTATAAGTATTTGATGTTTTATGTGGGAACCATGTTCCGAAGCTGTGCTTATAATTAACTTCATTTCTTATAAAAGACAACCAATTTTCAGCATGTCCATCAGTTGAAAGAATTGTTTTTAATTCAGATATTTGTCGTGATGCTTCGTTTCTGACAATCGTGGGTATTGAGGAATTGGTTAGTAATTTTTGATCTAACTCTGTAAGAAGGTTAGAAAATGCACGCCATGTATCTTCATGAGTACCATTAGGAAGAATTTCTATATTAAAGTGATTAGCCTGACTATTAGATAAGTTGAAAATATGTAATCCAGATTTGATTTGCTCATTTGGTAATGGTTGTTGAGAGCTATATTGGAAGGAGTTATTTAGTTTAGTTTTTTGACTGCTTTCTATTTGAATAGCCGCTGACCCGAAAATTCTGAGAATAGTATGTGCGGCAAAGAAAGCTGAATAATATGATTTTATTACAATCCATGCACTAGATTTAGGATATTCCCTCTCTGGAAATTGTAAAGCATATATAGATTCAAATGATGCTACTGCCATTCTATTTAAGTCAAAGGCTAATGCATCATTAAGTTTATCAATATCAGAAGAATGGAATTCAAAATGATACTTAGTTTTACTAGTATAGCTAAAATTAGCTAAAGTAAATGTAGGAATTTTATCAATACACTCTTTAATGGATAGGCCTTGTTTTAGACAAGGCGTTAGTATTCCAGTATGAATATATGGAGAAATAGAATTAATGAGTTGTTGCATTTTATAAACTAAAATTTTTTGAAAGTGATTGATTTAAGATGTCTACAATTTTAGTGTAAGTTCTTTTGTTCTTAAGTAGATGATTTTGATTAATATTGTTTAGTGGATGTAATACCGATATAAAGTTATCCGTTGAATAATCTCCTTCATATTTGAATTTTACACGTGGAGCCACATCTGTAAAGAAACTAATAATTGCTTTAAACACTGATGGTGTAGTAATTAAAGAATTATCATCATCTTTTAATGTTGTTTTAATAGCATGCAAGTAATTATTAAATATGTGAAAAATATTTATGTCAGATTGATCTCCTAAGATTGTATTTACATTCTTAAAAGCTTGATTAAATGTTGTTCTAGAAATTTTCCCCACTTTCTTTTCACTTGGAGATAACAGGCCTCTTAAAGCACTATTTTCATTTTCTGAAAAGTAATTAAATAAGGTTCTGAAAATTTTTTCATCATTAGTTTCTGTTTCTGCTAATTGTTTAATATCTAATAGAAGCTCACTTGGAACTGGCTTTTGTTTTGTGTTGATATCAATAAATAATCTTGTTTCTTCTTTTCTGCTTAGACCATGATAGACAATTACAGGTACACGTAATGTTTTTTGAGATAATGCAAATCCCCAAACCCGATGTTGACCATCAAGTACTAAGAATGCTTTCGGGTCAGCTCTGAAAGAAAGAGCTCGTCCGCCTTTTTTTAAAGTAAATTCTGCTTCAGACTGTGCTGATAAAATAATAGCATTAGGGATAGATCCAATACCGCTATCTATATAGTCGGCAATTTCTTGAGCTCTATTTTTGTCTAATCGTCTTTGAAAACCTTCCTCTTTATCATCAAATCTATTCGTTACAAAACAAGTTTTTGCCAGTACTTCAGAAGGTATAGTTAGTGAGTAAAATTTAGTATCACCTTGAGTAACTAAGCTATATGTATAACTGTAGATTTCATTTTCAATAGAAGTGGTCATATTTATAGTTCCAAGGTTAGAGATGTATGTTCTGAAATTTTGCTTTGTAAGAGCGCAATTAACTCTTCAAGTTCAACTTTAGCTTCATTTTTTAGGCCAAGACAAACGCCTATTCCATTAGCGTCTGTACTTAGTCTTTTATTCAAAGAGATCATGAAATCTTGTTTTGAGTTGTCATTTTTAAGTTGATATGCATGTAAATGGAATGAGTCAGCAATATCAACATTCTCATTTAGATGATCAAATGAGAATTCTTTTTTCATATAGTCTAATAGTACATCTTGAATGACGAGTACCATCTTTTTATTAATATGTTCGAAAGTCTCTACCTTATGGTGCATTTGAACGAGAATGGTTTTAGCTGTCATTTTCCAATTCATACCAAAAGGTTTTTTCTCGACTTCAGTGTTAGCATCAATAATTTTTAGTTCTTTCAACAAATTTTGACGTTCTGGCCAAATAGTTCCTGTAGTATCTAATGTTTGTAATTCAATACCTACAAAGTCTTTAACCTTTCCATCTTTTGCAGAAATAAGAAAAAAATCTACATTCCCACCAGGAATCTTAACTTCTGGTACTAAATGCAATTCATTGCCAGGTGTGTGACCCGTGAGCAAATGAAGACAGTCTATAAATATCTGCTTTCTTTCTAGAAGGCGATTAGGGCAAATAATAGTTGATACTTTTTCTGCCTTTTTATCTATAGGACTAGAATACTGTAAGGTACATGTTCCTATAGCAATAGATGGATCTGACTTCCTTGTTTTATAACATTTTTTTTTAGAATAAGGACATATCTGATCTGCTATGGCTTTAATTAAATCACTCGGCTCATGAGTAGTTTTTAAACCAAAAATTTCTACAATTTTACTCATTAATTACTCTACGTATTGCTGTATCTAGATAGCTTTTTGAAATATCTATACCAATAGATTTTCTATTCAAAATTTTAGCTGCTATACAGGTGGTTCCTGTTCCTACAAATGGATCTAAAACTATTCCGTCATTTGGACAAGTAGCTAAAATAGGAATTCTACATAGATCAATTGGATAAGGAGCAAAATGCTCTTTATTTTTTGAAAAACTTTCAGGCAAAATTTCCCATACATCGCTAGGTTTACTGCCATCAGGGTGGTATTTAAGAAAATAAAATCCTTTTGTTAATAACTCTTTAGCGCGACCAGATACTTTATCACTGTTAGAGTGAGTCGTACGGTTAGCACCTCGTATTACCATGCGAAAATCTGAATACTTTCCATCTTGTATAGACTTCAGCATTTCTTCTAATGCTTTAAAAGCATTATTTTTTTCTTCCTCGCTGAGTTCCGTTGATAACTCAATTTTTCTTTTATACTTAACTCCAGACACTCCAGTAGCCGAGACGATACTGCCATTTACTACCTTACTTTGTCTTGGTTTTGATCTGATTGTATCAGTATTATAAAAATAGTTGGCAGGATCTTTAACAAAGTGAAAAATGGTTTCATGAACATTCCCTAACTTATCTTTAGAGTTATCCATTCCACCTTTAACCTTGTTCCAAATTACTTCATTGCGAAGAACCCAATTTTGTTCATCAATTAATTTAAATGCGAATCTCCAAGGTATACCTAAAAGATGTTTATTTTTATATACATCTCCTAGATTTAGCCAAAAAGAACCTGTTGGTTTTAGAACCCGTTTCAGTTCACTTGTAATCTGTAATAGATTGTTAAAGAAATCATCTAAAGTCTTTTCAAGACCTATACCACCATTTTCATATTCTCTTTGGCTCCAATATGGAGGTGAGGTAATGATTGTATCTACTGATTCATCGGGAATTTGTTTGATGACATCTAGGCAATCACCTAATAAAAATAATGGATCAGTTTTATCACTTTTTCTATATACCTCAAATATAGATCTAAAATTTTCTTCAAACATATGAATTTCTTGAAAAAATAAATCTGGATTCTGAGGAAAATTCATATCAAATTACACATTAAGGGACATAAGTATTGTAGGTGATTTTTTGTAATTTAGAGACTATTATTGGTGTTAATAAAACCACTCAGATATTAAGAAGTATTTCGATGATTACGGAAGATTTCAACAAAGTTAGAGAGTTCCTAGAAAAAATGTTAGACAAAGACCCTAGTCATCAAGGTTTTTTAGAGGCGTATGTTAAACTTATAGAGGCAAAAAGTAAGTTTGATTTGGAGACAAACAAAGCCATTATTGAAAAAGAAGTACGTCAATCTGAGTTAAGTCATGATTTATGGAAAACTCAAGATACAAACAATGCTAATGTTCAAATGCAACAAAATACTAATCATGCAGATATGCAAAGAACATTTCATACAAATGCGC
>NZ_CP114269.1 GCF_027105055.1 Acinetobacter sp. TR3
GATAAAAACCATCATGCCCATATCATGCTCACGACCCGAAAAGCTGAATTAGACCCTGACAATAATCTGATCCTGACCAGCAAAACCGATATTGAACTCAGCAACGCCAAACGCAAAAGCCTAAATATGGGTACAACCCAAGACGACATTAAACAAATTCGGGAAACATGGGCAGACTTAACCAATCACGCACTGGAGCGAGCAGGCTACCGAGAAAAAATAGACCACCGCAGCTATGCCGATCAGAACAATGGACTGCAAGCCACCATTCATGAGGGAACTTCGGTCACTCAACTCCGTAGACAAGGCATAGATACCGAAATCAGCCGTTATAACGACCATGTGAAGCAACACAACGCCAAACACCTCGAACAACAGCAACAGCGCACAAACAGCGTTTTACAGCATGGTTTAAACCGTGTCGATCAAGGCTTCGAGCAATGGCAGAAAAATCAAGAAGCCAAACGCCTAGAACAAGAACGCCAAGCCGAAATACAACGACAGCAAAAACTAGAGCAACAACAAGCCGAGCGAGCCAACCGTAAGGCATCACGAGATTTAGATAATGATGGATGGTCACGATGAATAACCAAAACGATGATTTAGACGATCAGTTATATATTCTATTGGCATCTATGAAAGAATATCGGGAAGCCATAGCAGACGATAACAAGCGATTAGAGGCTTTTTACAACCAAGTCGCTAACGGAGTGCTAGATAAAGCTGAAAAGTCGCTAGAAAACACAAATAAGAAGCATGTGGGCGCATTAAACAACAGTATTCAACATTTAAACCAAGTTACAGCTAAACTAAGTACCAAATTTATTCTGATTTTTGCCAGTACTTTTGTGGGTTTAGTTGTCGTATTGCTTTTGGCAATATTTTTATATGTGCCAAGCCTTGATGAAATTCAACAGCGCAGAGCAGATAAGAAAGCATTAGAACAGTATGCACTTCAAATGAAAGTTGAAGATGGGGAAACACTGGTCAGAATTATGACTAAAAAACCTTGTTATTCATTTCAGCCGAGTAACGTCAAAGAAAAAACCTATGACTGGTGTCAGATCGACCCTAAAAAATACTAGGTGATTGGTACTTTGCTCAGTTCTTACCATCACCAAACCTATGACAGCAGTCGCAAAGTTGCCCGACTTTGAAACATGGCTAAAGCCATATTTCAAAGCATCGAGCCATAAAAGTTTATCTTTCGAACCATTGATTAAAGATTCACGACAATATAGGTCGCTAGCATATTGCATTATTTTAAATCTTTGTTATCCTGGCTCAAAACAGGATAAGTAGGTTTATATTAGTCATGATTTCTCACACTTCATCTATGACAGATACAGCGAATTTCGTTAAAGAAAAAAGAATTCGTATGGGATTAACTCAATTGGAATTAGCTATTTTATTGGGGCTAAAAGAAAATGGGGAGCGAACGGTTAGAGGATGGGAACTAGCCGAACACAAACCAAGTAAAACAGCGATAAGTAAACTACTTTCTTTATCTGAACACACCCCTTTTAAAAATAAAAATATAAAACCATTGTTTACATTCATTGATCTATTCGCAGGAATAGGAGGTATTCGCCTCCCATTCCAGGAGCTAGGAGGTAAATGTGTATTTAGTTCTGAATGGGATAAATTTGCTCAAATTACCTATGCTTCAAATTATGGAGATGTTCCCAAAGGGGATATAACTCAAATATCTACTCAAGAAATTCCTGAACATGACATTCTCATAGGTGGATTTCCTTGCCAAGCCTTTTCCCAAGCGGGCTTAAAGAAAGGCTTTGAAGATACTAGAGGAACAATGTTTTTTGAAATACAACGAATATTGGCAGAAAAAAGACCTAAAGTTTTTTTATTAGAAAATGTAAAACAGTTAAAAGGTCATGATAAAGGGCAAACGCTACAAACAATGCTGAGAATCCTTACAGGTCAGAGTGATATGACAGGTTTGGATGATGTGCCTATGTCTGATGATGCAAGAAATGCTTTAAGTAGAAAGCTTAATTATTGGGTAGATTTTAAAGTCTTAAGAGCCGCAGACTTTGGTATTCCTCAAAATAGAGAAAGGATTTTTATTGTAGGCTTCGATAGAGATTATTTTGGTCAAGATATTGATTTTTCAAAAATATTTAAATTTCCAACGCCAACTTATGAAAAAACGAAATTAGGAGATATTCTTCAAACTCAGTCTGAATTAGATAAGATGATTGATACCTATACTATTTCAGATAATTTATGGCTAGGTCATCAAAGAAGAAAAGCCGAACATCAAAATAAAGGAAATGGCTTTGGATATTCTCTATTTAATTCAGAAAGCCCATATACCAATACTTTGAGCGCTAGGTATAACAAGGATGGTTCTGAAATACTAATAGATCAATCACATTTAGGGAAAAACCCTCGTAAACTTACACCTAGAGAGTGCGCACGACTACAAGGATTCCCTGAAGATTTTATTATTGATGCAGTTTCCAATGCTCAAATGTATAAGCAGTTTGGTAATTCAGTTTGTGTTACGGTCATCAGAGCTATTGCTCAAGAAATAGTTAGAGCTATAAAACTTACCGAAACAATTGAACTTGCATCTTAAAATTACGGATAAGATCTAACCAGTAATTTATCAATGGTCGTATTATTCGCACGCCACTGAGAATATGGGCGATTATTTCCCTGATACATTCCGCTATCAAAGAAAATATCGCCCGTTTTAACCATAGAAATCCACTGTTCAAACGAAATTGGATTACCAAAACCTATCTGATTGTAAACATGAGTTTTTTTATCTTTTTTACAAACAAACCATCCTTTTTGATTAAACTTATCATCAACTTTTTTCTGCATAGTGCTAGCGTACCATTCCGCTAATATTAAATTTTCAATTTGTAGGTCAGTAGGAACAATCGAGTGCTTATTTTCTCTTGTATCATTCATAAAAGAGTAAGTTATTAGGATATTATTATCTTGATCGACTGTCAGAATAGTTCCATGAGTTGAATATTCATTGATTTTAGGGATAGGTTCGCCCGACCAAGAAAATCTACCTTGTTTCTTTTCATTAGCTTTTCCGAAAACAGGAAGAAAAAATTTATCTCGTCTTTGAACTCTTTTTAAATTTTCATTATTTGGAAAAATTTCTTCATTATCAAAAAGATAATAATCAGCAGACCAGTCACCAAATGAAATTTTGCTACTAGTACCATCTTTCATTTCATAGCCTAATAAATCGGGAGCTGTATTTCGATTTCTCTTAACGCCCATTTGAGTTTCAAGCCAATGCCCTTTTTTACCATCATGAGCTTGATTTAGATCGGAAGTATTAGCTGTCTTTCCAAAAACGTTAGCCATAAACAAATCTACAATTTTTTGTTCACTCATTGATCAACCTATTGTTTTACAAAAACAAAGATTATGCAGTTATTATAATAATAGACAAATTTTAAATTAGAAATTTCAGACTTTAAGAGCCGAGCGAGTGTCTACGAGCGATTGAGCATCATAAAAATTCCGCCCTTGCCTTTTCTCTGATTACAAGCTCCCTTTCGATTTTAAACGGTAGGTACAGAGCATCCCGAATGGGTGCGAACTTTGGAGCTTTTGCTTTTCAAAAGGTATGAGCAAAGCGAATACATTATCAATGCTTTTGCTTTTAGATTTCACAAATAGTATTAACCAAAAACTGCCCCACGAAGCGAGGAACGAGCTTCAATAGAGTACGAGCTTTAGCGAGTACATAGGGCAGTTTTAAGCACTCCCCTCTTTTTAATAATTTTAATAATTTTATAATTTTAGACTGTTTATTCATATTAATAATCAATAACTTGTATTGCTATATCTATACGTTTATGCAGTCTTATCTATACGTTTATGCAGTCTTATCTATACGTTTATGCAGTCTTATCTATACGTTTATGCAGTATTGCTATACATATTTAATCAATGTAATATAATTACACCTAAAAAGAATGTATGTATAAAAAATGGCAAATGATTTAGTCGTTAAGAATAATGCGTTAATTGATGCAAGTTATACCTTGAGTCTAGTAGAGCAACGCTTAATAGGGTTGGCTTTAGTGAAAGCCAATAATCAGCATCAGGAAATCACTAGTGATACAGTTCTCACCATACATGCAGGGGAATATGCTGAACAATTCAAGGTTGATGGTTCAGTAGCTTATCGAGCATTAAAAGAAGCATCAGAACGATTGTTTTTACGCTATTTCTCATACACCTTATATGGCTTGGAGTTTGGTAAGGAATACACCCTTAAACGTCCCAAAAAGCTAAGAGATTGCGATATACCAACCGTTATGAAATCACGATGGGTACAAAAGATCGGTTATACAGAATCAGAGGGGTTATTACACTTCCAACTTACCAGTGATGTTGTCCTCTTGGTTGCTAATTCAAAAGAATATTTCACAAGCTATTACTTATCACAAACTACCGACTTTACCAGTACCTATGCTACTCGATTGTTTGAACTTCTAATGAAATGGAAAAATGTAGGACATATTCCATTTATTGAAATAGAACAATTACGAGGACAATTAGGTGTAGAACCTAAGCAATATAAAATAATTTCTAACTTTAAGTTGCGAGTCCTAGATGTCGCAGTGGAGCAAGTGAATCAACATTCAGACTATACGATTAAATACGAGCAACATAAGCAAGGGCGGACAATTACAGGTTTTTCATTCAAATTTAAGCCTAAATCAACAAAACAGATAAGTTCAAAACAAGACCCGAAGACCCCTGATTTTTTCATCAAAATGACAGATGCTCAACGACACTTATTCGCTAATAAAATGTCTGAAATGCCAGAAATGGGAAAATATTCACAAGGCACTGAAAGCTATCAACAATTTGCTATCCGTATCGCAGATATGCTGTTAGAGCCTGAAAAATTTAGAGAACTTTATCCACTCTTAGAAAAAGCAGGGTTTCAGGCAGGATCAGAGAACAAGTCTATTTAATTAGAGTTTTGAGGTATCTAAAGGAATATTTATCAGCTCATTAGTGCACTTAAAATTGTATTTTTGGACGTTCTTAAATACCTCCTCTCTAAGCTCAAGTGTATTTTGATTAATAGACTTAATCTCTGGAACAGAGGCTAAATGAGAGTATCTAGATTGAAAATCTATAAGATCATCCATCATGTATAATTTATTACATTGTAAATCATTAAGCTCTTGCTTTGTATAACCATTTTTATCTTTATAAGATATTCCTGCTTCGTTATACCGATCCATAAAATTAAATGATTCTTTCACCCTCTTTACGTATGTTCTAATTTCATCCTCAGTGGTAATTTTTTGAGGTGTTGAGCTATTCATCAAATCATTTAACCTATCCATTGGATGCTGGGCATAGGTGATAGGAGATAAAAAGAAAAGGAATGCAATCAAGGTACTAAATTTCATAATCTTCAACTTAATTATTCGTTGTTTCGTTCACCAGGGTTAAACCAAAAAGTATTCTATCCCGATCCTCTATTAAATAATCATTAAGTTCAGCGAGTATTTTTTCTTTGTTGGCTTCATTGGATTGCATTTTTTTAATCAAGTAAGAACCAAGTAAGATTTTACGCCGAGTATCATCCTTGCGTTCTTGCTCTTTCTGCTTTGTTCTTTCTCTTGCTTCAATAGCCTGTTTCTGAGCTTTTAACTGTTTCAGCTTCTCCAACTGGGCTTCAATTTTCTTTTCAATATTTTCAGTTGATTTTGTCATAACGGTTAATTTCGGGATATAGAAAACCACTCAAGCATAAGGCTCTATGAATTGGAATTCAAGCGAGCTATATGCTATCGTGTTTTTCATGAAATGCGCACTTACGACTTGAATTTCATTCAAGTCATCATTGCGTAAGGGGAAGCCCCTTAACCCCAAAAGCAAAGGCAAAAGCAGAGAAAGCACATGGCGATTTATCATTGCTCGACTAAAACGGTCAATCGAAGTTCGGGGCGAACTGCGGTTGCATCCAGTGCTTACCGTTCAGGGGAAAAACTCAAAGATGAACGCACAGGACTGACGCATGACTTTACGAGAAAAGACGGTATCGCCCATAGCGAAATTGTATCTAACCTCGATATCGAAATAGATCGTGGTGAACTATGGAATTTAGCGGAACAGTCCGAAAACCGAAAAGATGCTCGAACCGCTAGAGAATGGGTGATTGCTCTACCTGATGAACTGGATGCAGATCAGCGCAAGGACTTGGCAAAAGAGTTTGCTCAATCGCTTGTTGATCGTTATGGCGTGATTGCAGATATTGCCATTCATGCACCGAGCAAAGGCGGAAAT
>NZ_CP114270.1 GCF_027105055.1 Acinetobacter sp. TR3
TTGAAATTAATGGAAGACCCATCATTTGGATTGAAAAAGAGGAAGATGAAATTTTATTTAATGCTATTTTTTTTGATGATACTGGAAGAAAAATCGGTTACTTAAATAAAAATACATTTATTGCACTAGTAAATGATTGCGATATTTTCGCCATAGGGACACGTATAGAAGCTAGAACTAGAAAAGGAATAATTAACCTAGAATTAAACATTGAAGGAGATGGAATTGTTGAGCTAAGAAGACTATCAGCTAAATATTTTGGGACTTATATTAAAATTAATAAGTCAGGTCAAATTGAAATAGATTCATGTAAGTTTAGTAATATTCAAGTATTTAATTGTGGTGGTGGGTTCAAAATTGGATGTATTCCCAAAATGAGAACAAATTTTTATAAGTTAAGAGCTTTGAAAAAATCTTTAATTAAAGAAAGATTACCAAAAATTAAAAACTTAAATGGATTTCTAAAAGGGTACATTTATCAAAACACAATTATAGATCTAAATGACTTAGTCACCGCATATATACAAGGTGAAAAAGTCTATACAATTCAAAATGAATACATTGGAAACATATTTAAAAGAGCTAAAGAAAACACATATACGATAGGAACAAATGAAGATGAATACGAAGATAGAGAACCAATATATATCGAAGAAAAGAATAGGCTAATTAGCAATGTAGTAAACGAACCAAAAATAGAAACACTCTACAGAATATTCAATTAAAGAGAAAAAAGAGCTGATATCTGATTTAGGCTTGTTTAGTCTCAAAAAGAGAGAGTTTATAAACTCTCTTTTCTTCTAAAGTAGGTTGCTCTACTAATGCCTAATTCTTTCCACGGTTCACCTAAAGATGGTCTACCACCTGATTTAGACTTCTTACCTCCCAATGCACCTTTCCTACTTTGTCTATCAATAAACTCTTGATAGCAATAAGCATCTTTCTTCCAACAGTAGGTTGCTATGCTCTTGGCTGTAGCTTTGACTTCTGAGTATGGTAATGGTTCTAAAAACGCTTCATTTGCGCTTAAACAGTGTTTTATTACTTCATCTAACCAAGTGTTATAGATTCCACCTCTATGCGCTCTAATCGCTTTATATGCCCATTTACGCACTGTATCAAACATTGCACAGTTACGCCCAAGTCCTAAAACTTCCTGTTTTTTGCTTAATTTCTTCGGTAAATCTACAAAATCAGCTAAATAATCCAGCGTATAGGCTTGTTCAGTCCAAAAGGTAACACGCCAATCTTTATGGAATGGATTCTTCGTAATGAGATGACTGTAACCAACGTCTGCACCTAGTTTTTTGGCTAATCCTGCCTGTACCTTTGATGCGTAGGCTATTGCTTTTTGACTGCCAAACTCACTGGTACATAGTGGAATTTCTAATTTATAGCAGATATGAGCATGACCATTTTTTTGTGTTTGTGCTGTCCAATATGGCATTGGCAAATTTTCGTCATGCCATGCCATGACTGCATCTGAACGATCTATATCAAAAAAGAAGTAATGAAGCATACAAGGCTGATTGCCCTGTATGTATTGCATGTTAATTGCCATTTTTTTCGGTCTTATTTGTAAGCCATACAGTAACTCATCTGCACAGTATGGTTTATGAGCAAGATTTTCAAAAAAATCGCTTAATTGAGCGTTATTCACCTTTTGCAACGTCCTATATGTTGCAAATGCTCAAAACATCGGTAAAATACAAGTATCGAATTTGCGTTTACTGATGCTTTAAGTATTTGTTAAACAATGAGAAAAAGGTAGGTCTGCAAACCTACTTTTTTTTCGCCTGAAAGAAAATTTAACACAACTTTAATAGTTTTAAAAGTTATTGATTTTCTTCATTTTATAAGTGAATTTTTCTTCATATATGTGAAGAAAAATTCACTTATATATTTCTCGAAGTATGTAGGATTCTTAGAATAAAAACCCGCTTGGCTTCTTCATCAATTTGAATAATTGCACGGTATGGGCTATCAGAAATAAGCATTTCTCTTGTTCCTAAACTCCCCTTTTTTTTGCTACGATTTGGCGAGAAATAGAGTGTTTCTAGCTGTTCAGTAATTTTTAGATACATGCTTTCAGCTAGTTTTTCGCCCCAATTTTCGATTCCATACGCCAAAATTTCAATTAAATCTTGTTCTGCTTGTGGCAAATAAGAAACGTCATAACTCATCTGCTACGGCTCGCTACTAATTCTCGTGCTTTTTGCATCGCTGTAGCATGTACCGTTTTCATCGCGATGGTTTCTGATGGATGAGATTTCAAAGTACTTAGAGCTTCTACAATTTTTTCCTTTTCCCAATCTTCATAATCATCATCTTGAACATCGAAAAGGCTTTCTAAGTGAGTACCTTTCACATCTTTTAATGATAAGAAAACACCAACAGGACGTTTATTCTTAGTGACTAAAACTGGCTCTCGTTGCATGGTATCGAGTAATTCACCAAAGCGTGATTTTGCATCTTTTGCTGTAATAACTTGCATTTTAAAACCTCATAAAAGTAGGCGTTTTGTCTATTTTAATCTTTTTAATACGCTAATCTAGGATTATTTTGTTGTTTCAACGATAAAACCCACGATCTGCTTTGATTTCAGCCTGTTTTACTTTCATTTTTTCGTCAATTCGCTGTTTAGCTCTCGTAATCTGCTGTTCAGATTGTTTAATTGTCGATTTTGACTGCTCAATTCCTCGTTCTGCACTCTCAATACTTGATTCTGATTGCTCAAGGCTTCGATCTGCTCGGTCTGTCTTTGATTTATTTCGTTTAGCTCGTTCAACTGCATCTCTAACGAGTTCAAGATGACGTTGTAGCGATTCATAAAGTCGTTGGTCATGTTGATTTCCTATTTCTCGATTTTCATTACTTTTTGGTCGCTGGTGTTCTCGAACACTTCCGCTTTTTTGCTGTTCTTGGCTACGATGAAATAGGTCTTCTTGTCCTTGCTCTCGTGAAATTCCACCGATCTCAAAATCCGCTTTTCGAGTGGAGATTGATCTAATTCTAGATTGATCTCTGCTAATTCCTGCTTCTTGTCCTTGATCTGATAACCCAACCATACGTTTATCCCTAGAAATATGAGAAATAGCATAGTCAGTCCGCCCAAAACTGCTCCCGTGAGAATATTCAAACGCAAAGCGTTTTTGATGCTCGGTTGTTGGTCTTTGATGGTCTGTAGATTTGATCTCAAAACGCTCTTGGTTTCCTCGTTGCTTGCTTTCAACAAGGTTATGTAGCTTTCCAAGTGCTGTTTCGTAGCGTTCTCGGCTTGTTCTTTGATAATCCTGTCCTGCTCGGCTGTGTTCTTCTGCAAATTGTTTATCAAATTGTCGATTTTCATAAATTACGCCCTCTAAACGTATATTTCGTTTGCCGTCAGGATTTTTAATACTGATTGATCGCTCTGTTTGCCTTGTGATTTCAAAGCCTGCATTTTCAAGCGTATTGACGACATCTTGCCGATTTTGGATATTTCCGTTGCTGATCTGCTCTGCTATCGCTGTACCAATCTGCTGTTTTATTTCTTTGATATTTTCAGGCAAGTTTTGGCTATTTAAAGTCTTTATGGCTTGCGCTTTATCAGGTGCATGAGGGTCTGATAATCCATAATTAAAATTGGTAACTTGTTTCCAATTTTCCACCAATGGGCGGTCTGCTTGATCAAAATAGGGCTGTAAGCGTTTTCCTGTACTCAATTCCACGTTTGGAATAACGAAATTAAGTTCTAAACGTCCTTTATCAGTGTGTTCTATCCAAGTAATGTCATATTGATCTCGATCTAAACCTGCAAGGAGTGTTTCTTCAAAGCTCTGCATGATTTCTTGTTTTTGCTGTTCTTCAAGATTGGCTTCTTCAAACGATAAAACGCCCACCGTATAACGGTTTTGGAAATCTAAATTATCTGCTAATCGTTGTGTTAGTTCAGGATCACCACTTAATAAAACAGCACCAAAACGATCTCGATCTTCACCAAGTAGGTAATCAATGGTTGCACCTGCACTACCACCGCCTTTATTTCCTAGAAATTTAACGATCATAGTCGGCTAGAACCTTTTGTAGTTGTTCCCTAATCCTTGCTAGCTCTGCAAAAGCTCTAATTTTTTCTATATCTGATTCAACTGTATTTACTTGCCTAGCAATTTGATTGAGGTTTCCACCAATACGCCCAAGTCCTGCTAAAAGTTGAGGATCTGCGACTTTATAATTCCGTTTTTTATTTGGTTTTCCTTCTAAACAAGTTTGTCTTATCCATGTTGCCAACTCCCCACCTGTCATACGCTCAAGTAAGGCTTGATGTTCCGCTTCTGTTAAACGGATTTTTATTTCTTTATGTCTTTTGACGATTTCTTTTTTAGTCATGACTAAATCCGTTTCGTAGATTGGGTCGGCTTTTTTATGAGGGACCTGGCTAACTGAAAGTTGGCCATGTTCCCGAAATAAATAAAGTCGAAAAGAGGGTTAAGGGATACTTCCCTTACAAGGCACAAAAGGGAACTCTAGCGAAAACTTTAGTTTTTGTATAGAGTACCCTTTGTGTGTCCTTGCCCTATGATAATTTAAAATGATAGATATAACGCCAAAGCAACCTACTATTAATAAACATGGTCTTAAAAGAAAAATTGATCCTGACATAAAAAGGGAGATACGGAAGCAAGATGGATATGGCTGTATAATATGTGGATCAATGCTTGTAGATTACGAGCATATAGACCCTTTATTTTGTGATGCTAAAGAACATGATCCTAGTAAGATGGCTTTGTTATGTAGTCAACATCATGATCCTGTAACAAGAAAAATTATGCCTAAAAGGCTAATTAAAAAACATAAAGAAGATCCTTATTGTAAAAAACATGGTTATGCTTTTTCCAAATACTTTCCTAATCCAGATGATATAAAAATCAAATGTGGCAACTCATATTTTGAAGATACAAAAAAAATAT
>NZ_CP114271.1 GCF_027105055.1 Acinetobacter sp. TR3
AAAAATTGAACAATTAAAAGTACAGATTGAACAGCTTGAAAAGCAATTGGAGTATGTGAAAGCAAATGAAGCTTGGCTTAAACAACAATTAGATCAAAAGCTCATAGAACATAAGAATCATGAAAAGAAAGGGCTATTAGGTAGATTGTTTGGATGAAACGTGCGAAATCTTTATTTAAACTATGTTATATTCTAGGTGTTAAAAGGTATTACCTTTGGAGATAGAGTATGTCATCAACTACCCAAGTATCTAATACACCTAAACCTAGTGGTATTACATCGGTGAAATTAGGGCATAGAAAGCACGTATTAGCTCAAATTGCTGAATTAAAGCAAAGAACAGTACATAGCCTAGTGGTTGAAGCTGTGGATGCTTATATTGCTCAAATGCAAGCAAAAATGGAGTATGAAGCCCAAGCTATCCGTTCTTTTGAGAATTACCAGCAAACTGGCTTACATGTAACACATGATGAGCTACAGACTTGGGCAGATAGTTTAACCAGTGATACGCCGTTAGAAGCCCCAACATGCCACAAGTAATTTATACCGAAGAATCTAAACAGGATTTAGTACGGTTTGCTAACTTTTTGGTAGCAAATGAAGCTAGAGAGCAAGCCAGAGCTGTAGTTACAGTTATTCTCTCACACGTAAAAAAATTAGAGGACTTTCCTTTAATTGGGCGAATATACCCAATTGAGAATAAGGAGTTTAGAGAGCTTAAAATTAAGTATGGCAGTAGTGGCTATGTTTGTTTGTATTCTTTCGACCCAATGACCAACATTGTTTTAATCCATGCTTTTAGACATCAACGGGAATTAGGATATTCAGCTTTCTAAGTTAATGAGTTTTTCTAGGTTATTTCAATAATTAACCGTTAGAAATTTCTTATCTGCATGGAATTATGATACAAATATTTCAGACATGAAAAAGCCCGTATTTCCTCGCTCGCCAAAGTTCAGAAATACAGGCTTGAATCCTTAGAACACGTTTGCACATGGTCTGTTTTAATAATACAGAACAAAAGTGCATTTGCAAACAGGTACGTTATGCAATGCAACAATTATCACTAGGCTTAGAGCAATTTACAGGCAATTTACCGAACAAACCTTATTGTACGGACGATCTACAATTAGGGCTACAAATTCGTCCCAAGCATTTAGCCTTACTTAAACGCTATATTCAGCCTAATCATCCCTATTACACACATTTCTTTGTTTTTGATCTGGATTACCCAACAGCATACATTGATTTATTTTATTCAATGGTGGGTGTACCTATGCCTAACTTGATTGTAGAAAATCCTGAAAATGGACATGCTCATTATATTTATAAATTACTAACTCCAATTTACCAGACTAACGCAAGTAACGATAAGCCCATAAAGTACGGTAATGCGGTATATTTGGCTCTTAGAGCTGCATTAAACGCAGATATTAACTATAGTGGGCTAATTACTAAGAACGCCGTACATAAGCATTGGCGTACCCATATTCTACGTGAGCAACCATACACGCTCGACCAACTGTCAGAACGCTTAGATTTAACTACAAAGCAAATTAACAAACCTATAGCACCTGATGAAGCTGTAGGGCTTGGTCGTAACTGCTGTGTATTCCATACAGTAAGGCATTGGGCTTATGTTGAGGTGCGACAATATCGAGCTAAGGCATACAATCAATGGCTTGAATCTGTCATTACTCAATGTAGTTCTGTGAATGCCCAATTTACTGTACCAATGCAGTACAACGAAGTGAAAGGTATTGCTAAATCTATTGCACGTTGGGTATGGAAACGTGATGGTTATGCCTATCAGGAATTTATTGACCGTCAGGCAACCAAAGGGCGGAAAGGTGGTTTACGCAGTGATTCAAGTCATGGCGGTAAAGCTAGATCGGCACATTATAGTGATGTACGTAATGAAGCCTTAAAACTGCATATCATGGGTAAGAGTATTAAGGAGATTTCAGAATATTTAAATGTACATCGGAATAGTGTGTCGAAATGGGTAAAAATCCATGCACAAGTGCAAGCCTAAATCAGATAATAGCCCTTTTGGGTGTTTCTTCTGTTTTTAAAACTCTATAAACCGTAGCAATACCACATCCAACAGCTTTAGCAATTTCTTCTTTTGTTAAACCTTTTTGGTTTAGTTTTTTAATTCTATCGTGTTTTCCTATATCTGCTTTCTTTCCTGTAGGTTTATATCCGCTTTTCTCTAAGCCTTGTTTAATGCGTTCTTTACGTTTGTCGTTGTCTAATCTTGCCATCGTGGCAAGCAAATCTATAAGCATGTTGTTTATTAGGTTTAGGATAGAGCTTGTAATGTTATCGTTTGAGCTAATCAGCATGTGTGTAGTCGGTAGGTCAGCTATAACTAGCTTTAGTCCTTTTTCTTTGATACGTCCTTTTAATACGTCAAAGTCCGATTGAGAAAGCCTAGATAAACGGTCTACGCTCTCAACAAGTAATGTATCCCCGTTGTTTGATTCATCTAATAATTGATTTAAAACAGGTCTATCTAGCTTAGTTCCAGATTCGTTTTCTATATACTCGCTTATATTGCTGTGCATTGATTTCGTAAATTCCCTTAAATCATCTAATGCTCTTTCTGCATCTTGATCTTTGGTACTCGCACGGACATATATTCTAGTGGTCATTTTTCAATTCTCATTTAGCTATCAAGCTTTAAGAATTATGATAATACTATCATTTAATTTTTATTTATAGTCTATTGATAGCTTTATTATCAATTAACTTTTTTATCTTTTGAGTATAGTCTAATGATAGCTCAAAGCTTACTTCCTTAGCTTCTAAAATTTAGTATTTAGAATAAGCAAGAAATAGCGTATCTAAGGTGTTTTTATAGTTGGTGCTAGGGTAGTGTGATTGGTGTGTTAAATAGCTCTCTATGGCTTATATAGCGCATTTAAATGGTGTGTTATGGTTGTGGTACAGACTTATGCTATTTGATTATGAGTTTAGCCCCAAAAATCCTAAAAATATCGATAGTAATTAGAATAAAACTGATTTTTTAGATGGGGTGTATTTTGTCCCTATTTTTTCTTTTTCGGCATATTCTTTTTCAAAGAAGCGGCTTGATGTGCTGCCTAAAGTTTTCATAGATTTTCTCGGATTTTCCTTTGAAATGTCTTCAAAAGGCGCAGCTAAATTTTCTGTAGTAGTTTTTGTAGTATTCTCTTGTATAACGAACTGCGCTTTTGTCGTTTCCCGAACCTCTGTATCGGGTTTTCCCGAACTTACCAAACGGCTATTCGGGACACACATCTTTAAGGCGTAGCTAAATTCTCTGTAGTAGTCTGTGCTGTAGTCTTCTGTATATCGACCTTTCTTTTATCAACTTCCCGAAGTGGGTTTTGTCCACATGGGGAAGTGGTTACTTAAAAAGATACTGTTAAGGACAGACTTTATTCCATGCAGATTGAAATTCACTTGAACTCATATTCTCTCCCTCTATCGCTACTAGAGTAGGGCTGGCTATATAGCGTTTAAAGCCAGTGTAGCCACCAAAGGCATTTTTAGAATTTACTTCACCACAATATTCATTTTGATTTCTAATCTCTGCACTATCAGAATCTTTTAAAAATTTCCTTAAAGTCATTTCAGACTCAACCTCTATATTAATAATTCTATCTCGTTCTTGTCTTTGGGCTTCTTGATCGGAACTATTGGAAGAGGAAGTATTACTTTTCAAATCTAAGGCTTTTGAAAGAATGATGGCAACAACATAAACGGCTAGTAAAATAAGAAATAATTTACCTAGTCTTCTGTAATCTGTAGGTTTTTTATGCTTAGTAGGTCTTTTTTCCCCACAATTTGGGCAATTCTTAGCATCTTTGCTTAAAGGTCTTTCGCAACTACGGCAAGGTATTAACGACATTTTTCCCCCTAATCTACATATATTATGGGTTATGGTATTTACCCTGCCCCAAGCTTATTTTATTGCGCAATTGATTGCGCAGATTGAACAACTAAAGCCAGCTTATAACCGCTATAGGCTGTATTTACTTCCTTTGCCATGCTTTCAAAATCTTTTCTTCTTAGTTCGCCATACTCTGTATCCAGTACAAAATAGTCTGTTTTAGCGTCATATCTCATTGCTAAGAATAGTCCACCATTTTGAATATAGGCTGCCTCGAATTGCTTTGCTATGGCTTGTAACCTATTAGGATTCATGACTTTTTCTCGATCTTGAATCATGGCTAAATATTTTAGCATCTAATTAGTGAGTTGAACACAATTACAATACTTAAATTTTTGAACATGTTAATGGTTGTATAGTATTGCTTACTAAAAAAGCATAGGAATGAACAATCATGAGCAATATTTCAATCAATCAGGCAAGTAAATTGTTCAAGGTTAGCCGTAATACTATCTATGCTCGTATTAAGAAAGGGGAGATAACTAAAAATAGTGATGGTAATGTTTCTGTTCAAGATATGATGCGTTTATTTGGAGATAAAGCAGATAAAAAAGCAACAGAACAAGCTGTTAATGAGCTATTGAACAGTACAAATAATATTGAACAATTGATTGAGCATCCTAAACGTAATAATGAGCAACTTTTAGAGCA
>NZ_CP114272.1 GCF_027105055.1 Acinetobacter sp. TR3
GACAATAAAAATCGCTTAGAACGCAAACCAGAGCAATCTAGCACTACATTCCAAGATATTCCAACCAGTGAAAAGCAAATTGCCGTTCAACTTTTCAAAACCAAAATTCAGGATTTAGCCCAACAAATCCATGAAAAAGAACTAAAAACCATTATAAATCAAATGAGTGAATACATAGAAACCAGTAAAAAACTACTCGATCAAATTGAAACCCATCGGAATAACAAACCATTCAATCCTTTTAAACTCAAGGCATGGGAGGGTGAACTAGCAAATTTAGTCCACCAACACGATAACGAGATCAAAGCCAAATACAACCACCTCAAAACCGAACACCAAAGAATCAAAAATCGTGGTGTAGTGTCTGAACACTGGCAAAAAGCCGAAAGTTTAATACAGCAAAAATACCCAGATGAATACAAAAAAATCAAACAGTTGGAACGAGAACTCAATGAGAAAAATGCCACTGTCAGCATAGCTAGAACCCAAGAGCAGGACAACGGGCGGGGACGTTGACATCCCTTTTGTCTTTCTAAAATTTGCCTGTTTTGATAATAGTTGATAAATTTTTATCAACTATTATCAAAACAGGTGCAAAAAAATGATCAGTGCAGACTTAGGAAAAAACCTTGAAAGCTATGTGCAGGAACTGGTTGATGGCGGACGCTATGGTTCAAAAAGTGAAGTATTACGAGAGGGCATACGTCTAATTCAAGAGCGAGAAACACAGCAGGAAGCTCTCAAAGCGTTAGTCATGCAAGGTATGGCAGACATCGAAGCAGGGCGAACTGTACCAGCAGAGGACACTTTTAGCCGCCTGAAAGCAAAATATCAGGCTATGGTAGATAAATCATGAAAGTGATTTTTGCTAAACAGGCTGAAAATGATTTAGAGCAGATCGCTGACTTCATCGCCCAGGATAATCCCCAACGTGCCTTGTCTTTTATCCTAGAACTGGAGCAGAAATGCTTGTCAATTGGTGGAATGCCTAAAGCCTTTCCAATCGTTCCAGAACTAATTGAATTGGGTATTCGCAGACGTGTATATCAAAATTATTCAATATTTTTCTGTATTACATCGGGTCATATTTTCATTGTTCGAGTGCTAAATTCAGTCATGAACTACACGGCACTATTTGAAAGTTAAACTAACAAATACAAGG
This sequence comes from Acinetobacter sp. TR3, assembly GCF_027105055.1. Taxonomy (NCBI): domain Bacteria; kingdom Pseudomonadati; phylum Pseudomonadota; class Gammaproteobacteria; order Moraxellales; family Moraxellaceae; genus Acinetobacter; species Acinetobacter sp. TR3. Next base: position 1,163 of record NZ_CP114272.1, read on the forward strand.
TTTTCCAGAGCGAGTGTCTACGAGCGAACAATCAAAATTTGCGCTTAGACCCTCTGAAAAACCGCTTTTTAGTGTTTTGAAACCTAGAAAATCTATATTTCCATGTTGTCTTATGCCCCTAGATCGAGCGAAGCGAGCAAAAAAGCTCTATGAGCGCAGCGAATCCATTCTTGCTTTTGCTTTTCAGAATCCATGCTACCAGTAACGGAAAAAAACAGCCCGACAGACCGAGTGAAACGAGGTCAAAATGTCACGAGCGAAGCGAGTGCCATAGGGCTGTTATCCACAGGTTTTTTTGATTTTTTCTCTTTTTTATATTTTTAATAGTTTTTAAATAGTTTTTAGACCCCCTTCAAAGCCTTGCTATACAATACTCTTAGAGTATTAAAGGGGAGGGATTGTCGGTGAAGGGGGAGGGATTGTCGGTGAAAGGGGGAGGGATTGTCGGTGAAAGGGGGAGGGATTGTCGGTGAAAAAGGAGGTTTACAAAACTCTCCTTTTAATTTAAAAAAGAGTTCTGTAGATTTCTCCTAATATAACAAAAAGGGAGGGATTGTCGGGTGAATAACGATCTAGTTGTGATGGATAATTCCATTGTTAAAGCGTCATATAATTTAAGTGTGAGTGAACAACGTTTGCTCTTATCAGCATTAGCACAGATTCCTAAAAATGAACCAATAGACCCTAAACAAGCCTATTACATTACAAGAGATGATTTTATTCGACTGGGAGCTAATGCTGATCAGGCAACACGAGATATTCGGAATGCCACTAAAGATTTAATGAAAAAAACCTTACTTATAGAAACCAATGTAGGAGTATTAGAATTTCATTGGTTGTCAGAGGTTTTACGTTTCGATAAAAATGCGGATGCCCGATTAAAATTAAAATACCCAAACCCTGAAGATTATAAAAACTATCTCAATGGGTTAAGAAAATATAATTTACTAGAATCATTACCTTTTGGGCGACATAGTGACGATATTGTGGCTAGGGTTGTTTTTGATAGTCGTATTTTACCGTTACTCAGTGAGTTAAAGGCTAATTTCACCCAATTCCTACTTGATGATGTCGCAGGTTTTGGCAGTGTTTATAGTTTCCGCTTCTATCAAATGATGATGCAATTTAAATCAACAGGGTACTGTAAAATTAGTTTAGAAGACCTACGTTATTCTTTAGCTTTATTTGAAAAATATGAGGCTACTAAAGACCTGAGAAAATGGGTTATTGATACCGCAATCAAAGAGATCAATGAAAAAACACCTTATAAAGTTAGCTATGAGTTAATTAAATCAGGACGTAAATTTACGCATTTAGAGCTGAAATTTAAAGAAAAAAAGGCAAAAGAAGAATCTAAGCCAAGCCGTGATCCTGACACGGTGGATATGTTTTGCAAAATGTCAGACAGTCAAATCAACACATACAGTTCTATTTTGTCACAGTTACACAGCCTATCAGACCTTAGTACATTCCCAAATTACAAGGCGTTTGAGGTGTGGATTGCGAATATTCTACGTGACCCTGCCAGTGTACGAGAGGAAACAGCCAAGCGGATTTTTAAAACACTGCGGACAGAAACAGACTTTAAGAGAATAAGCTATGAAAAACAGTAAGCTAGATGAGATCAGGAAAAGAAAGGAAATACATGCACAAACGCAAGCTATCTTTGCTGTAGATAATTTGCATCCAAACCCTGATACACAGTACATTTTTGATGCATACAACAATGGCGAGATTAAAAGCATTGATGCGGCAATCAAAGCATTAGACAAACACTATGGCATCAAGAGATAGCTTTTTAAATAACGGCACGTTAAATGATAGAAGATTCCGAACTCGACCAAATCTTATTGGATGTTTTTAAAGGTGATGAATGGCTTCGACTTGTAGATTTTGTATTTTCTTTAGCAAATGATTTTACAGATGAAGAACGGGACAGATACACCCAACTACATCGCCATCTTACTCTTAAAAATCTTAATAAAGATAATCCATTTAATGGATTATTCCTAGAAATAACCAATACAAAACTTCCATTATAAATCAAACAAACTTCGGTCTCGATCTTCTGTTAAATACTCGTTGAGATCAGCGAGTATTTTTGTTTTTTCTGCTTCATCTTCCATTTTTTTTAGTGATAAAGAACCTAACAGGATTTTACGTCTAGTATCATCTTTTCGTTGTTGGTCAGATAACTTCTTTTTTTCACGAGCCAATACAGCTTGCTTTTGAGCTTTAAGCTGTTTTAAGCGTTCTTCCTGTTTAGCAATTTGTTGTTCTAAAGATTCCATTTTCATTGTAATTCCAAACCCTAAAAAACCACAGTTAGCATAAGCGTACATGAATTGAAATTCAAGGTACTGTCTGCTATCGTGGTTTTCCCAAAGGGCGCACTTTCCCAAACTAATTTCATTAAGTTTGGAAGTACGAAAAGGGACACCCCTTTACCCCGAAAATCTAAAGATTTTAAAAGGCAAAAATAAATCATGGCGATTTATCATTTTTCAGTGAAGAACATAAGCAGAAGTGACGGACGTTCAGCCGTTGCTTGTTCTGCCTATCGTTCAGGTGAAAAATTGATAGACGAAAGACAAGGTAAAGAACAGGACTATACAAAAAAAACAGGCGTAGAATTAAAAAAAATCTATGCCCCTGAAAATACAAATCCTGAATTATTAGACCGTAACCAACTTTGGAATATCGTTGAGAAAGTTGAGAATCGTAAAAATTCACAACTTGCTAGAGAGTTTGAAATCGCTTTTCCGCATGAACTCAACCAACAGCAACGTGAACAAATGCTCAATGAATTATGCCAAGACATCATAAAACGTCATGGCGTTGTTGTGGATGCTGCAATTCATGCACCACACACAGCAAATGGAAGTGATGAGCGTAATTATCATGCTCACATCATGTTTACGACCCGAAGCATTGATGAACATGGAAATTTAGGAAAAAAGACAAGGGAATTTAACGACAATGGCAAACAGGAAGTCGAATTTTGGCGAGAAAGTTTTGCCGATCTAGCCAACAAACACTTGGCGAGAGCAGGTTACTTGACCGAAGTAGACCACCGCAGTTATGCCAACCAAGATAATGGACTACAAGCCACAATTCATGAGGGTAGCAAGGTCACACAGCTACGCAGACAGGGCATTGATACTGAAATCAGCCTAAAAAACGATGCAATCAAAGCACAAAATTCCGAAAAACTGGTAGAAATCATCAATGGACTGGAGCAAGAAATTATTGCAACAGAGAAAACCATAGCCAAATTACGCACAGAATCACCACATAGCCACGAAAAAACAAAATATGATGTGGATGTACACAAT
>NZ_CP114273.1 GCF_027105055.1 Acinetobacter sp. TR3
GCGCACTGGACAGAAAAAAGGAACAAGGGAATTAGTTGTTCATCCGCATTATGTTGTGGTGTATGACATTACTGAAAATGTACGTATTTTAAGAGTCTTACATACATCACAACATTGGATTTAGTTATTGAAGTTGAATACAACTACTTGATTATTATCTAAGTAAACAGCAATTTCAGTAATATGTTTGGCATAACATCCGCCCATTAAATATTCTGCTCGACTACCATAACTAGGTAAATTTTTAGTTCTGTCATCAGGTAATGCAAGACAAGCACCTCGATTAACAACCACTTTTTTAACGTTGAGTGGTTTATCAGATACCGATTGAACCTCGATGGAGGTATTTGGTGAAAAAGAATATTGTTTAGGAAGATCAGTAACATGGACTATCACTAATTTTTCTTTGTTTTTAGCGTAAGTCGCAACTGAACAAGCACTAAGAATAATAAACATAATTAATTTAAGAAATTTCATTATCTAAACCTATTTTTAATGGCATCTTTTAGAATTTAGTCATGACTAAATTTTATCAAATTATTTTGTTGTAGATATTTCATAATTAACTTCAATAAATCCCGTTGTTTTTTACTTTTTCTGACAGGCTTATTTGCAATTAAAAATACATCAATATATCCAAGTTCTATATGGTGTGGATTGTCTGTTATTTCCAATATAATAGGGAATATTCCATGATCACCTGAAAATACAGCAATACGGCTTCTATTTTCATATTTTGGAGTGATCATCACTTCAAAATCTATGTGACTATAAGAGTCATCAGGATGGGGTAAGGTTGTATTTACATAAATTTCTAAGAATTTTTTGATAAAAGCACTTTTATTCATTGGTATTTATCCCTTAAATCCTGCTTTTTCTAAGAAAGGGTAAAGCTCCCTAAATTTCTCAGGCTGTAAAAGCATCTCAGCAATACGAATAGCAAATTGCTGATAGCTTTCTGTACCTTGTGAATACTTAGACATTTCGGGCATTTCAGACATCTTATTAGCAAATAAATGGCGCTGTGAATCAGTCATTTTGATAAAAAAGTCAGGGGTGTTTGGATCTCGTTCCTCTTTCACTGTTTTAGGCTTGGATTTCTGTTTAAAGCTGAATGAAAAGCCAATGATCGAACGCCCTCGCTTATGTTGTTCGTATTCTGCCTTAATGTCGGTGTGGTCGTTAATTTGTTGAATAGCAGGCTCTAATACTCGTCTTTTAAATGATTCCATCCGTTGATGCTCTGTATCCAATACACCAAGCCTTGAACGCAATTCCTTAGTTTCAAGCATTGATACTTTGCCAGTGCTACGCCATGCGATCAGGAGTTCATATAAACGTATGGCGTAGGCACTGGTTAGACTACTCACCTGCTCCAGTTCATAACTGGTGAAATGCTTCTCTAGGTTGGTGATCAGTGGCACAACGTCATCTGAAAATCTGATACGCACAAGGGCTTCATTTTCAACATAGGACACACGCTGCACCCATCTGCTCATAACATTCTCAAGATTACCTTTAGCCGTTAATTTTTGGTAACTAAAACGACGCTCAAACAAGTTCTTGCAAGCATCCTTTAAGACTTTGTAGGCGGTGTTTCTGTGGACATTGAAGTGATTGATGTAGCTTTCTGCGTGGATAGTTAAATCATGGTTACTAGGGGTGTTAGATTCCCTCGCCTCCAGTATTGCTAAAAGAATTAGGCGTTGTTCTGCAAGGTCTAAATTATAACTGGCATTGATCAGCGCATTATCCTTAACGATTAGGTCTTTTTTCATACACAGCAACTTATTTTAATTTTGTTGTTATAGCAACATTATTCTTTAGTGTTGCGATTTGCAAGATAAACGTTGCTATATTGCAAGATAAACGTTGCTATATTGCAAGATAAACGTTGCTATATTGCAAGATAAACGTTGCTATATTAAGGCTGAAAGCATTGCTATATAATCATTTCAGACCCTCTAAAAATTAAAAAAATTAAAAAAATTAAAAAAGAGGGGGAGTAGTCAAAATTGCCCTATGTACTCGCTAAAGCTCGTACTTTATTGAAGCTCGTTCCTCGCTTCGAGGGGCAATTTTTCTGTAAATACTGTTTGTGAAATCTAAAAGCAAAAGCAAGTATGGATTCGCTTCGCTCATAAAACTTTTTTGCTCGCTTCGCTCGATCTAGTTTCAAATATGGTGTTGTCGCTTTGCTCGGTCAGTGCCTTAAAAGTATAAATACCAATTTGTAATCAGGGAAAGAACAGGGCGAAATTTTCATAGTGCTCAATCACTCGTAGACACTCGTTCGGTTAATTCTATCTGTGTTTTCTATTGTGCTTTTCTTGTGGAATTGATGCACCAACGGAAGCACAGAAAAAAGCACAAAGCCTTCACTTCGTTGCGCCTAAAAACAATTACCGTACAAGCTCGCTTCGCTCGTCCTTCCTGGACGTCAGGATTCCTTGTACTTCAAGGGCTGGACGCCCTTGATAATCGTTTTTTGTTGCCTTTCACTTTCCGCTATCGCTCCAAGTTGCAGCGCACTTCGTGCTCGCGCCCCGTCATACTACTACGTAGTTGACCCACCCCCTTTTAGGTGCATATTTCGCTAGGCTCGTATGTCCTTCGGATTCGCTGAACGCTCTCACTAAAACGAGGTGGGTCAACTACCCTTCGGGATAGTTTGACGGGGTGGGCTTGCCCCCCAACAACTAACGACATCTGGGGATGTCTAAAGTTCGTGTTCACTCTCTTTTACGTTGTCGGCTCCCCCCAGTCATCTCCGCTGGGGCTTCGATGATGTTCCGCTTTCGCTTCACACCCCTTAGGGGCTAATCTTTGGCTTTCGCCAAAGGAAAAGCACAAACACACTCACAGAGCGAGTGTCTACGAGTGAACAACAGAAATTTAAATTCAGGACATACCCTCCCTGATTACATGCTCTATTTGCTCATAGGATGCGATTAGCCGAGCTTTGCTCGATGTAGGTATGGGTTTTATGGCTTTAAGGATGAAAAGTTGCTTAAATCGCAAAATATAAGGGTTGGTGACCACCCACTACTGTTGAACAGTACCGTCAATATGGATAGTCACCTGATCTGTAACCTATAGATCATTTCAGATAAGGAACGGTCTAAATGACTTATCTGAACATCTAAAATAACAAAGTTTAAGTTGGAAAAAAATAGCGATATATTAATTTGTGTTATATTAGGCATTAAATGTAACACATTGGTGAGTATATGGCAGAAGCAACTTTTACTTTTCGAGTGGACGAATCTTTAAAGCAAGAATTTTCTAGTTTTGCTAAAGAGATTGACCGTAGTGGTGCACAATTATTACGCGATTTCATGCGCGATTTCGTCAAAAAACAACAAGAAGCTGCATCTTATGATGTTTGGTTTCAACAACAAGTTCAAATTGGTTTAGATCAAGCTAATGCAGGGAATCTTATTTCACATGAGGACGTGGAAGCGAAATTCGCAGCAAAACGAGCTGCAACATTGGCACGATTGGCTGCTAGTCAATCATGAAAATTCTTTGGACAGTAGATGCAGAACAAGATCGTGAAAGAATTTATGATTATCTCGATGAAAGAAATCCGATTGCTGCCATTGAATTGGATGATTTAATTAGGGAAAAAATTAGTTTGCTTGCCCATAATAATCTTATTGG
>NZ_CP114274.1 GCF_027105055.1 Acinetobacter sp. TR3
CCAAGAGAGGTTATCTGTACCCTCGTAACTGATGGGGAGGGGAATTTCCGTGCCGTTGATGAAAATGGGCGGGTTCTTGGTATATTTACTAAATCTCAGGTAATCCACGGCTCACAAGGCTTTCAGCGTTCTAACGATTTTATACTTCAAGACCAATCTGCAAAATTATTACCCAAAGAACGGGTCTGTAACTGCTTAAAAAAACGCATTGATAGATACAAACCGCGTGAAGTTAAATACAACGAAAATCGAAAAAAAGCCCATTATGCTAATGTTCAGCGTTGTGGCTCTATATGGTCGTGTCCAGTTTGTGCCAAGCAAATTACTGAAAAACGCAGAGAAGAACTCAAAAAGGGCTTAGAAACGTGGAAAAACGTTCATAGAGGCTCAGTTATGCTACTGACCCTTACCTTTAGTCATTCTCAGTCAGAATCGCTTAAATCGCTCTTAGAACGCCAAAGAAAGGCATATAAAATTTTTCTTGAAACAACCAAGGTAAAAGAAATATTCAAACACTTTGGGGTTAAATACAAAATTCGTAGTTTGGAAGCTACCTACGGTCAAAATGGTTGGCATCCGCATTTTCATGTATTGCTCTTAGGCTATTTTTCTTTAGATGATTTGTCTTATCGAGATCTTCTTGCGGAATTATGGATTAAGTCTTGTGTTCGAGCTGGTCTTAATGCTCCTAGCATGACTCACGGATTAGATTTAAGAGATGGCACTTATGCCGATCAGTATGTTTCTAAATGGGGAATTGAATCAGAATTGACAAAAGGGCATGTAAAGAAAGGTCGTAACGGAGGGTTTACCCCGTTCGACTTGCTCCAGTTCTCTATGTATAACGAATCAGTTTTTGATAAAGATTGCGGAAAATTATTCCAAGAATTTGCTATAGCTATGAAAGGTTCACGCCAATTGGTTTGGTCTCGTGGTCTTAAATCACTTCTAGAATTGGAAGAAAAAACAGATGAAGAATTAGCTGAAGAAACAGAAAAAGACGCTATTACTTTACGCACCATCGATGATTTTATTTTTAGTTTGATTTGCCATTATCAAAAGAGGTGGGATTTCCTTAGATGCCTAGAAAGGGACTATGAAAACGGCTGTTTTGGTACTGGAGAGACAGAGCAATTGCTCACAGATATTTTGGAAAAAGAACACATTAGATTAGGTATAGCGAGTTAATACAATGGAAAAATTTGATCAATACGCACATAAAGAACAGTACTCGTTACCACGTACCGCAAAGTTAGTTGGCTTTGTTGTGGTCAATGAAGAAAAAGAAGATATTTTGGCTTTTTTTGATGAAACTGACGGAATTCTTCGATCTGCTTATACAAAAGCTCTTTCCGCTGCTTTGCGTTTCAAAACAATTCAAAAGGCACAAGATGTTATTGAAACATTGGAAAAACCTTTACTCGTATCTGCTGTCTATGAAACTAAAGGTAAATATTTTGCTGCCTGCGTTATGAAATATACGCCCAATTCTTATTAATTTTTAAATCGCTGAATGATCGGATTGCCCTCCTTTCATTCAGCTAATCACAACGATCTGACAAGGAGATCATCATGACTGTTGCACATACTACATTGCTTGAATTCTTAGGCAAGCATATTAAATATCAAGTGGCTGTTGATACATCATTTGATGAATCAGGATTCGTTGATGAATCTGGATTAGTTACTGGAGTTCTCTTTGAGCTAAACGGTGACTTTCAACTTTGTGTCAAAATTGATGGTTATGACTATGAGGAATTTATCCATTATTCAAAAATGAAAATTTTCAATTAATTCTCCTTTGTGCCCTGGTTTTGACTGGGGTTTTTTTTGTCATACAAAAACTACCATTTGTTATACGTTTGCCTATCCTGCCTTAGATAATTTTTAGTCATGACTAAATTTTTAGAGGGGATGTCTATCCCCGAACTGATGCATTACGCCTTAAAACCTTCTCTCCCTGATTACAAGCTCCCATTGGGTGAGAATCCGTAAGAACCGAGCTATGCTCGCAGATTTCTTTAGCTGCCGTGCGATAGAACGAATGAACGAGGAGGGAGGATGAGCTTAGCGAAGAACGACCCGACCAAGTGAATGAGTGATAGAGCAAGGCGGTATTAAAAATATGCAGTGACAACGCGTGTTTTAAGTGTTACTTTACTATAAAATAGTTACTTGATTAAGTTTTATGTCTAATCAAAAGAAACGTATTGCATTAACTGTTCCTGATGATGTTGATAATGTTTTAGATAGATTGTCTGTTTTGACTAAAGCACCTAAAACAAAATTGATTATGGAAATGCTTCAAGAATATTTGCCTATTCTTGAACGTACTGCTGATGCCTTAGAGCAAATTATTGCTGATAAGGAAAATGGCAAAGATATTGCCAAGAAATTCGTGAGTGAAATGTTACTTGATGGGAATGAAAAATTAGGAGCTATGGCTACTGAAGTTAAGGCTTTTAATTCGGCTAAATAAGTAAAGCCCTAGTGATTGCAGTCATTAGGGCTTTGAATCCAATTTGTACGAGCAAGTACATAGGAGTAACTATTGTACGTCCTACGTGAAAATAAA
>NZ_CP114275.1 GCF_027105055.1 Acinetobacter sp. TR3
TTTATTTATTGAAGCGGTATGCAGTACGTAAAAAATCATTTTTTTTGAGAATCCAAACAAGAATAGCCTAAGAAAATCAAAGCCCGACTTTTATTGAAACGGCAACTAAAGATTATAACGGTAATGTTTAGTAGCGCAGGATAGGCGTAAGCCGTCCAAATGGAACTATTTGCTAGCAAAAAAAATGCTCTCCGAAGAGAGCACATGAATTATTCAATCACTTTAAAATCGCTTATCTCAGACATCGATTGAAAGTCGCCATCATCGATAGAAAATTCAGGTTCAGCATTTAGGTTTATAACAACAGCCGTCACAGTACCTTTTTTAGGCAGTTCAAGCCATTGATTAACATAAGTGAAAGAAACTTGTTTGCCTAAAAGAGCCAAACCAGTAGTATTTGCAGCAGTCATAGTGATCTCCTTTTCAGATCATTGTGATTAGTCAGGTGTTTGAATTGCAGTTCTTACACCTGACGACTTTGTGCGTTATTGCACGTTAAATGCCGACTCGATTCTTTTTAAGATCTTGTCCGCCATTTCTAAAGGCACACCATCGTTACCTTCAAACCTAAAACTAACTTTGAAACGATCAAGGTTTTGATCATTTTCATAAACTATCGAATATCCAAATTCCGCCTTAAAAGCAGCTCTAAAATCTTCGAGGTGTTTTTCCTGGTTAAGACCTGGAGATAATGCGTTTCTACCTAAAGTGATAATTATCATTTTCGACCTCGATTAAACTGCAAAAAATTCATATTGGCGGGCTCGTTGTTTTTTCTTGCTAGGTCGCTCAGCGCTCCCTTTTTGTTTGACGCTAGAAAAATCTGAAGTCCCAATTTTTAAAAATTTTAATTCATATTCAATAACTGAAATTAGAAGTTCTTCAGCTTCACCACATCCAAAACAGCCGTTTTCCCAATCTCTCTCTAAACACTTCAGAAACTCATGACGAAGTTGGTAGGTACACAAAAGACTGAACGCAAAATCATCGACAGTACGCATCGAAATCGAGTCTTTTTCGGTTTCCTCTGCAAGTTCTTCGTCTGACTTGTCTTCAATTTTTAACAGAGATTTAAGTCCACGAGCCCATTCAAGCTGACGTTTACCTTTGGACGAAATTCCAAATTCTTGCCACAAACTTTTCATAGATCGATCATTGATAGAAAGATCAAACATCGAATACTGGAGCAAATCAAAAGGAGTTAAGCCACCATTACGACCCTTTTTTACATGCCCCTTTGCCAACTCATAGTCTAGACCCCACTTAGCAACATACTGATTTGCATAATTACCATCACGAATATCTAGACCATGAGTCATGCTTGGAGCACTCAAACCCGCTTTAGTACAAGCCTTAATCCAAAGAACCGAAAGATCAGAAATATAATCAGCAAAATTTTCGACCTGATTTTGAGTTAATAGCAAAATATGGTTGTGAGGATGCCAACCATTCTGGCCATAAGTCATTTCAAGGCTTTTAATTTTGTACTGAACACCAATCTGCTTAAGGAGAACCTTAACTCTAGTCGTTTCATAAAAAATCTTAATTGCCTTTCTTTGACGCTCTAAGAGCGATGACAGCGATTCTTTAACGGAATGGGAGAATGTAAGGGTTAGGAGTAAAACACCGCCAGAATGAGCTCTTTTCCACGTCTCAATGCCATTTTTTAGCTCTTCCCTGCGTTTTTCAGTAATTTGCTTAGCACAAACAGGACACGTCCAAACAGAACCGCACCGTTGCACATTGCTCCAGTGGGCTTTTTTTCGATTTTCGTTGTATTTAACTTCACGCTGCTTGGTTTTATCGATGCGTCTTTTTAAGCAATTACCAACACGTTCTCGAGGCAATAATTTTGCAGATTGATCTTGAAGTAAAAATTCATGAACTCGCTGAATCCCTTGGGGCGTAACGATTACCTGAGTTTTCGTAAATATACCAAGATCACGCTCCGATGCGTCGCTGTGGTGCGGGTGGTTACGCGCTCCTCGCACGCACACGGAAGCGTCTACTTTTTTAGCATTTCGAAAAGAAATTGGACTGGTGTTACTTGAATCAGGCTGCAAAGAGCCATAAAATGAAGACATTGGACATACTCGCATTATGTTCATCACGGGTTGAAGTGTTTCCAGCACTGTCAGCCCATTTTTTTGCCTACTGTGTTTATCCCATCAAAGGGCACAATATATGTAGGTCTTTAGCTTGGATAGCTAAGATCAGTGAACAAAATATAAAACTATTCAAAAAAAAAATCAAATCATGTGTTTACTGCGAGCATAGCTCGGTTCTTACCGCTTTCTCCCCCAATGGAAGCTTGTAATCAGGGAGGGAAGTTTCAAGATTTTTATTGCATCAGTTCGGGGATAGACATCCCCTCTGGAACT
>NZ_CP114276.1 GCF_027105055.1 Acinetobacter sp. TR3
TCATTTGATGAATCCTATTTTTCATTAAAAATTAGTTTTTCTTGCTGTAGTCAGTTTCTGTTTTCAATGCTGTGAAAATTCGTTTTGCTGTTTGCTCATCCGCTTTTTCGGGGGTTCTCAAGATATTTGCAATCCAATTGGCAAAGCTTGGATAGTCGGGGAAGTTACTCAAGTCTGAAATACTGCCTAATTTGCACAGAATCATGCTGTATTTTGCGATCTGTGGCTCTGTAAGGGGTTTTATCGTGTTTTGGTCATTCGTGGCTGTTTTGGGCGTTTCTGTGGCAATTTCAGCTTGTTTGGGCTTCTTCTGCTTAAACTTGAATGAGAATCCTGTAATCACTCGCCCTTTTTTGTGCTGTTCGTAGGTAGCTGTGATGTCGGTATGCTCGTTGATTTGTTTGAGAGATGGCTCTAAAACGTATTTTTTTAAATCATACATACGCTGATATTCAGAATCGAGAACACCCATCCTTTGCCGAAAGTCAGCCAATTCTATGACTGGTGTTTTCCCCGTTGCTCTCCAGCAAATCAGTAACTCATACAAACGAATGGCATAACCTGTTGAAAGTTCGCTTATCTGTTTCATTTCATACTGAGTAAAACGTTCCTCAAGCCTTGTAATTAAAGGGATGACGATAGGAGCGAAAATTAACTTCACTGTAGCTTCTGCATCCACATAGCGAACTTCGCTAACCCAACGTGAACGGACGTTTTCTGTATTTCCTCGTTCATTGATTTCTTGGTAACTGAATTGACGTGCAAATAGATCATCGCAAGCATCTTTGAGGGCTTGGTAGGCTGTTTGTCTAGCTACGCCAAATTGATTGACATAACTCTCTGCATGAACGGTTAGAGGGTCATTGGCATTAATTCCCTTTCCTGATTCTCTAGCTTCAACGATAGCAAGCAAGATTAACCGCTGTTCAACGAGATCCAAGTTGTAACTAGCGTTCATTAGGGCATTGTCTTTCACTACTAATTCACTCATAAGACGTATATTAAAATTATTTCGTTAAAACGAATTTATCATAAGTTCTCGTCTTATGGTAGGTAAGTCTCGTCTTATTGGTAGGTAAGTCTCGTCTTATTGGTAGGTAAGTCTCGTCTTATTGGTAGGTAAGTCTCGTCTTATGTCCTCTGTATGCCTTGCTGTGTAGGCTTCTTAGCATGTCTAAAAGCATTTAAAAGCATTTAAAAACATTAAAAGCCCATTTTCATCACGAAAATTGCCCTATGTTTTCGCTTTGCTCAAACTTTTTTGACTAAGCAAGCTTAGTCGAGGGGCAATTTCTGCAAACAATGGGGAAGAAGTCAAAGGTTTAGAAGAAAAAAAATCAAATAAGCAAGCCTACCCGTATATACAAAATGTAGCCACATTTTGATATTCGGGGACTTGTTAGGGGATTTCCCCTAAGACCCGAAAACAAGCAAAAGCAACTATGAACTCGCTTTGCTCGTGTTTTTTTAAAAGCAAAACCTCACTATAGTAAAAACCATCTAGCAGCCAATATTTTTAAAAGCGGTTTTCCAGAGGGGGAATAATCGAACTTTCATTGAGTCGCTCGTAGACACTCGCTAATATCTTTTTTGTGAATTCTAGAAAGAGCAAAACAAAACGAGTGTCTACGAGTGACAAACAAGGATCAAAATCAAAAATGTTTTTTCCCTGATTACAGTGTTTTTGCTTTTGGGGTTGAGGGGTTTACCCCCACGGACTTCCATTGAAAAAATCGAAGATTTTTCTCAATGGCTAAGTGCGCCCTTTGGGAAAAGATCATTTACTTAATTCTCTTTTAATTGAAGATACTGATTTTTCTAGATCGTTAGCAGTCTGAAAAAGAAAATCTTTAAGAGTTTCCTCTTTCGTCTTGTCAGCTATGTTGCGTAATAATTCAATTTTAGAGCTGATATTTATTAAATTTGCTTCAATAACCCCAT